>NZ_JBFUCO010000002.1:48835-495654 GCF_056405215.1 Arthrobacter sp. P1_H7 | reverse complement strand
TGGGAACCACATAGTGGACGCAAGCAGTCTTGTTTCTTTGTACCACCCCTGGGTGCAAACCCCTTTTGAAGTTGGGTTTGCGGGGTGGTGTGTGGTGTAAGTTATCGGCCTATTAGTACCGGTCAGCTTCACGAGTCGTTAGTCCTCGCTTCCACATCCGGCCTATCAACCCAGTGGTCTGGCTGGGGGCCTCTCACACACAAGGTGTATGGAAATCTCATCTCGAAGCGAGCTTCCCGCTTAGATGCTTTCAGCGGTTATCCCATCCGAACGTAGCTAATCAGCGGTGCACTTGGCAGTACAACTGACACACCAGAGGTTCGTCCGTCCCGGTCCTCTCGTACTAAGGACAGCCCTTCTCAAATTTCCTGCGCGCGCAGCGGATAGGGACCGAACTGTCTCACGACGTTCTAAACCCAGCTCGCGTACCGCTTTAATGGGCGAACAGCCCAACCCTTGGGACCTACTCCAGCCCCAGGATGCGACGAGCCGACATCGAGGTGCCAAACCATGCCGTCGATATGGACTCTTGGGCAAGATCAGCCTGTTATCCCCGAGGTACCTTTTATCCGTTGAGCGACGGCCATTCCACAATGTACCGCCGGATCACTAGTCCCGACTTTCGTCCCTGCTCGAGATGTCTCTCTCACAGTCAAGCTCCCTTGTGCACTTACACTCGACACCTGATTGCCAACCAGGCTGAGGGAACCTTTGGGCGCCTCCGTTACTTTTTAGGAGGCAACCGCCCCAGTTAAACTACCCATCAGGCACTGTCCCTGACCCGGATTACGGGCCGAAGTTAGATGTCCAAAGTGACCAGAGTGGTATTTCAACGATGACTCCACCCGAACTGGCGTCCGGGCTTCAACGTCTCCCACCTATCCTACACAAGCCACTCCGAACACCAATACCAAACTATAGTAAAGGTCTCGGGGTCTTTCCGTCCTGCTGCGCGTAACGAGCATCTTTACTCGTACTGCAATTTCGCCGAGTTTATGGTTGAGACAGCGGGGAAGTCGTTACTCCATTCGTGCAGGTCGGAACTTACCCGACAAGGAATTTCGCTACCTTAGGATGGTTATAGTTACCACCGCCGTTTACTGGGGCTTAAATTCTCAGCTTCGCCTTGCGGCTAACCGGTCCTCTTAACCTTCCAGCACCGGGCAGGAGTCAGTCCGTATACATCGTCTTGCGACTTCGCACGGACCTGTGTTTTTAGTAAACAGTCGCTTCCCCCTGGTCTCTGCGGCCCCGATCCCCTCCCACCAGCAAGTGGTGTTCAAGGTTGGGGCCCCCCTTCTCCCGAAGTTACGGGGGCATTTTGCCGAGTTCCTTAACCATAATTCTCTCGATCGCCTTAGTATTCTCTACCTGATCACCTGTGTCGGTTTGGGGTACGGGCGGCTAAAACCTCGCGTCGATGCTTTTCTCGGCAGCATAGGATCACCGAATCCCCCCATACGGGGGTCCCGTCAGATCTCAGGCATCATGAACGGCGGATTTGCCTACCGTTCGCCCTACATCCTTAGACCGGGACAACCATCGCCCGGCTCGGCTACCTTCCTGCGTCACACCTGTTAATACGCTTGCCTCCCAGGATCAGGTCCCGCGCTCCACCAAAACCCTTCACCCCCGAAGGGWKSTMRGGCAGGTTTCGGGCGGTTAGTATCCCCTGTTCAGCATGGGCGGTTTTTCGCCGGTACGGGAATATCAACCCGTTGTCCATCGACTACGCCTGTCGGCCTCGCCTTAGGTCCCGACTTACCCAGGGCAGATTAGCTTGACCCTGGAACCCTTGATCATCCGGCGGACGGGTTTCTCACCCGTCTTTCGCTACTCATGCCTGCATTCTCACTCGTGTAGGCTCCACCGCTGGTTTCCACCGCGACTTCACTGCCCACACGACGCTCCCCTACCACTCCAGACGCCTGAACCACAAGGGCTTGGCTAATGTCTGAAATCCACAACTTCGGCGGTGTACTTGAGCCCCGCTACATTGTCGGCGCGGAATCACTTGACCAGTGAGCTATTACGCACTCTTTTAAGGATGGCTGCTTCTAAGCCAACCTCCTGGTTGTCTTCGCAACTCCACATCCTTTCCCACTTAGCACACGCTTAGGGGCCTTAGTTGGTGGTCTGGGCTGTTTCCCTCTCGACTATGAAGCTTATCCCCCACAGTCTCACTGCTGCGCTCTCACTTACCGGCATTCGGAGTTTGGCTGACGTCAGTAACCTTGTAGGGCCCATTAGCCATCCAGTAGCTCTACCTCCGGTAAGAAACACGCAACGCTGCACCTAAATGCATTTCGGGGAGAACCAGCTATCACGAAGTTTGATTGGCCTTTCACCCCTACCCACAGCTCATCCCCTCCATTTTCAACTGAAGTGGGTTCGGTCCTCCACGACGTCTTACCGTCGCTTCAACCTGGCCATGGGTAGATCACTTCGCTTCGGGTCTAGATCACGCCACTGCAACGCCCTATTCAGACTCGCTTTCGCTACGGCTTCCCCACACGGGTTAACCTCGCGACGTAACACTAACTCGCAGGCTCATTCTTCAAAAGGCACGCCGTCACCCCWACACAGCAAGCTGCGGAGGCTCCGACGGATTGTAAGCACACGGTTTCAGGTACTGTTTCACTCCCCTCCCGGGGTACTTTTCACCTTTCCCTCACGGTACTGGTCCGCTATCGGTCATTAGGGAGTATTTAGGCTTATCAGGTGGTCCTGACAGATTCGCACGGGATTTCTCGGGCCCCGTGCTACTTGGGATACTTCACCAGGCGGTGCACAACATTTCGGTTACGGGGCTCACACCCTCTACGGCCGGCCTTTCAAGACCGTTCACCTATGCCTGCACTCTCACCTTCCCAGCCCGGCAGAGCTGGAGTGGGAAGTCCCACAACCCCGACCATGCAACGCCCGCCGGCTATCACACATGGAACGGTTTAGCCTGATCCGCGTTCGCTCGCCACTACTGACGGAATCACTATTGTTTTCTCTTCCTGCGGGTACTGAGATGTTTCACTTCCCCGCGTTCCCTCCACGCACCCTATGTGTTCAGATGCGGGTCACCAGGCAGCTCGCGCCCCTGGCGGGGTTTCCCCATTCGGACACCCTGGGATCACAGTCCGGTTATCGACTCCCCCAGGCTTATCGCAGATTCCTACGTCCTTCTTCGGCTCCTAATGCCAAGGCATCCACCGTGTGCTCTTAAAAACTTGACCACAAAAGATCAAGGAGTAATTTTCGAGAGAACCACAGAAACCACACCATCACCACAGCAACACCCCAAGGGCACCACCGCAGCAACAGCACAGATCCAGGTTCATATTCTTGGAAATTGCTTCTTATAAAAGATGCTCGCGTCCACTATGTAGTTCTCAAACAACAACCCCGTACCACACACCCCACACACATCACATGCATGYTCGGTGCAGCCAGGAAACCAGAAACACAARTCCCGGAAAGGAAAAACCCTCCCGGTCCTGTTGYCTCAGGACCCAACAGTGTGCCAAACACTAAACCGCTGATCACCCCTCCCGCACCGTTCCAGGACCACCCGCACTTCCAAGGGAAGCAMAGGGGACCGTACTGGGTGCCGGCGAAGAACCGGCGGCCGCTATTCGTTGATATTCCACCCGTGAGCACCCGCCGCAGAACAATCGTCTGCGCAACGGGCGTACTCCTGACAACCCCTGAACACTCACATACATGAGGCACGGTGGTTGTAGGTGCTCCTTAGAAAGGAGGTGATCCAGCCGCACCTTCCGGTACGGCTACCTTGTTACGACTTAGTCCCAATCGCCAGTCCCACCTTCGACAGCTCCCTCCCACAAGGGGTTAGGCCACCGGCTTCGGGTGTTACCAACTTTCGTGACTTGACGGGCGGTGTGTACAAGGCCCGGGAACGTATTCACCGCAGCGTTGCTGATCTGCGATTACTAGCGACTCCGACTTCATGGGGTCGAGTTGCAGACCCCAATCCGAACTGAGACCGGCTTTTTGGGATTAGCTCCACCTCACAGTATCGCAACCCTTTGTACCGGCCATTGTAGCATGCGTGAAGCCCAAGACATAAGGGGCATGATGATTTGACGTCGTCCCCACCTTCCTCCGAGTTGACCCCGGCAGTCTCCCATGAGTCCCCGCCATTACGCGCTGGCAACATGGAACGAGGGTTGCGCTCGTTGCGGGACTTAACCCAACATCTCACGACACGAGCTGACGACAACCATGCACCACCTGTGAACCGGCCCCAAAGGGGAAGGACTGTTTCCAGCCCGGTCCGGCCCATGTCAAGCCTTGGTAAGGTTCTTCGCGTTGCATCGAATTAATCCGCATGCTCCGCCGCTTGTGCGGGCCCCCGTCAATTCCTTTGAGTTTTAGCCTTGCGGCCGTACTCCCCAGGCGGGGCACTTAATGCGTTAGCTACGGCGCGGAAAACGTGGAATGTCCCCCACACCTAGTGCCCAACGTTTACGGCATGGACTACCAGGGTATCTAATCCTGTTCGCTCCCCATGCTTTCGCTCCTCAGCGTCAGTTAATGCCCAGAGACCTGCCTTCGCCATCGGTGTTCCTCCTGATATCTGCGCATTTCACCGCTACACCAGGAATTCCAGTCTCCCCTACATCACTCTAGTCTGCCCGTACCCACCGCAGATCCGGAGTTGAGCCCCGGACTTTCACGGCAGACGCGACAAACCGCCTACGAGCTCTTTACGCCCAATAATTCCGGATAACGCTTGCGCCCTACGTATTACCGCGGCTGCTGGCACGTAGTTAGCCGGCGCTTCTTCTGCAGGTACCGTCACTTTCGCTTCTTCCCTACTGAAAGAGGTTTACAACCCGAAGGCCGTCATCCCTCACGCGGCGTCGCTGCATCAGGCTTGCGCCCATTGTGCAATATTCCCCACTGCTGCCTCCCGTAGGAGTCTGGGCCGTGTCTCAGTCCCAGTGTGGCCGGTCACCCTCTCAGGCCGGCTACCCGTCGTCGCCTTGGTGAGCCATTACCTCACCAACAAGCTGATAGGCCGCGAGTCCATCCAAAACCACAATAAAGCTTTCCACCCCCCACCATGCGATGAGGAGTCATCGGATCATCGTTCGACTTGCATGTGTTAAGCACGCCGCCAGCGTTCATCCTGAGCCAGGATCAAACTCTCCGTTGAAGTAAAACAGACACAACATGCGCCCCCGGGAAAACGGGACACACACGCTGCACAAAATTTGAAACCAGCCAAATAACACCAGACCACACCACGGGGTGGCGGGCCCGGCAAATTCAACCAATTCAATACAATAAATTGGTATCAACAAACTTGGCACACTATTGAGTTCTCAAACAACAGACACATTCGAATACTTGCCGAAACAATTCATTTCCATGAATTCTTTATTTCGTTTTTCCTCGCTACGATGTTTACAGCATATTTCATTCATTTCCACTTTGCAAATTCGCGATTTTCATCGGAATTTCACTTCGCGGAGCGAATCCGCCCAGCAGAATTGAAGCAATTTCCATTATGTGCGCCTAGCGCATGAAGAATTGCTTCTCTTTTGTGGGGGTTTGTCACCGCTCAACGGCGGCGACTCAGAAAACAATACACGCTCCTCCCGGGCCGTGCAAATCGGCCGGGGAGGAGCGTGCAGGTGCGTTGTCGGTACTGGTCAGTATCCGATACTGGTCAGGATTCGCTACTGGTCAGGACGCGGCGACTTCCACCGTTGCCAGGTTCTTCTTGCCCCGGCGCAGAAGCAGGTAGCGCCCGTGCAGCAACTCGCTGGCCGCGATGACGGCGTCAGGATCGGATACCTTCGCATTGTTGACGTAGGCGCCGCCTTCCCCCACGGTGCGGCGTGCGGCGGACTTGCTCTCAGACAGACCGGAGGCGACCAGCAGCTCGATGATGCCCAGGGCGCCGGCGTCGACAGTGGCGGAGGGCAACTCGGAGGTCGCCGCCTTCAATGTCGCTTCGTCCAGTACGGAAAGATCGCCGTTGCCGAACACCGCGGCGGAAGCCGCAATGACCTTCTCGGTGGCGTCCACGCCATGGACGAGCGAGGTCACCTCGTAGGCCAGCTTCCGCTGGCCCTCGCGGGCGAAGGGCCGTTCGGCGATCGCGAGCTCCAGTTCCTCAATCTCGGAGCGGCTCAGGAAGGTGAACACTTTGAGGCGGTCCGCGACATCGGCGTCCGCCGTGTTAAGCCAGAACTGGTAAAAGGCGTACGGGCTGCACATGGCCGGATCCAGCCAGATCGCATTGCCCTCGCTCTTGCCGAACTTGGTGCCGTCAGAGTTGGTGATGAGCGGCGTTCCCAGGGCGTGGACATGCTTGCCCTCGACCTTGCGGATGAGCTCGGTGCCACTGGTGAGGTTGCCCCACTGATCCGAGCCGCCGGTCTGCAGCTTGCAACCGTAGTCGCGGAACAACTGCAGGTAGTCCATGCCCTGCAGGATCTGGTAGCTGAACTCCGTGTAGCTGATGCCTTCATCAGAGCTGAGGCGGGAGGCAACGGCGTCCTTGCGGAGCATGGTGCCGACACGGTAGTGTTTGCCGATCTCACGCAGGAAGTCGATGGCGCTCAGGGGCGCCGTCCAATCCAGGTTGTTGACCATCCGGGCTGCGTTGTCGCCCTCGAAACTCAGGAAGCGGCGGACCTGGGCCTGAAGGTAGCCCACCCACTCGGACACAGTGTCCTTGGTGTTGAGGGTGCGTTCCGCCGTCGGACGCGGATCACCGATCAAGCCCGTGGAGCCACCCACCAGTCCGAGCGGCTTGTGGCCGGCCAGCTGGATCCGTCGCATGAGCAGCAGCTGGACCAGGTTGCCCAGGTGCAGGCTCGGCGCGGTCGGATCGAAGCCGCAGTAATACGTCACGGGGTCGCCGGCGAGGAGCTTTTCGAGCTCCGCCTCATCCGTGGAGACGTGGACAAGGCCGCGCCATTTCAGCTCCTGCCAGATATTGGCAAAGCTGGGATCGTTCTGCTGGGCATCGAGAATATTTAGCTGGGACACGGAATCTAAGTTAGCAGGATCAACCGGGACGCAGCGCAGGTGACGCCAGCCGGCCCGGGCCTACTCCTCGATGCCTGCCGGGACTCCGGCGGCGGCGATGAGCCGCAGGCGCTGGGTGGGCCGGGTCATCGCCACATACAGGTCGCCCACCCGGCCGTGCTCGTGGTTGAGCATGTCCGTCGGTTCCAGCACCACGACGCCGTCGAATTCCAGTCCCTTTGCCTCGCGGGGACTGATCACCACGATGTCCTGCGCGTAACTCCCCGCGCCTGTCCCGACACGGTGGCCGTATGCGGCCCGCAGTGCCGCGCTGGCTTCGGGGAGAAGGTCGCCGTCGGCGATGACCGCCAGCAGGCCGCCCTCGATGGCCTCCAGTTCCTCCGGAAGCACCTCAACCAGCTTGTTGACGATCTGGCCCTCGCCGACCTTGTCGATGACCGGCGACCAGCGCCCTTCCCTCACGGCCTTGGGCGCCGAAACCACCAGTCCGGCCGCGGTGGCCATACGGGCGGCGGCCTCGGCGATCTGGGACGGGGTGCGGTAGTTGACGGTCAGCTCCTCGAGCTGCCAGCGGTCGCCGAACATGGGGCCCAGCGCGCTGTGCCACGAGTTGGCGCCGGCAACGGAACTGGTCTGGGCGATGTCGCCCACGATCGTAAAGGACTTCAGCGGGCAGCGGCGGACCAGCAGCCGCCACTGCATGGGTGACAGCTCCTGCGCTTCGTCCACCACAATGTGCCCGAAGGCCCAGGAACGGTCCGTGGTGGCACGCTCTGCAGCGGTCAGCCGCGTCTCCCGCTCCTGGTTCTGGTCCACCAGGTCTTCGGCCGTGACAAGGACGTCCACGCCGGCGGTTTCCATGTTGACCAGGGTCTGCTTGGCGTTGGCCAGGTCGCGGGCACGGTCCTGTTCCTGCTGCGCCAGGCCGCGCCCGGCGGCGGCATCAAGCTCGCCGAGCAATTCGGCAGCCTCGTCCAGCAGCGGCACATCGGACTCGGTCCAGGGCGAATCGGCCGGTCGGAGCAGCAACGCGCGTTCCTCCGGGCTGAGATGCGGGGTGCATGCCTCGAGGATGGCCGGCTTGCTGAGCAGCTCCCCCACGAGCTTCTCCGGAGTCATCGGCATCCAGCACAGGTTCAGGGCGATCCGGACATCCCGGGCCGAGCGGACATCCTCGGCCAGGTAGGAGCGGTCGGCGTTGTTGCCGATGTTGCCTGCCTCCACCAGCTCCGTCATCTGCTCGGTCAATTCGCGGAGCAGGATCTTGACGAAGGAGACGCGGGCCTCGTTGTGAGGTTTGCCGGTGGCGCGCGCCCTTTCCTTGGCGCGGCGGACCTGCCTGGGTGTGAGGACCAGCTTGCGGCCGTCAACCTCCAGGGTCCGGTTTCCGGCCGGAATGCGCTGCCGGTTGGCCACGGCGTTGGCGACCACCTCGGCCATGTCGAGCCGGCCCTTGATGGCGGCGACGGCGGAGTCCGGCTCGGCGACGGCGGTGATGCCGGGCATGAGCCGGCCCAGGCTCGCCATGACGACGCCGGTCTCGCCGAGCGAGGGCAGCACGCGTTCGATGTACTTCATGAAGGACGACGTCGGTCCCACCAGCAGGACGCCGGCGCTCTTGAGCCTGTCCCGGTGCGTGTAGAGCAGGTACGCGGCGCGGTGCAGGGCGACGGCGGTCTTGCCCGTGCCCGGGCCGCCCTGGACCACGAGGGCGCCGGAGATGGAGGAACGGATGATCCGGTCCTGCTCGGACTGGATGGTGCCGACGATGTCTGACATCCGGCCCGTCCGCTTGGAGTTCAGGGCAGCCAGCAGGGCGCCCTCGCCCTGGAGCGAATCGTTGTCGGCGAGCATGTCGGCGTCGAGCACGTCGTCCTCGATTGCCTTGACCTCGCGGCCCTGCAGGATCAGGTGACGGCGGCGGCGGACGCCCTGCCGGTCGAACGCCGTGGCCTGGTAGAAATGGCCGGCCTCGGGCGCACGCCAGTCCACCATGAGCCGCTGCAGGTCCTCGGTGGTCAGGCCGATGCGGCCGATGTACTGGGCCTCCCCGGAATCCAGGTCCAGGCGGCCGAACACGAGCCGGTCATCGACGGCGTCGAGCTGGGCGAGGCGGTCCTCGTAGAGGGCGGCGAAGGCATCGCGTTCGGAAACGTTCTGCATGGTGCCCACGGCACCGGCCCGGCGCACCTGGGCCAGCTGGGTGCGCTTCTCCGCCCGCAACTCATCGAGCCGGGCGTAAAGTCCGGCCACATAGTCGCGTTCATGGGCCAAATCAGCGTCGTGCATCGAACGTTCCCCTATCGAAAAAGACGGACCCACCATTCTACAGCCATTTCGGCGGGCACGGCTGTTGCATGTCGCCAAACAATGCCAAGGCAGTCTTCGTCAGGGAATTCTACCGACACGTCCCGGATGGTCCAGACCATCCGGCCCGCTAGATCCGCAGCAGGGACCGGACGTTGTGGCCGGTCAGGGCTGTGCGGCCGCCAAGTTCGTCGAGTTCCATGACCACGCCGATGCCGGCCACGTGGATCCCGCACCGCTCGAACAGACGCGCCGCGGCGCCGAGCGTGCCGCCCGTGGCCAGCACGTCGTCGAGGATCAGAACCCGGCTCCCCGGCGCCAGGTCCGTGGTGTGCAGCTCAAGGGTGGCGGTGCCGTACTCCAAGGCGTAGTCCTCGGAGAACACCTCGCGCGGCAGCTTGCCGGCCTTGCGGACCGTGATGACTCCGGTCCCGGTGGCGTAGGCGGCGGCCGCCGCGAGCAGGAAGCCGCGGGCTTCCACTCCGGCGACGGCGTCAAACTGGCCCTGGAAAGGTCCCACCAGGGCGTCGACGACGGCCCCGAAGGCGGCGCCGTCGGCGAACACCGGGGTCAGGTCCTTGAAACTGACTCCGGGTTTGGGATAGTCCGGGATGGTGGCGCACAGGCCCTTGATCAGCTCATCCACCGGCATTGCAGTCGTCGTCTGGTTCGGCTCGCTTTGATTCACCCATCCACCTTACTGGCTGGTAGCAGGAAGGCTGCCGGGCCGCGGCGTCCCGGGCCGGCGGATGCGCGGCAACCCACCGGCCATCTAATGTTCACGCTGTCGGCGCCGGACTCACCGCTCCCGTCCACCCCGCCGGTGATTGAATGCTCGAATGCGACACGAAATCGTCCTCTCCGGCCATGGGGTTCGTCTGGTTCCACTGGCCCCGCACCATGCGGCAGGCCTCTTTGATTTTGTGGACGCCGGCATGTGGGCAGGCATGGCGGCGCCCATGCCTGGGACGGCCCGTGAACTTGCAGTGCTGTTCCAGTCACGGCTGCAGGATCCTGCCACCATCCCCTTCGCCGTGACGGACGGGCGCACCGGCGCCCTGCTGGGCACGACGTCCCTGCGCGACTACGTTCCGGCCCAGCAACGCCTGGAAATCGGCGGAACATTCTACGGGCGGCAGTTCTGGGGCAGCCACGTCAATCCGGCGAGCAAGCATATGCTCCTCGCCTACGCCTATGAGGTACTGGAAGTGGACCGGGTCGCTTTCCGCTGCGACGCCCGCAACACCCGGAGCGCGACGGCGATCGAACGGCTTGGCGCCCAATTCGAGGGGGTCCTCCGCGGCCACCGCGCGGCGCCCGGCGGGGGACGAGCGGACACCGCCGTTTTCTCGATCCTCGCGCAGGAGTGGCCGCAAGTGCGCGAAGGCCTGCGGCGCCGCCTCGCCCCCTTCGCCGTCGGCGCCGACTACGGGCTGGGCAGCTTCGCCGCCACCTGGAACCCCTAGTCCCGTGCCGTTGGCGGCCCAGCTTCCGGAGGCACAGCTTCCGGAGGCACGGAGTCGTCCGGTTCCGGCGGGCGCAGGAGTTCGTTCGCGAGCCCGTAGGAGACGACGCCCAGCGCTTTCCGGAGCGCGCGCTCGGCCTCGAACCGCCCGGCCGCCACGCTGCTCAGCCGGTCGTAGTCCGCGGCCCATCCGGACCGGCGGAACCTGTCGGCGTCACCGTGAAGGAGCCGTCCGTAGAGGACGTCCTCGAACAAATCATGGTCAGCCAAGGCGATTTCGGCCATCAGCGCCTCGCGGTCCCGGATCATCCCGTTGGTGAACATCCCGGCCGCTTCCGCTGCGCCCTGGGCTATCCGGGAGTCCGCCGAGTAGTTGCACAGGCGCAGGGCCCGCACTACGAGTTTGAGCGAAACGTGCTCTTCGGGAACGATGAATTTGCGCAGCAGGGCAGCACGGAAGAGCTCAACCCAGTGCCTGCGCTCTGCCTCGACGGAGTCCACCGCGACCTGCTCGCCGTCAGGGGTGAACAGTTCCACCATGCGGAAGTACTCGGTGGCCAGCTCCGCGAAGATCTGGAGCCGCTCCAGCTCGCTGCCCGGTTTTCCGCGCTTCCCCTCGCCCATAATGCTCCATCATCCCCCACCGCACGTGCCGGCATCAGGGAGCCGGCACGGCGTGTACCGAGTGCCGGCCACGCTACGCGCCGCGGGCGCTGGGCGCCTTTGCCGGCTTTGCCGCCTTGTAGCGGGAGACGGTCGGGTCGCCGCTGAGCCAGAACCGCCAGGGGTACACGTGGCTGCCGCCGGCGCCGGAGACGCCGACGCGCGGACCGGAGCTGATGACCGCAGCGACCCCCTCCGGCGGGTGCGCGGCCGGTTCCAGCCGGAACGGCGGCGCGAGGGCATCCCGCCCGCTGTCCGCCGTCGTCAACCCCAGCGCGGTGGCCAGCCGGGCAGGCCCGCTCGCGAGGTCGCTGTCCGATTTCGACGTCGGCCGCCTGGCCCTCGCCAGCTCATGTCCCGCGACCACTTCGCCGGCCCGCAGCAGCAGCGCCGACGCCACGCCCTCTGGCCCGCAGACGATATTGGCGCAATGGTGCATCCCATACGTGAAATACACGTAGAGGTGGCCGGCCGGGCCGAACATCGGGGCGTTGCGGGCCGTTTGGCCGCGGAAAGTGTGGGACCCGGGGTCAGGGTGGTGCGAATCATGCGGGCCCAGGTAGGCCTCCACCTCGGTAATCCGAACTGAGACGGATCCGCCGGGCCCGTCGTGCGTCAACACCGCGCCGAGGATCAGCGGCGCCACGTGCCGGGCATCGGCCGAGAGCAGCTCGCGGACGGACACGGCCGCGCCGGACTCCGTGCCGGACTTGGCAGGAAGCGGGCTGGAAGTCATGCTCAGACTTTAACAAACACCGCCGAACGACCGTACGGCCGTGTCCGAATTCCGCTAGCAGCCGTTCCGCGAAGCTGGCAGGATGGGGTGATGGACTTCTGGCAGCGCTACCGGGCAATCGATGCCCGGGACAMCCGATTCGACGGGCAGTTCTACACCGCTGTCCGGACCACCGGCATCTATTGCCGGCCGTCGTGCCCGGCGCGGACGCCCAAGGCGGACAACGTCACGTTCTATGAAACGTCCGCCGCGGCGCACGACGCCGGCTACCGTGCGTGCAAACGCTGCCTGCCCGAGGCCGTGCCCGGCACGCCGGCCTGGAACGTGCGCTCCGATATCGCCGGCCGGGCCATGCGGCTCATCAACGACGGCGTGATCAACCGCGACGGCGTCGAGGGGCTGGCGGCCCGGCTCGGCTACTCCTCGCGCCAGCTGAACCGGATCCTCAGCCACGAGCTCGGCGCCGGCCCGCTGTCCCTGGCGCGGGCGAGCCGCGCCCAGACCGCCCGCACCCTGCTGGTCTCCACCGCCATGAAAGTCTCGGACATCGCCTTCGCCGCAGGATTCAGCAGCGTGCGCCAGTTCAACGAGACCATCGGCGAGGTCTTTGCGATGACGCCTTCCGCGCTCCGGGCCACAGCGCGGCATCACCGCTCCCCCGCGGCGACCACAGCGCTCACGCTCAACCTTCCGTACCGCGAACCGTTCGACCCCGGCGTCTTCGATTTCCTGGCCGTCCGCGCCATCCCCGGGATCGAGGCAGGAACGTCCAGTTCCTACGCCCGGACCCTGCGGTTGGCCCACGGCGATGCCCGCTTCCGGGTGGATTACGACGCCGGCGCGGCCGGGCGTCCGCTCGTGCTGACCATCGGCGCCGTCGACCTCCGGGACCTGGCCGCCCTGCTGAGCAGGGTCCGCCGGCTGCTGGACCTGGACGCCGATCCCGTCGCCATCGATGCCGCCCTCGCGGCCGACCCCCGGCTGGCCGCCGCGGTGGCGCGCACGCCGGGCATGCGGATGCCCGGCGCCGTTGATCCGCAGGAACTGCTGATCCGGGCGATGATCGGCCAACAGATCACCGTGGCCGCCGCGCGGACCGCCCTGGTCCAGCTTTCCGCGGCCGGGAGCGCGAGCCTGGTGCCCGACGACGGCCTCCACCAACTGTTCCCGACGGCCGCCGAGATTGCCGGGACCGGCTTCGAACTGCTCCGCGGCCCTCAGCGGCGGATCGATGCTGTCCGGGGCGCCGCGGCGGCGATGGCCTCGGGCGACCTCGACTTCGGCTATGGCGATGACGTGCGGGGGCTGGAGGCCAAGCTACTGCCCCTGGCCGGCGTCGGACCGTGGACCGTGGGATACGTCGCGATGCGGGTCATCGGCGCGCCGGATGTGTTCCTGGCCAACGACGCCGCGGTCCGCAACGGGATCCGCTCACTGGCCCAAACCCCCGACGGCGCCACCCTGGCCCCCGATTTCCGTGAGGTCAGCCCCTGGCGCTCCTACGCCACCATGCACCTGTGGCGCGCAGCAGCGGCTGCCCAGGCCGCGGCGCGCAACCCGTCCCGGCCACTGAGGCCGGCTCCAATGCAGGACCACAAGCAGACTCCGAAGAAAGCGAAACCATGAAAGCCCAGTTGTTGACCATGTCCACCCCGGACGGTCCGTTCACCATCATTGCCCGCGACGGCGCCGTCCTGTCATCGGGCTGGACCGCCGTTCCCGGTGAGCTGACGGGCCAGATCCATGCTGACCTGCTGCCGGCCGCATTCGAGACCGTCACCGGGCTCGGCGACATCTCCGAGGCCGTGGAGGCGTTCTACGCCGGCGATCCGGAACCGGCCATGGCGGTGCCGGTGCTGCAGAAGTCCGGTCCGTTCCGCAGCCATGCCTGGGACGTGCTGCGCACAGTCGCTCCGGGCCGCCCCGTGACCTATACGGAGTACGCGGAGCTGTCCGGCAACGCCAAGGCCGTCCGGGCGGCGGCCAGTGCCTGCGCCTTCAACGCGGCGGCCCTGTTTGTTCCCTGCCACCGCGTGATCCGCACCGACGGGACCCTGGGCGGCTTCCGCTGGGGTCTGGCCGTCAAGGGCAGCCTGTTGGACCGGGAACGCGAACTCGCCCTCGCGACGGCACGTCCCTAGGCCTTATTCCCTTCGGCCTGCCGGGCCCCGGGCGCGCTCAGTTGTTGACGGGCACCCCGGCAGGCCAGGGCAGCAGCTCCGGCAGGTCGACGCCGTCGGCCGCGGCGGTCGCGCGCAGGCTGCCGAGGGTGGGGGTGCGGCCAGCGAGCCACGCGGCGATGTCCGTCAGCATGCCGTTGATCACTGTCGATGTTGCGCCGCTCCCGATGGCCACCGCGGGCAGGCCGAGTGGCTGCAGCACGAAGCGCTGGCCCTCGGGTACCCGGGCGGAAAGGAAATCGAAAAGGTGCCCGCAGAAGGGGCGGCTCCAGGTTTCCGGTCCATGGCCGGTGCCGAGATCGGCGGCATGGATGACGAGTTCGCGCCACAGCGCCAGGCCGCCGTCGAACACGACTCCCCCGCGGTAGGTGATGGGCTCACGCCAGCCCGCAGCGTCGAGGGAGTCGAAGGCGCTTAGGGCCCGGTCCAGCGCTGCGTCGAGGTCGGCCCGGTGCTGCGCGAGGCTGTGGCCGGCCGCCATCTCGATGGCGCGGTTCCGCCCCTCGAAGCCGCCGTCGTAGAGTTCCACGGCCTCGACGCGGGCGGCGTATTCGAGCTGGCGGCCCATTGCGTTGGCGATCCCGCAGATGTGGGCCAGCACGTGCCCGCGGCTCCAGCCGGGCAGTTCCGACGGAGCTTTGATGTCCTGTTCCGTCAGCTTCGCGGCGATTCCGGCCACGACGCCGGCGGCGCGGTGCAGTTCTGCCCGAAGGTTCTCTGGTGTGATTGAGGTCATGGCGCCCATCCTAAACCGAGCCACCCAATTAAGTCGGATTAACTGAGCGTTGCCCGATCAGCGGGGCGCGTAGCGGTGCCGGATGTGCCGGCGGTCGTGCCGGGCCTGCCAGAATTCGATTTCGCGGGCCCGGATGGCGTAGAGCTGCCAGTCTGTGTTTTCATTGTCGCCGCTGTCGGCGCCGGGCCGGGCCCGCCAGTCCGCGGCCGAGGCCTCGGCGGACAGCTCCACGACGTCCCCGGCCACCCGCACCTGGCGGCCCTGCTGCTGCCAGAAGAAGTTCAGCGCCGCATGCGGGTTGGCTGTTAGCTCCTTGCCTTTCCGGGATTCCCGGGAGGTCGCGAAGTGCCAGCCGTCGGCGTCGATGTCCTTTAGGATCAGCATCCGCGACGACGGCCGGCCGTGCTCATCGGCGGTGGCCAGGCTGCACGCGTTGGGCTGCGGCACCCCGGCCGCCAGGGCCTCGTCCAGCCACAGCCGGAACAGCTCCGCGGGGTCCGCGGGCGCCGCCGCCGGGTCGAAGTCCGGGAGAACTTCCGGGAAGTCGGGAAGGGCACGCAGCAGTTGGCGGAATGATTCGCTCATGCGCCCAGCTTAAACGCCAGCGAGTTGTCACTTCACGGCAGTGTTCGCGAAAAACACTGCCGCGAAGTGCCAACTCGCGTCGGGCGCGGGCGCCGTCGTGGGGAGGGTTGCTACCCCGCGTACTCGCGCACGCCGGCGAGCTCGCCCTCGAGGGCCAGCAGCTGGCGTTCGACGGCGGCCGGTGCGGTGCCGCCCTGCGAGTTCCGGCTGTTGAGCGAACCCTCGGTGGACAGGACCGAGCGGACCTCCGGCGTCAGGTGCCCCGAGATGGCGGCGTATTCCTCGTCCGTGAGGTCCCAGAGCTCGACGCCGCGGCTTTCGGCTTGCTTGACCGCGGCGCCGGAGAGCTCGTGCGCCTCGCGGAACGGCACGCCCTGGCGGACCAGCCATTCGGCGATGTCCGTCGCCAGCGCGAAACCCTGAGGTGCCAGCGCTTCCATCCGTTCGGTGTTGAACTTCAGCGTCGCGATCATGCCGGAGACTGCCGGGAGCAGGACCTCCAGGGTGTCGGCGGCGTCGAAGACCGGTTCCTTGTCCTCCTGCAGGTCGCGGTTGTACGCGAGCGGCAGGCCCTTCAGGGTGGCCAGCAGCCCGGTCAGGTTGCCGATCAGCCGGCCGGCCTTGCCGCGGGCGAGTTCCGCCACGTCCGGGTTCTTCTTCTGCGGCATGATCGAGGAGCCGGTGGAGTAGGAATCGTGCAGGGTGACAAAGGAGAATTCCTTCGTGGCCCACAGGATCACTTCCTCCGAGACCCGGGACAGGTCCACGCCGATCATGGCCGTGATCCAGGCGAACTCGGCGAAGACATCGCGGGAGGCGGTGCCGTCGATCGAGTTGTGCGTCGCCGAGAAGAAGCCCAGGTCCGCGGCGACGGCCTCGGGGTCCAGCCCGAGCGAGGAGCCCGCAAGGGCACCCGAGCCGTAGGGCGAAACCCCGGCGCGCTTGTCCCAGTCGGCGAGCCGCTGCACATCGCGCAGCAGCGCCCAGGCGTGGGCCAGCAGATGGTGGCTGAGCAGGACAGGCTGGGCGTGCTGCAGGTGGGTGCGGCCGGGCATGGCCACCCCCTGGTGCGCCTTGGCCTGGTCCACGAGCGCGTCGATCGTGGCGAGCACGCCGCGGGCGATGATCCGGGCGTGGTCGCGCAGGAACATCCGTCCCAGCGTGGCCACCTGGTCGTTGCGGGACCGGCCGGCACGGAGCTTGCCCCCGAGCTGGGTGCCGGCGCGCTCGATCAGGCCGCGCTCCAGCGAACCGTGCACGTCCTCATCGGACTCGGCCGGCAGGTAGGCGCCGGAAGCGACGTCCTCATCCAGCTGCGTCAGGGCGGCCAGCATGCCCTCGAGCTCGGCGTCGTCCAGCAGCCCGGCCTTGTGCAGCACGCGGGCGTGCGCCTTGGACCCGGCGATGTCGTAGCGGGCCAGCCGCCAGTCGAAGTGCGTGGACTTGCTCAGCGCGGCGAGGGCGTCCGCGGGGCCGCCGGCGAACCGGCCGCCCCACAGCGCTCCTGTATTTGTCGCGGAGCGCACCCCGGACTCGGTGGTTTCCGACTCAGCCATGCGGGCTACTTTCCTGCGACGCGGATGTCGCGGCCGGAGGCAACCTTGGCGGACATGCCCCACAGCTCGATGAAGCCGCGGGCCATCGACTGGTCGAAGGTGTCGCCGGTGTCGTACGTGGCGAGGTCGAAGTCGTACAGCGAGGTCTCGGAGCGGCGTCCGTTGACGATCGCCTGGCCGCCGTGCAGCACCATGCGGATGTCGCCGGAGACGTACTTCTGGGTGTCCTCGATGAAGGCGTCGAGGGAGCGCTTGAGCGGCGAGAACCACTGGCCGTCGTAGACCAGTTCGGCCCAGCGCTGGCCGACGGTCGCCTTGAAGCGGGCCTGCTCGCGCTCGATCGTGATGTCTTCGAGGTGCTTGTGCGCGGTGATGAGCGCCATGGCGCCCGGTGCCTCGTAGATCTCGCGGGACTTGATGCCGACGAGGCGGTCCTCGACGACGTCGATCCGGCCAACGCCCTGGGCGCCGGCGCGACGGTTGAGTTCCTTGATGGCCTGCAGCGGGGTGACCCTGACGCCGTCGATCGCGACCGGCACGCCGGCTTCGAAGGAGATGGTGACCTCATCCGGTGCCGGCGGGAATTCCGGGGTGGCGGTGTAGTCGTAGATGTCCTTGGTGGGCGCGTTCCAGATGTCCTCGAGGTAGCCGGTTTCGACGGCGCGGCCCCAGACGTTCTGGTCGATCGAGTACGGGTTCTTCTTGGTGGTCTCGATCGGCAGCCCCTTTTCCTCGGCGAAGGCGATGGCCTTGTCGCGGGTCAGGGCGAGGTCGCGGACCGGGGCGATGCACTTCAGGTCCGGGCCGAGGGTCTGGATGCCGACTTCGAAGCGGACCTGGTCGTTGCCCTTGCCGGTGCAGCCGTGGGCGACGGTGGTGGCGCCGAATTCGCGGGCGGCCTTGACCAGGTGCTTGACGATCACCGGGCGGGAGATGGCCGAGACCAGCGGGTAGTGGCCCTGGTAGAGGGCGTTGGCCTTCAGCGTGGGCATGCAGTACTCGTTGGCGAACTCGTCGCTGGCGTCGGCGACGTAGGCCTCGACGGCTCCGCAGCCCAGCGCGCGCTGGCGGATGGTCTCCAGCGATTCGCCGCCCTGTCCGACGTCGACCGCCACGGCGATGACCTCGGCGCCGGTGGCTTCACCGATCCAGCCGATGGCTACGGAAGTATCCAGGCCACCGGAGTAGGCCAGAACAATACGCTCAGTCACGGAAATGCTCCTTAGTTGTTTGGTGATGCTTTAAGTCTGGGAAAAAGCTCTGTTGCAAGCCTGTCACACACCCCGGGCGTCCGGTCCTGTGAAAGGCTCATGGTGTGCCTTATTGGCCGGCTTCCTCGGCGAACTGCAGGAAGCGTGCGGCGATGTCCGCGCCGCCCAGGGGGTCCCGGGTGACAAGCAGGACGGTGTCGTCCCCAGCGATGGTGCCCAGGATCGAGGGCATCACGGAGTGGTCGATGGCGAGGGCCAGGAAGTTCGCGGCGCCCGGCGGGGTCCGGAGGACCACGAGGTTGGCGGAGGCCTCGGCGGTGACGAGCAGTTCCCCGCACAACCGGGTCAGCCGGGCGTCGAGGATTTCCTGTGTGACGCCGCTCTTGGCCGCCCGTTCGCCGCCCTCCCCCGGGACGGCGTAGACGAGCACGCCGTCCGTGCTGCGGACCCGGACGGCGCCGAGTTCCACGAGGTCGCGTGAAAGCGTGGCCTGGGTGACCTGGACGCCGTCGTCCGCGAGCAGCGCCGCGAGTTCGGCCTGGGAACGGACCGACTCGCCCGTCAGAATCGCCGTGATCCGCGCTTGCCGGGCCGTTTTGGTGGCCGGACTGGCCCCCGGAGAGGCTGGCTGGACGGACATCAGGCCGGGCCGCCCACCGGTGCCAGCCCATCGACCGGCGCGAGCCCATCGACCGGCGCGAGCCCGTCAACCACAGCCAGACCGGAGCGGTGCATGAGCCACGCCATGAGTGCCTTCTGCGCGTGCAGCCGGTTCTCGGCCTCGTCCCAGACCACCGACTGCGGGCCATCAATGACGTCCGCGGCGATCTCGTAGCCCCGGTAGGCCGGCAGGCAGTGCAGCACGACGGCGTCCGGCGCCGCGAGCTTCATCGCGTCGGCATCCACGGAGTAGGCGCGGAACAGCTTCATCCGCGCTTCCTTCTCCGCCTCCTGGCCCATGGACACCCACGTGTCGGTCGCGACGACGTCGGCGCCCAGGAGCGCCTCGGCGGCGTCGACCGTCACCAGCACCGAACCACCGGTCTCCGCGGCACGGTCCTCGGCGGCGGCGATGATCTCCGGCGACGGCAGGTAGCCCTCCGGGCCCGCGATGCGCACGTTCATGCCCGCCGTGACGCCGGCCAGCAGGTAGGAGTTGGCCATGTTGTTGGCCGAGTCGCCCAGGTACGCCATGGTCAGGCCCTTGAGCGAGCCCTTGTGCTCCTTGACGGTCAGCAGATCGGCAAGGAGCTGGCACGGGTGGTAGTCATCGCACAGGGCGTTGATGACCGGAACACGGGAGTTCTCTGCCATGGCGACGAGCCCGGCATGCGCGCCGGTGCGCCACACGATGGTGGAAACCATGCGTTCGAGCACCTTGGCGGTGTCCTCGACCGATTCTTTGTGCCCGATCTGCGCCTCGCCGGGGTTGATGATGAGCGCGTTGCCGCCCATGTCCGCGATACCGGTGGCGAAGGAGACCCTGGTCCGGGTGGAGGTCTTGTCGAAGATGACGGCCACCGTCCGGCGGCCGTTGCCGGCCGCGGCGAAGGGCTGAACGCTGTAGGGCGCGGCCTTCATCCGGACGGCGAGCTCGAGGACCTCGGCCTGTTCGGCCGGGCTGAGGTCCGTGTCCTTGAGGAAGTGGCGGGTGGGCACTGAGGCGGTCACGGCGGCGGTCACTTGGCATCCTTTGCAGCGTTGGTCTTGGCGGTCTCGAGCAGTGCGGGCAGGGCAGCCAGGAAAAGGTCTGCCTGCTCGGTGGTCAGGATCAGCGGGGGCGCCAGCCGGATGGTGCGCGGGCCCGGGCTGTTGACGATGAACCCGGCGTCGAGGCCGGCGGCGACGACACCCGGGGCGAGGTCGGCGTCGAGGTCGAAGCCGATCAGCAGCCCCTCGCCGCGGACCTCGGTCACGCCGGCGATTCCGGCGAGGCCGGCGCGCAGGTGCTCCCCCAGGTTGCGGACGTGGACGAGGACGTCCTGGTTTTCCAGTACGTGCAGCGTGGCGAGAGCGGCGGCGGTGGCCACCGGGTTCCCGCCGAATGTCGTCCCGTGCTGGCCGGCGGTCAGCAGCGCGGACGTTTCCGGGCCGAACGTCACGAGCGCGCCGACCGGGAAGCCGCCGCCCAGGCCCTTGGCGAGGGTCACGGCGTCGGGCACGATCCCGGCGTCCTCGCTGGCCAGCCACTTGCCGGTGCGGCCGATGCCGGTCTGGACCTCGTCGAGGATCAGCAGGGCGCCGGCCGCGGTCGTTGCCTCGCGGGCCGCCTTGAGGTAGCCGGCAGGCAGCGGCCGGACGCCGGCCTCGCCCTGGATCGGTTCGAGGAAGACGGCGGCAGTGGTCTCATCGATGGCGGCGCGGAGGGCCTCGATGTCACCGAACGGGACATGCACGACGCCGCCGGGCAGCGGCGCGAACGGCGCCCGGTAGGCCTCCTTGGAGGTCAGCGCGAGGGCGCCCATGGTGCGCCCGTGGAAGGCGCCCTCGAGAGCGATGATCTTGGTGCGCGGCGTGGAGTCTGATCCGGTGTTCCGGCGCGCCAGCTTGAAGGCCGCCTCAACGGCTTCGGTGCCGGAGTTGGCGAAGAACACCTTGGAACCGGCCGGCGCCTTGGACAGTTCCAGCAGCTTCTCCGCCAGGGCGATCTGGGTGGGGCTCGTGAAGAAGTTCGAGACATGGCCCAGGGTGGCCAGCTGGCTGGAAATCACCGAGGTGACGAACGGGTGGGCGTGGCCCAGGGCGTTCACAGCGATGCCGCCGAGCAGGTCCAGGTACTCCTTGCCGTCGGCGTCCCACACGAGGCAGCCGGCGCCGCGGACCAGCACGCGCTGCGGGGTGCCGAAGACGCCGAGCAGGGAGGATGAGTAGCGGGAGAGCCAGTCGGCTCCGCTACCCTTTCCAGTCATAACGGAAGCTGTGGGGGCCGAGCCGGCGATGGGGGCCCGGGTGTGGTCGGGCACCGCGAAGCGGGCGGGGGCCCCATCGCCGGTCGGACTCACGCCTACAGTTTCGTTCATGCGTTCACTTCCTCGTCGGGGACGACCTGGGTGCCGATGCCGGCGGTCGTGAAGGTTTCCAGGAGCATCGAGTGCGGCAGCCGGCCGTCCACGATGTGGGCGCGCTCGACGCCGCCGTCCACGGCTTTGAGGCAGGCTTCCATCTTCGGGATCATGCCCGATTCCAGGCCTGGGAGCAGTTCACGCAGCTCCGAGACGGTCAGGGAGGAGATGAGCGAGGACCGGTCCGGCCAGTTGGCGTAGAGGCCCTCGACGTCGGTCAGGATGACAAGCTTGGAGGCGCCGAGCGCCTCGGCCAGAGCCGCAGCCGCAGTGTCCGCGTTGACGTTCAGTACCTGCCCGGTGGTGGATCCGTCGTCGTGGATTTCCGGGGCGACGGTGGAGATCACGGGAATCCGGCCGGCCGCGAGGATGTCCACAATCCCTTCCGGGTTCACGCCGACCACCTCGCCGACGAGGCCCAGGTCCACCTCTTCGCCGTCCACCACGGTGCCGGTGCGGACGGCGCGGAGCAGGCCGCCGTCCTCGCCTGACATCCCGACGGCGTAGGGGCCGTGGGAGTTGATCAGGCCCACGAGTTCGCGGCCCACCTGGCCGGTGAGGACCATGCGGACCACGTCCATGGCCTCGGGCGTGGTGACGCGCAGCCCGCCCTTGAATTCGGACTCGATCCCGAGCCGGCTGAGCATGGCGTTGATCTGCGGGCCGCCGCCGTGCACCACCACAGGGTGGATGCCGACGTGGTGAAGGAACACAACGTCCTCGGCGAAGGCGCGGCGGAGCTCGTCGTTGACCATGGCATTGCCGCCGTACTTGATCACCATGGTGCTGCCGGCAAAGCGCTGGATCCAGGGCAACGCCTCGATCAACGTGGCGGCTTTGTCCCGGGCGTCGGACTGGGATGTGGTCTCGCGGGTCTGGGTGTTCATGCTGTTCGTCCTTCCTGCTAGTCCTCTGTTCGTCCCTTACTGTTCCTTCCCCCGGGGGGATTAGCTGGAGTAGGCGCTGTTTTCGTGGACGTAGTCGTGGGTGAGGTCGTTCGTGAGGATCGTGGCCTCGGCCGTGCCGGCCCGCAGGTCGATTTCGACGAGGACCTCGCGCGGTTCGAGGTCCACGAGGTTCCGGTCATCGCCGATGCTGCCGTTGCGGCAGATCTGCACGCCGTTCATGGACACGTTCAGCTGGTCCGGCTCGAACGCCGCGTCGGTGGTGCCGACGGCGGACAGCACGCGGCCCCAGTTGGGGTCCTTGCCGAAGATCGCGGTCTTGAACAGGTTGGAGCGGGCGACGGCGCGGCTGACGATTTCGGCGTCCCGCTCGCTCGCGGCGTTGAACGTCCGGATCGCGATGTCGTGGCTGGCGCCCTCGGCGTCGCCGATCAGCTTGCGGGCCAGCTCGGCGCAGACCTCGGTCAGGCCCGTGCCGAAGTCGGCGGCGGAGGGCACGGCGCCGGAGGCCCCGGAGGCCAGCAGCACCACGGTGTCGTTGGTGGACATGCAGCCGTCAGAGTCCGCCCGGTCGAAGGTGACCCGCGTGGCGTTGCGGAGTTCGGCGTCGAGCATGTCCGGCGGGACGTCGGCGTCCGTGGTGAGGACCACCAGCATGGTGGCCAGGCCCGGCGCCAGCATGCCGGCGCCTTTGGCCATGCCGCCGATGGTGAACCGGGTTCCGTCGGCGGCCGTGCCGGTGAAGACGGCCTGCTTGGACACGGAGTCCGTGGTCATGATCGCGGTGGCTGCCGCGGGGCCGCCGTCCGCGGCCAGGGCTGCCGTGGCGGAACCGATCCCGGCCAGGATTTTGTCCATGGGGAGCTGCTCGCCAATCAGTCCGGTGGAGCAGACCACGACGTCGGTGGCGGAGACGCCGAGGGCCTCGGCGGTCTTCTCCGCGGTGGTGTGCGTGTTCTGGAAGCCCTGGGGCCCGGTGCAGGCGTTGGCCCCGCCGGAGTTCAGGATCACGGCGTCCACGCGGCCGTCCTTGACCACCTCGCGGGACCAGTGCACGGGGGCCGCGGCGACGCGGTTGGACGTGAAGACCGCCGCGGCGGACTTGGACGGGCCGTCGTTGACCACGAGGGCCACGTCCGGGTTGCCGGACGCCTTGAGCCCGGCCGTCACGCCGGCGGCGCGGAATCCCTGCGGTGCGGTGATGCTCACGGTGCGACTCCCTGGAGGTTGAGGCCGGCGGATTCCGCCAGGCCGAGGGCGATGTTCATGGACTGCACGGCCCCGCCGGCGGTTCCCTTGGTCAGGTTGTCGATGGCGCAGCACACGATCACGCGGCCGGTGTGCTCATCGAAGGCGAGCTGCATGACCGTGTGGTTCGATCCCTGGACCGATTTGGTGGAGGGCCACTGGCCCTCGGGGAGCAGGTGCACGAACGGTTCGTCGTCGTAGGCCTCGGCCCAGGCGCGGCGGAGCTCTTCGACGGTGACACCCGAGCGGACCCTGGCGGTCGCCGTGGTGAGGATGCCGCGGCTCATCGGCGCCAGCGTGGGCGTGAAGGAGACGGTGACCGGTGCCCCCAGTGCTTTGGAGAGTCCCTGTTCGATCTCTGGGGTGTGCCGGTGTCCCCCGCCGACCCCGTAAGGGCTCATGGAGCCCATGACTTCGGCGCCGATCAGGTTGACCTTGGCGGCCTTGCCGGCGCCTGAGGTGCCGGAGGCGGAGACGATCACGACGTCGTCACCCTCCAGCAGCTGGCTGCTGAAGCCGGGCGTGAGGGCCAGCAGGGCCGACGTCGGGTAGCAGCCGGGGACGGCGATCCGGGCGGCGCCGCGCAGGGCCTCGCGCTGGCCGGGCAGTTCAGGGAGGCCGTAGGGCCAGGTTCCGGCGTGTGCCGACCCGTAGAACTTCTCCCAGGCCTCCGGGTCCTCGAGGCGGTGGTCCGCGCCGGCGTCGATGACCAGGGTCCCGGCGGGCAGCTGCGCCGCGATCTCCGCGGATGCCCCGTGCGGAAGCGCCAGGAACACGACGTCGTGCCCGGCCAGGTTGTCCACGGTGGTGTCTTCGAGGATCCGGTCAGCGAGGCCATGGAGATGCGGCTGCAATTCCCCTAGTCTGGAACCGGCGTTGCTGTGGGCCGTGATGGCGCCGATGGTGACGTCGGGATGACCGGCGAGGAGCCGCAGGACCTCGCCGCCGGCATAACCGCTCGCCCCGGAAACGGCAACAGTAATAGTCATGAGCACGACTATACAGCAAGAGTATGCATAGATGCCGATATTTATGCATCGATGGGCGTGTGTCCAAAGCGCCCGATCGGCGGGCTGGGGAAACCCGGGGGCGTATGCTTGGTAAAGGGTGATCCAGACCGTGCAGCTGCGAATGTCAGCTGCAGCGTTGCCCGTAACCGTGACGAGGCCAGCGCCCTAATGACCGCCACTTCCACCCTTCCCGCCGAAACGCAGGCGCGACCGACCTCGCGCGTCAGGCAGCCCAACGCCGTAGTCCTGAGCTATTCGGAACTCCTCAAGAGCGTCAAGACTGCCGGCCTCCTCGAACGTCGCGTCGGGTTCTACATCACGGTGTTCGCCAGCCTGGTGCTCCTGATGGCCGCCACCTGGTTCGGGTTCGCGCTGATCGGTGACAGCTGGTTCCAGCTCCTGATCGCCGCCGCCCTGGGCATCCTCTGCACGCAGTTGAGTTTCCTGGCCCACGAGGCCGGGCACCGGCAGATCTTCGCGTCCCGCCGCGCCAACGACTGGGCAGCACGTCTGCTCGCCACGTCCGTGGCCGGGATCAGCTACTCCTGGTGGGAGCAGAAGCACGGCGCGCACCACAACCACCCGAACGTCATCTCCAAGGACCCGGACATCGCACCCGGCCCCATCGCCTTCCACCCCGAAGCCGTAGCCGACCGCCAGGGACGCCTCGCGTTCCTGACCCGCAAGCAGGGCTGGTTCTTCTTCCCGCTCCTGTTCCTGGTGGGCCTGGGACTGCAGATCGATTCCGTGAAATTCATCGTCCGCCGGGCCAAGGTCACGCACCGCTGGGTCGAAATCCCGATTCTCGCGGTCCGGCTCAGCCTCCTGCCGGTCCTCGCGTTCACCTTCCTGCCGCTGGGCATGGCGTTCGCCTTCATCGGCGTCCAGCTGGCCGTGTTCGGCTTCTACATGGGCGCGTCCTTCGCGCCGAACCACAAGGGCATGCCGGTGCTCCCGGCGGACAGCCGGGTGGACTTCTTCAGCCGCCAGGTCCTGACTTCCCGGAACATCTCGGGCGGCCGCTTCATGGACATCCTGCTCGGCGGCCTCAACCGCCAGGCCGAGCACCACCTCTTCCCGGACATGGCCCGCCCGCAGCTGCACCAGGCTGCCAAGATCGTCCGCGAGTACTGCGCCAAGCACCAGGTCCCGTACACGGAAACCACGCTGATGCAGTCGTACGCCATCATTGTCCGCTACCTCAACGACGTCGGACTCGCCGCGGGCCGCCACTTCGAATGCCCGATGGCGACGGTCACCCGCCGCTACTAAGGGACGGACCACCGGCTGCCGGGCCGGACCGCCATCTCCGGTCGACGTCAGCTCAAACATCACGTGACGGCTGGTTACGGAACGCCCCTTCATGGTTACCGCCGGTGTCCCTAGGATGGACCCAGGGACCGGGACAGATTTCCCCGCCCGGAAAAGGAGCCACATGATGCACGCAATCGTCGCCCGCCAGGCCGGCGGCCCCGAGGTCCTCGAGCTCGACGAAACAGCCTGTCCCGTTCCCGGGCCCGGCCAGCTGCTCGTCAAGGTCGCCGCCGCGGGCGTGAACTTCATTGACACCTACAAGCGCAGCGGCGTCTACAAGGTCAGCTACCCCTTCACGCCCGGCACCGAGGCCGCAGGCACCGTGGAGGAGGTCGGCGACGCCGTCACCGGGTTCGCGCCCGGCGACCGGGTGGCCACGGCCGAGGGCGTTGACTGCTACGCCGGCTATGCACTCGTCGATGAGGACAAAGCCCTCCCGGTCCCCGACGGCCTGGACGATTTCACCGCCGCGGCGCTGCCGCTGCAAGGCGTGACGGCCCACTACCTGATCAATTCCACCTTCAAGGTCGAGTCCGGCCACACCGTCCTGCTCCACGCCGGCGCCGGCGGCGTGGGACTCCTGATGATCCAGCTGCTCAAGGCCAGGGGCGCCAACGTCATCACGACCGTTTCGACAGACGCGAAAGAGCAGCTTGCCCGCGAAGCCGGCGCCGACCACGTGCTGCGCTATGACGGTTTCGCCGACCGGGTCCGGGATCTGACCAACGGCACCGGCGCGGACGTGGTGTACGACGGCGTCGGAAAAGACACGTTCGACGCCTCCGTGGCGTCGCTGCGCATCCGGGGCATGCTGGTCCTCTTCGGCGCAGCGTCCGGCCCGGTCCCGCCGTTCGACCCGCAGCGGCTCAACGCCGGCGGCTCGCTGTACCTCACGCGGCCCACCATGGGCCACTACCTGCGCGACGCCCGGGAGCGCCGCTGGCGCTCCGACGAAGTCTTTGCCGCCGCTGCCGAGGGCAGCCTGAAGGTCAGGATCGGCGCACGCTACCCTCTCGGCGAGGCATCCCGAGCCCACGAGGACCTGGAACAGCGCCGTACCACCGGCAAAGTCATCCTGGTTCCCTAAGCCGTACGGCAATACCATCCGTTCATCTCCTGCAGGGATAATGCGCCAGTGACCGAGCAACGACTGACCCCCAGTGAAGCCCCCGACGCCGGTGCGGTGCAGAGTCTTCCCGCTCCCCATCTCACCGTCCACGAGCCCCAGCTGCCGGGCGCACTCTCCGCCCCGCCGGAGCGGACGCTGATAGACATCATCCGCGATACTGCCGCCCGGTACCCGGACGCTTCGGCACTCGACGACGGCCACCGCTCGCTCAGTTACGCCCAGCTCATGGACGAGGTCCGGGCCACGGCACGGAAACTGCACCTCGCCGGGCTCGGTGCCGGCGACAAGATCGGCGTCCGGATCCCGTCCGGCACCAACGAACTCTACGTCTCGATCCTGGCGGTGCTGCTGGTCGGTGCGGCCTATGTCCCCGTGGACGCCGACGATCCCGACGAGCGGGCAAAACTGGTCTTCGGGGAGGCGAGGGTGGCCGGCATCCTCCGCGCCGGCGGGAAGATCGTCACGGACAGCAACCGCACCCGCCCGTTCCCCGACGCGAGGCCGCCCGGCCCCGACGACGACGCATGGGTCATTTTCACGTCCGGCTCCACCGGCACCCCCAAGGGCGTCGCTGTCCAGCACCGCTCGGCCGCCGCCTTCGTGGACGCCGAGGCGCGCATCTTCCTGCAGGCCGATCCGGTGGGTCCGCAGGACCGGGTGCTGGCCGGCCTGTCCGTCGCCTTCGATGCCTCCTGCGAGGAAATGTGGCTCGCGTGGCGCCACGGCGCCTGCCTGGTTCCGGCACCCCGGGCGTTGGTGCGGACCGGCATGGACCTCGGCCCGTGGCTCATCAGCCACGGCATCACCGCGGTCTCCACCGTCCCCACGCTGGCAGCGCTCTGGCCCGTGGAGTCGCTGGAAAGTGTCCGGCTGCTGATCTTCGGCGGGGAGGCGTGCCCGCCGGACCTTGCCGAACGGCTCGCCGTCGAAGGACGCGAAGTCTGGAACACCTACGGGCCCACCGAGGCCACCGTGGTCGCGTGCGCCGCGCAGCTCGGCGCGCCCGGCCCCGTCCGGATCGGCCTGCCGCTGGACGGCTGGGACCTCGCCGTCGTCGACGCCGATTCGCTGCCCGTCGCCGAGGGCGCGGTGGGCGAACTGATCATCGGCGGCGTGGGGCTGGCCCGGTACCTTGACCCGGTCAAGGACGCGGAAAAATATGCCCCCATGCCGTCCCTGGGCTGGCCGCGCGCCTACCGCTCCGGCGACCTCGTCAGGTACGAGGCGGAAGGCCTCATTTTCCAGGGCCGCGCCGATGAGCAGGTCAAGCTCGGCGGCCGCCGGATCGAGCTCGGCGAAATCGATGCCGCCCTGCAGTCCCTGCCGGATATCGCCGGCGCCGCCGCCGCCGTGCAGACCACGGCGGCCGGCAACCAGATCCTGGTCGGCTACCTTGCCGCCGTCTCGGGCCGGGACATCGACCTCGCGGCCGCCCGCGAACTGCTGGGCGAACGCCTGCCCGCGCCCCTCATTCCGCTGCTGACGCTTGTCGATTCGCTGCCGACCAAGACCAGCGGCAAAGTGGACCGCCATGCCCTGCCCTGGCCGCTCAGCGGAACCGGAGCGGCCGAGGCCGAAGGTGCGCCGCTGAACCTGCCCGAGGACGCGCAGTGGATCGTGGAGCAGTGGAGCGCCGTGCTGGGGAGCCCGGTCACCAGCCTCGACGCCGACTTCTTCGCCTACGGCGGCGGCTCGCTGGCCGCCGCGCAGCTCGTGTCCGCCCTGCGCGTCCGCTATCCCACCATCACGGTGGCCGATATCTACGCGACACCACGGGTGGGCGCCCTGGTGGACGAGGCCCGCCAGTCGCTGCCGGAGGGCGGCGCCGTCGCTGCCCAGGAGCGCACGGTCCGGCCCACTGCGCGGAAGTCCCAGGCCTTCCAGACGCTCCTGGGCGTTCCCTTGCACATCCTGGTCGGGATGCGCTGGCTGACCTACCTGATGGCAGCCAACAACCTGCTGGCCGCCTTCGCCGGATTCAGCGCCGCGCCAACGATTTCATGGTGGTGGGTGGGCGCATCCTGGCTGGTCTTCGTCAGTCCCGCCGGGCGGATGCTGCTCTCCGTTGCCGCAGCCCGCATCCTGCTCCGCAACGTCGTGCCTGGCACCTATCCCCGGTCCGGGCAGGTGCACCTCCGGCTCTGGCTCGCGGAACAGATCCAGGACCTGGCCGGCGCCATCAGCCTCGCCAGCGCGCCCTGGGTGCCCTACTACGCGAAAGCTCTCGGGGCGAAGATCGGCGAAAATGTCCAGCTCCACTCGCTCCCGCCCGTCACCGGGCTGCTGACCCTCGGCGCAGGGTCCAATATCGAGCCTGAGGTCGATCTGTCCGGCTGGTGGATCGACGGCGACCGTGTCCACATCGGCGCCATCCGGATTGGCGCCGGCGCAAGCGTCGGGGCCCGCAGCACGCTGATGCCGGGCGCCACAGTGGGTGCCGGGGCGCAGGTGGAGCCGGGTTCCGCCGTGATCGGGAAGGTCAAGGCGGGCCAGCTCGTGGCCGGGTCGCCGGCCGAGCGGCGTGGCAAGGCCCGGCATTCGTGGCCGGACTCCCCTCCGGAGCACCGGCTGATGGGCCGGCTCTGGTTCGCCGGCTTCGCCGCCGCCTCTGCCATGCTGGCGCTCATCCCCTACGTCTCCGCCGCCGCCGCGGCCTTGGTGATCTTCGCGTTCATCCGGGGCAGTTCCTCCCTGCCCGCGGCGCTGCCGGGCATAGCGCTCTCGATCCCGCTGGCGGCGCTGGCATGGTTCCTGACCAACCTGCTGCTGATCCTGGCCACGACGAGGCTCCTCAGCGTCGGCCTCGCGGAAGGCTACTACCGGGTCCGGAGCCGGATCGGATGGCAGGTGTGGGCGACCGAGCGGGTACTGGACCTGGCCCGGGATCTGCTGTTCCCGATCTACGCCAGCCTCTTTACGCCGGTCTGGCTCCGGCTTCTCGGCGCCAAGGTCGGCCGCAACGTCGAGGCCTCGACTGTGCTGCTGATCCCGCGGATGACCACCGTGGGCGAAGGCGCGTTCCTGGCCGATGACACCATGGTGGCGTCCTACGAACTCGACGGCGGCTGGATGCACATAGCCCCGGCCAAGATCGGCAAGCGGTCCTTCCTGGGCAACTCGGGCATGACGGCGGCCGGGCGCAGCGTGCCCAAGAACTCCCTCGTCGCGGTGCTGTCCGCGACGCCGGCCAAGGCGAAGTCCGGCACGTCGTGGCTCGGCAGCCCGCCTGTGCGGCTGCGGCGCACCGCCATCGCCTCGGACGACACCCGGACCTACCAGCCGCCCCGGAAGCTGAAGGTTGCGCGCGCCCTGTGGGAGCTGTGCCGCTTCGTCCCGGTCATGCTGACGGTCGCAATCGCCGTCGGCGTGATGCTGGCGTTCGACGCGATGGCGACCCTCTTCAACTACGGAATCGCCGCCCTCCTGAGCGGGGTGGTGGTCCTGCTTGCCGGGGCGACGGCCGCGGGCAGTGCCGTCGTGGCCAAGTGGCTGCTGGTGGGCCGCATCCGCCCCGGCGAGCACCCGCTGTGGAGCTCCTTCATTTGGCGGAACGAGGTTGTGGACACGTTCATTGAGATGGTCAGCGCCCCGTGGTTCGCGCGCGCTGCCACGGGGACACCGGCGCTGGTGTGGTGGCTGCGGGCACTTGGCGCAAAAATCGGTACCGGGACCTGGTGCGAAAGCTACTGGCTGCCGGAGGCGGACCTGGTCACCCTCGGCAGGAATTCGACCGTCAACCGCGGGTGCGTGGTCCAGACCCATCTGTTCCATGACCGTGTCATGAGCATAGACACTGTTACGCTCGATGACGGAGCCACCATGGGCCCGCACGGCGTCATCCTGCCGCAGGCCAGGATCGGCAGCGGCGGCACGGTGGGGCCGGCGTCCCTCGTCATGCGGGGCGAAACCGTCCCTGCCGGGACGTACTGGATGGGCAATCCGGTCAGCCCCTGGGACGGGCCGGCACCGCCCGCCGGGCCCCGTTAGGCCCGGCGCCTGCGCACGTCCACCAGCACCACAACCGAAGGTCCGTCCATTGAGCACCAGCGCACCAAGCAGCAGCGGCGCCGCCGCCCACGGGGACATCAGCGGGGAAATCAGCCGCGAAATCAGCCGGGCCACCTCCCCGGAAGCCGGCGCCCCGGACCCCTATATGCCCGGCCATGGGACCAACGCCTACCGCGTCACCCGGTATGAACTCGATCTGGACTACCGGGTCAGCAGCAACCGCCTTGCCGGGCACGCCGTCCTGCACGCCATCACACAGCTCCCGACGTCGGCGATCGTCCTGGACCTGGCCGGCTTGCGGGCCACCAAGATTCAGCTCAACGGCCGCAGGGTACGCCGGTTCACCCAGCGGGCCGAGCAGCTCGTTGTCTACCCCGACAATCCGCTGCTCGCCGCTGAGGCCTTCACCTTGGACATCCGCTACGAGGGCTACCCCTCGCCGCGACGCGGCGTGTGGGGCGAAGTGGGCTGGGAAGAGCTCTCCGATGGTGTGCTGGTCGCCGGGCAGCCCAACGGCGCAGCCTCCTGGTTTCCGTGCAATGACCACCCGCGGGACAAAGCGAGCTACCTCATCACGGTGACCACCGACGCGAACTACCGGGCCGTGTGCAACGGCGTGATGCTCTCCCGCACCAGCAGGGCCAGCCGCGAGACCTGGGTTTTTGAGCAGGCCGAGCCCATGGCCACCTACCTGGCGACGGTCCAGATCGGCCGTTATGAGCTCCTGACGCTCAATGCCGAGCGGCCCTCAGGGCACGTTCCGCAGTATGTGGCCGTGCCGGCGTCGCTGCAGGCGGGCGCCCGGGCCGCCCTGGCCCGCCAGCCCGACATGATGCGGACCTTCACCAACTGCTTCGGGCCCTACCCGTTCCCGGAGTACACCGTGGTGGTCACCGACGACGTGCTGGAAATCCCGCTGGAGGCGCAGACACTGTCCATCCTGGGCCCCAACCATCTGCGGCAGGACTGGGAATCGCAGCGGATGATCGCCCACGAACTCGCTCACCAGTGGTTCGGGAACTCGCTCACCACCGCAACCTGGAAGGACATCTGGCTGCACGAGGGCTTTGCCTGCTACGCGGAATGGATCTGGTCTGAAGAGGCCGGCATTATGTCGGCGGCCGCCCGCGCGCGCGCCGCCTGGCGCAAGCTTTCCGCGGCCCCGCAGGACCTGATGGTGGGCGACCCGGGCCCGGAGCTGATGTTTGATGACCGGGTCTACAAACGCGGAGCCCTGGCCCTGCACGCCCTGCGGGTACGCTCCGGCGACCTGGCGTTCTTCGCCCTGCTGCACGACTGGACGGACCGCTTCCGTCACGGCACCGTGACGACCGCCGATTTCATCGTCGCGGCCGCCCACACCACGGGCCTGGACGCAGAGGCCCTGCTGCATCCCTGGCTGTTCGCCGACGCCCTCCCGCCGCTCCCGCAGGCAACGCCGCCCAAACTCTGAGGGCCGTGTTCTGAGGACGGTGTTTGGGGCCAAGCTCTGAGGGCGGTGTTTGGGGCCAAGCTCTGAGGGCGAAGTGCCGAGCGCGGCCGGAACCTGACGCGGCGGCCGGCCACGGACAGTGTCGAAGCAGGCTTATGGAATGACCGCGAGGGCGACGGCGGCCACGAGGTCCGCGGGCAGGCCCGTCTCTGCCGGCGGCAGGTCCCGGAGCCCGGCGCGGCCGTTCACTGTCGGCGCCAGTACGTCCAGGGTGTCCGGGGCCCTCTGCAGCCCGGTGCCCAGCATCTTGAGCCAGGCCTCCTTGCGCGCCCATAGGCGTGCCCGCCCCCGCAGCAGCGCGATGCCGTCCAGCCCGGCGAGGTGCCGTTGTTCCGCCGGGGTCAACACGACGTCGTCGAACCCGTCGAAGTCCGCCCGGGCAGGATCCTCGACGTCGATGCCCAGGCGCTGGCCCGGATCCGGGTCCACGACTCCGGCCAGAAAGGTCCAGCCGGCCGCGCGGGACAGGCTCAGCAGCAGCGGCACCTCCTCGCCCCGGAGCAGGTAGCCGGGCCGGCCGTGTGAGATGTCCGCGCCGGCGCCGCAGCGCGGACAGCTGTACCAGGCGGTGAGGTCCGACGCCGGAACGCCGAGCAGGCCGGCGGCGAACCGCCGCTGCGCGAGCCGTCCGGCCAGGAAGTCCTCCCGAGTCCGCGGGGTCATGGCCCTGGCCCGTACGAGCTCGGCCCCGTCCAGCAGGGAACGCGAGTCGCGTTCCAGCTGCAGTTCAGGGTGCAGGGCCGCGGCCCCGGGCACCCCAGGGTCGCCGGGAACACCCGGGTCGCCGGGAACGCGAAAGGGCGGGCAGGCACGCACAACAAGGTGTGATGCCATGACCCGCCCCTTCCAGATACGTCTGCGCTGTGACCAGCGCAGTTCTCAGCGCTGCACCGCTCCGAATCGTTCGTGGGCAGCGGCCACGGCACCTTCACGGGCCGCCGAGGCTTCGTCCGCCGTCAGGGTGCGGTCGTTGGCGCGGAAGCGCAGGCTGAACGCCAGCGACTTCTTGCCTTCCTCGATGCCCTTGCCTGCGTAGACGTCGAACAGCGCGACGTCTTCGAGCAGTTCGCCCGCGCCTTCGCGCAGCGCAGCCAGCACCTCGCCCGCCGGGACTTCCTGCGCCACCACCAGCGCCACGTCCTGGGTGGCCACGGGGTACGTCGAGATGTGCCGGGCCACGATCACGTCGGCAGCGGCCTCGAAGAGGGCGTCGGCGTTCAGTTCCAGCGCCACGGAACGGGCCGGCATGTCGTGCGCCGCCAGCAGCTTCGGGTGCAGCTCGCCGGCGTAGCCCACCACTTCGCCGGTGCGCAGTTCAAGCTGTGCTGCCCGGCCGGGGTGGAAGGCCTGATGCCGGCCCTGCGTGACCAGGACCTCGACGCCGAGCACGTCACCGGCGATCCGGGCAATGTCCACCGCGTCCGCCCAGTCCCAGGCCCGCGGTGCGTGGCCCGGGGCAGCAGGAGAGTCGTGCCCCGTGAGCACGGCGGCGAGGTGCAGCGGCTGGTCCGGGACGCCGTCGTACAGGCCATCGAGCACCTCGTCGCCGGGCTTGACGCCGAGCGGCGGAATCGTGGAGGTGCCAAGCTTCTCGCCCGGCAGGAACACGAGCCCGGCCTCGAAGAGGGCGAGGTCGCGGAAGCCGCGGGAGTGGTTGCGCTTGGCCACCTCGATCAGGCCCGGCAGGACGGAGGTCCGCAGGAAGCCGTGCTCCTCGCTGATCGGGTTAGCCAGCTTGAGGGCCTTGCGCGCCGCACCCTCGGCGGGGACGCCGAAGGTGTCATTGGCGGCCTTCGAGACGAACGGGTACGCCAGCACCTCGGTGAGTCCGGCGTCGGCGAGGGCCTGGATCAGGCGGCGGCGCTGCTGCTGGACGCGGGTCAGGCCACGGCCCGGGGGCGCCACGGGCAGGGTCGCCGGGATCTGGTCGTAGCCGACCAGCCGGGCGATTTCCTCGGTGAGGTCGTCCTTGGTTTCGAGGTCGTGGCGCCAGCTCGGGGCGGTCACCGTGTAGCCGTTGCCGGTCCTGGCAACGACGGCGCCGAGGTCCTCGAGCGAGGTCAGGATCTGTTCCTCGGTGAAGTTGATTCCGATCCTGGCTGCCGCGTACTCTGCCGGCAGTTCGATGGTGACGGCGTCCGGCGCGGTCCCGACGTCGGTCCCGGCCTCGTCGGCCGTTCCTCCGGCGAGTCCGACCAGCAGGTCCACTACACGCTGGGCGGCCACGTCGGCCACCTGCCAGTCCACGCCGCGTTCGAAGCGCTTGGACGCCTCCGACGGCAGCTTGTGGCGGCGGCGCGCGCGGGCGATCGAGACCTCGTCGAAGTGCGCGGCCTCGACCAGGACGTTCGTGGTGGCGTCCGAGACTTCGGTGTGGGCGCCGCCCATGACGCCGGCGATTCCGATGGGGCCGGATTCGTCCGTGATCAGCAGATCCTCGACGTCGAGCGTGCGCTCCTTGTCGTCCAGGGTGGTGATCTTCTCCCCCGCCGTGGCACGCCGGACGACGATGTCGCCGGCCAGTTTGTCCAGGTCATAGCAGTGGTTCGGCTGCCCGAGCTCGAGCATGACGTAGTTGGAGATGTCCACCGGCAGCGAGATGGACCGGATGCCGGCGAGCCGGAGGCGGGAGGTCATCCACGGCGGGGTGGGCCGGGTGGCATCCACGCCGCGCACGGTGCGGGCCACGAAACGGTCGCAGCCGGGCTTGCCGTAGATGGGGGCGTCGTCGTTGAGCTTGACGCCGTAGCCGCCGGACAGCGCCGTCGGAACCTGGACCTTGGAGACCGGGTCCGTGAACACGGTGCCGGTGGCGTGCGCGTATTCACGGGCCACACCGCGGATGGAGAAGCAGTAGCTGCGGTCAGGGGTGACGTTGATTTCGGCGGCCTGGTCGTAGAGGCCCAGCAGTTCCATCGCGTCGGTGCCCAGTTCCGGGTCGAGGCCGATCCGGGACAGCACCAGGATGCCGTCGTGGTCCTCACCGATGCCGAGTTCACGGACGGAGGCGATCATGCCGGCAGAGAGGTGCCCGTAGGTCTTGCGCGCGGAGATCCGGAAGTCGCCCGGGAGTACGGCGCCCGGGAGGGTGACCACCACCTTGTCGCCTTCCACGAAGTTGTGGGCGCCGCAGATGATGCCCTGCACGCCGGAGGGATCGATGCCGGCGCCGGTCAGGGTCTGCTCACGGCCCTCGGGGACAACCCGGACCTGGCACCAGTTGATGGTCTTGCCGTTGGACTGGGGTTCCTTGACGATGCTGAGCACCTGGCCCACCACGATCGGACCCTGGACCGAGTCCGTGGGGCGGTGGACTGCTTCTTCTTCGAGTCCGACCTTGACGAGCTCGGCCATGACGTCTTCGGCCGTTGCATCGGCCGGTACCTGCGCGAATTCGCGCAGCCAGGAAAGTGGGATACGCACTGTTAGATCTCCATCCCGAAGTGCTCGCTGAAACGTACGTCGCCTTCAATCATGTCGCGCATGTCGCCAACCTCGTTGCGGAACATGAGGGTGCGTTCGATGCCCATGCCGAAGGCAAAGCCTGAATAGATGTCCGGGTCGATGCCGGCGGCGCGCAGGACGTTGGCGTTGACCATGCCGCAGCCGCCCCACTCGATCCAGCTGGGGCCGCCCTTGGCGCCCGGGTGCCAGATATCGAGCTCCGCGGACGGCTCGGTGAACGGGAAGTAGTTGGGCCGCAGCCGGATCTGGGCTTCCGCGCCGAACATCTGGCGTGCGAAGTGCTCCAGGGTGCCGCGGAGGTCCGCCATGCTCAGCTTCTTGTCGATGGCCAGGCCCTCGAACTGGTGGAACACCGGGGTGTGCGTCGCGTCGAGCTCGTCCGTGCGGAACACCTTGCCCGGGCACAGCACATAAATGGGCAGCTCCCGTTCCAGCATGGAGCGGACCTGCACCGGCGAGGTGTGCGTGCGCATGAGCAGGTGGGCCTCGGGCGGCTCGACGAAGAACGTGTCCTGCATGTCGCGGGCGGGGTGGTCCGGCTTGAAGTTCAGGGCATCGAAGTTAAACCATTCGGACTCGACCTCGGGCCCTTCGGCGATTTCCCAGCCCATGCCGACAAAGATGTCCGCCACGCGGTCCTGCAGCGTGGACAGCGGGTGGCGTGCACCGGCCGTGCGCCGGCGCGGCGCCGCCGTGACATCCACGGTCTCTTCGACGAGGATCCGCGCGTCGTTCTCGGCCTCGAGCTGGGCCGTGCGGTCCGCGAGCGCCTTGTTGACTCGGCCCCGGGAGGCGCCCATGAGCTTGCCGGCGGCGGCCTTCTGGTCCTTGGGCAGCGCGCCGATTTCACGGTTGGCGAGGCTCAGGGCGGACTTTTCGCCGGTGTGGGCGAGGCGCACGGCCTTGAGTTCATCGAGGGTCGCGGCAGCGGCGATGGCGGCAACGGCCTGGTCTACGGCGGCGGTAATGGCGGCTTCATCCAGAGGATTCGGGACGGCTGCGTCCGGCAAAGTTTCAGTCATCTACTGTTCTTAGCTACGAGTCGGAGCATGCCAACAGGACGCGGCCGGGCGCAGGGCGCGGCGCGGGTTGTCGGCAAGGCTTGTGGTCACTGTCCCCAGTCTAGTAGACGGCCGTCGGCGGCATGGCAACGGCCGTCTCTCACGTGACGCCGCGGTCCCGGCGGCCTCTGTGGGGGCTGACGCCGGGGACATTCCCCGGGGCACGGGACATCCCGGCGGACCCCTGACCGTCGGGCACATCCCCGGCTACCATGGCCTCATGACGCCCGGACAACGGCTTCGCCAGATCGCCAACCTGCTCAACGGGTCCACCCTGCTGGGCCTGCTGCTGGCAGCCGGTGCGCGGACAACCGTCAGCTCCGGTCCGCGCGGATTGCTGATCGCGGGCCGCTACCGCTGGCGGGTGCCGTTTGCTGCGGCCTTCACGGTGGGCAACGTAATCCTCTTCCGTGCCGGACCGGAATCCGCCCGCGCCAATCCAGTACTGCTGGGACATGAGGAGCGCCACAGCACCCAATACGCCTGGTGCCTCGGGCTGCCGTTCCTGCCGCTGTACTTCATAGCCGCCGGATGGTCCCTCTGGCGCACGGGCAACCCGGGCAGCGCCAACGTCTTCGAGCGCCACGCCGGCCTGGAAGCAGGCGGCTACCCCCGGCCCGGCCTGCCCGGGACCAGCCCACACACGCACCGCAGGACGGGCGTGACCGCCCCCGAACGTTACGAGGCCTGACATGACAGACAGCCCCCGAAGCATCTCCGTTGCAGGAACCGGCAGCGCCGAGGCGGTGCCGGACCTGCTGACCGTGTCGATCGGCGTTGAATGCCGCCGCGAGACCGTGGCCGAGGCCTACAGCGAGGCCGGAACACGATCGGCCGCCATCACGGCGGAGCTCCGGCAACACGGCGTGGACAGCGCGGACCTGTCCACCTCCGGGCTGAACGTCCGGGCCGAGCTGAACTGGCAGGATGGCCGGGGCCAGACCGTGACCGGCTATCTGGCCTCCAGCACGCTCACCGTCAGGATCCGCGAGTTGTCTGCGTCCTCGCAGATCCTTGCCGCGGCGGTTGCTGCCGGCGGCGACGCCGTCCGGCTGAACGGTCTGACCCTCGGCTTCGCCGACTCCTCGGCCGTCGAGGCCCGGGCCCGGGAGGCCGCCTGGCAGGACGCCCGCACCACCGCAGAGCATTACGCCGCCCTCGCCGGAACCAGGCTGGGCAGGGTCCTGTCCCTCACCCAGCACACCGGCTTCCAGGCGCCGATCCCGGTGGCGAAGATGCAGCGGGAAGTGGCGGTGGCCTCACTCACCGTCGAGGCCGGCGAGTCGGGCGTCACCGCCACAGTCGGCGTCGTCTGGGAACTGCTGGACTGATTGTTTTGTAATTGTGGGAGCAGTTGTTTCCCGTCGCCGACGGCGGCCTGCCCCCGGCTCGGGCGCCGGATGACCGGCTGGGGCTAGTGGGTTGCGCCGGCAGGGAGCTTGAGATCCGCCGTCGTCGCCAGCGCAGTGCGCACGACGACGGCGAGCGCCGCCGCCAGCTGGGGGCCCGGCAGCGATGGGGCACTGCTTCCGGCCGGAAGCTGGGTCTCCGCGTAGGGGACGTGGACAAAGCCTCCCCTGGTGCCTGGGCGGAGCCGCAGGGCGTGCATGAGCGCGTAGAAGACATGGTTGCAGACATAGGTCCCCGCGCTCTGGGACACTTCGGCCGGGATCTGCTCCGCGGCCAACGCCGCGAGCGCCGCTTTGACGGGCAGGGACGTGAAATAGGCTGCGGGTCCGCCCGGGACCACGGGTTCGTCCACGGGCTGGTTGCCGGCATTGTCCGGAATCCGGGCGTCATCACAATTGATGGCCACCCGTTCCAGCGAGATGCGCGCCCTCCCGCCGGCCTGGCCGGTGCACAGCACAAGCTCCGGCTGGAAGCGCTCGAGGGCCTCCGCCAGCACCGTGGCCGATTCGCCAAAGACGCAGGGCAATTCCACCGCCCGGACCTCCAGCCCGTCGGATTGGAGCAGCCGCGCGGCCGAACGGGCCGCGGCCCACGACGGATTGGCCGCATCACCGCCAAATGGCTCGAACCCGGTCAGGAGAATCATCGCCCCAGCCTAGCAATGCCCACTTGCTGCTCCGCTGACTGCGCCGCCGCCGGCTGGCATCCTTGACATTTAGTCGAACATACATTCGAATGTAGGCATGAGATGGGACGCACAAGCACTTGAGCGCGGTGCCTCACCTGACACCCTTTCCGCCGATTCGCCGGCCGCCCCTGCCCTGCTGCCGCTGGCCGGGCTGGTCCGGTCCGTGTCCACTCCGGAGTTTGCCGGGATCACCTTCCATGAGGTCACCGCCAAATCGGTGCTCAACAAGGTGGTCGCCGGTTCGCGGATGCCGTTCGACTGGACCATCAACCCCTACCGCGGCTGCAGCCACGCCTGCGTCTACTGCTTCGCGCGCAAGAGCCACACGTATCTGGACTTCGACGCCGGCCTGGACTTCGACAGCCAGGTGGTGGTCAAGATCAACGCCGCCGAGGTCCTGCGCCGGGAACTGGCCAAGCCGTCCTGGCGGCACGAGCACGTGGCCCTTGGCACCAACACGGACCCGTACCAGCGCGCCGAGGGCCGCTACCAGCTGATGCCCGGCATCATCGGCGCCCTCGCCGATTCCGGCACTCCCCTGTCCATCCTCACCAAGGGCACGCTCCTGGCCCGKGACATCCCGCTGCTGAAGCATGCCGCCGCCCAGGTCCCGATCGGGGTGGGCATCTCGCTGGCCATGACCGACGAGCACCTCTCCGAAGCCGTGGAACCGGGCACGCCGGGGCCGCGGGCGCGGCTGAAGCTCATCTCCCGGCTGCGGGAGGCGGGCCTGCCCTGCGGCGTCATGGCCATGCCCATCCTGCCGTGGCTCTCAGACAGCGACGACGCCCTCAACTCCCTCTTCGGCGCCCTGGCCGCGGCCGGCGCCACAGGGGTCACGGCCGGTGCGCTCTACCTGAAGCCGGGCACCCGCGAATGGTTCATGCAGTGGATCGCCCGCGAACATCCGCAGCTGGCGGGCAAGTACCGCCGCCTGTACGGCAGCGGATCGTACGCGTCGAAGGAATACCGGGCGTGGCTGGCCGGCCGGATCCGATATTTCAAGGACCTGCACGGCTTCTCCGGCTCGCAGGGCTTCAGCCACCGGGACCTTGACGGCGGCAACGGCCGTGACGACGCCCGGGAGGAAGAAGCCCAGTACCCGGCCGGCAGCATCCCGGACACCGCCGGGCACGCACGCACAGGCCACTCCGGCGCAGCCCCTTCCGGGGCCATCCGTTCCGACACCATCCGTTCCGACGCTGCCCAGCCGATGCTGTTTTGATGCGCCGGGCAGAGTACGCCTAGAGCGCCTTGACCGCGCCGAGCACCCTGGCCAGCGAATCCTTGGCGTCCCCGAACAGGAGCGTGGTCTTGGGATCGTGCAGGAGCTCATTCTCGATGCCGGCAAACCCCGGGCGCATCGACCGCTTCAGGAACACGACCTGCTGGGCCTGCACCACCTCCAGGATCGGCATCCCGTAAATCGGCGAACCCGGGGAGGACTTGGCCGCCGGGTTGACGACGTCGTTGGCGCCGACCACCAGAACGATGTCCGTGGTCGCGAATTCGGGATTGACTTCCGCCAATTCCCGCAGGGACTCGTACGGCACGTTGGCCTCGGCCAACAGCACGTTCATGTGGCCCGGCATGCGACCCGCCACGGGGTGGATGGCGAACACGACGTCCACGCCGCGGGCGCCCAGGGCCGTGGCGAGCTCCGCCACGGTGTGCTGGCCCTGGGCCACGGCAAGCCCGTAGCCGGGAACGATCACCACGCGCTGGGCGTAGCCGAGCTGGACAGCAATGTCCTCCGGGGACGAGGAACGCACAGGCCGGTCGCTCAGGGCGGTGGATCCCGCCGTCGAGCCGCCCTTGAACGCCCCGAACATGATTCCGCCGACTCCGCGGCCCATGGCCGAGGCCATGACCTTGGTCAGGATGGTGCCGCTCGCGCCCACGAGCGTCCCGGCGACCAGCAGCAGGACATTGCCCAGGACCACGCCGGACGCCGCCACCGCCAGCCCCGTGAACGCGTTCAGCAGGGAGATTACAATCGGCACGTCCGCCCCACCCACGGGCAGCACCAGGAGCAGCCCGGCGGCGAGACTCAGGCCCAGCAGCGCGAGCGAGAAGCCAAGCGACCCGGTCAGGACCACCAGCGCTCCGGAGACGACCGCCCCCAGCAGGACGGCACCCATGACCCAGGGCATGCCGGGGAACAGCAGCGGGCGGGTGCTGATGAGTTCCTGCAGCTTGCCCACGGTCACCGCGGAGCCGGCGAAGGACACGGCGCCCACCAGCATGGTGAAGACCACGGCCAGGCGGACCCATGGGTCATCCTGGTGGCCGAGTTCCAGTACGGCGACGAGCGCCGCGGCCCCGCCTCCGACGCCGTTGAAGAGCGCCACGAGTTGGGGCATCTGGGTCATCTGCACCCGGCGGGCCACGGGGACGGCCAGCGCGGCGCCCACGGCGATGGCCACGAGGATGAGCGGAATATTTTCCAGCCGTACCGAGAAGAACACGGTGACGACGGCGAGGAGCGCCCCGGCCGCGCCGATGGCGTTGCCGCGGCGGGCGGTGCGGGGCGAGCTGAGGCCCTTCAGCGCCAGGATGAAGCAGACGGCGGCCACAAGGTAGAGCAGGGCTGTCCATTCGGGGCTCAGCAGGCTCATCTGGACTCCCCCGCCGCGCCGGCGGAGCCCCCCTCGCCGGGGTGCCCTTCACCCGCCGTTCCGCCAGCTTTGGTGGCCCCGGTTGAGGCGGGAATGCGTGCCCGCTTGTGGGCGCTAAACATCTCCAGCATCCGGTCCGTGACCACAAAGCCGCCCACCAGGTTGACGGTGGCCAGGACGACGGCCAGGAGCGCGATGCCGAGCACCCAGGGGTCACTGGCCTGTCCGGCCACGATGATGGCGCCGACCAAAATGATGCCGTGGATGGCGTTGGCCCCGGACATGAGCGGTGTGTGCAGCTTGCTGGTGACCTTGGAAACCACTTCGAAGCCAACGAACACCGCAAGCACCACCACGGTCAACAACGCGATCGGGCCCATCATGCCTCCCTTTCCAATGCTTCCGCGGTGGGGGCATGCCGCACCGTGCCGCCGTGGGTCAGGCACGTTCCGGCGACCACGTCGTCGTTGAAGTCCGGGGCCACCGCACCGCAGTCGGTCATGAGCGCGAGGAAGTTGCTGACGTTCCGGGCAAAAAGACGGGACGCATCCGAGGGCATGGCGGATGCCGCGTCCTGCAGGCCCACGAGCGTGACCGATCCGCCGTCGACCGGCACCTGCACGTCCTGGCCGGCGATCACGCCTTCGACGTTGCCTCCGGACTCGGCGGCGAGGTCGACGACGACGGATCCGGCCCGCATGCTCGCCACCATGGCGGTGGTCACCAGCAAGGGAGCCGCCCGGCCGGGGATGGCCGCCGTCGTGATCAGGACGTCCGCCGCCGCGACGTGCGGGGCCAGGAGGCTGCGCTGGCGTTGCGCCCGGTCCTCGCCGAGGGCACGGGCGTAGCCTCCGGTTCCTTCTGCCGCTGCATCGATGTCCAGGTTGATGAAAGTGCCACCCATCGATGCGACTTCCTCGGCGGAGGCGGCCCGGATGTCGTTGGCCGAGACCCGGGCGCCGAGCCGTTTCGCCGTGCCGATCGCCTGCAGCCCGGCGACACCGGCTCCAAGGACCAACACCCGCGCCGGCGGGATGGTACCGGCGGCGGTCATGTAGAGCGGGAAGAACCGCGGGTAGCGGACGGCCGCTTCCAGCACGGCGCGGTAACCGGTGACCAGGGACTGCGAGCTGAGCGCATCCATGGACTGTGCCCGGGAGATCCGCGGAAGCAGTTCCAGGGCGAACGAGGTGGTTCCGGCGGCGGCGAGTGCCCGCACGGTGGGCAGTTCCGAGGACGGCGACGCCAGCCCGATCGTGACCGTGCCGGGCCGCAGCCGGGCCGCGGCCTCCGGGGTGAGCGGGCGGACATGCAGCAGGACGTCCAGGGCCTCCAACGGGAGCTCGGAGATCACCGTCGCGCCGGCCTCCTTGAAGGCGGCGTCGGCGTAGCCTGCTTCGGTACCGGCGCCGCCCTCCACCAGGAGATGGAGCCCGAGGGCTGTCAGCTGCTGGACCGTCTCCGGCGTGGCTGCGACGCGGCGTTCTCCGGCTCGCTGCTCTCGTCCGACACCGACCTGCACGGGCCACTCCTCTCGACTGGGATCAGAGTAGGCACATGGCTGACGGTTTGGCGAGAGGCGGGCTTCCGAAGCCCGCCGGCGAGTCCGGTCAGCGGCCCAGTCCGGCTCCCACTCCCAGCGGCCCGGTGGCCTGCACTGCCGCCAGGAGGGCCTCGACGATGGGGAAGTCCGCCGGGATCCACGGCAGGTCCAGGACCTCTGAAGGGTTGCGGAGGTCGAGCCAGCGCAGTTCGTCGTGGTCCTCCAGCGGCCGGGGTTCTCCCTGCGCGAGTTCCGCGAACCAGACCCTCATCGCCGCCTTCGCGTTCAGCGGCCAGCCCGTGGCGGTTTCCGCGGGCAGCTCCGCTCCGAGCCGCACCAGCACGCCCAGTTCTTCCCGGAGCTCACGGTGCAGGGCGTCCTCGGCTGCCTCGCCGGGTTCCACCTTTCCGCCCGGGAACTCCCACATTCCGGCAAACTGCGGCGGCGCCGTGCGCCGTGCCGCTAGGAGCATGCCCGGTTGGGCCAGGGAGTCCACTACTGCGCCGCCAACGACGCCAATGAGTCCAGTCACGCCCACAAGTCTAAGGCTGGCGCAGGGTCCGGCGTCGGGGACCGGGGGCCGGGAGCCGGCCCTGGTAGGGGACAATGGTGGAGGCGGCCGTCCGGACACCCTGCGGAATATTCGGCGCCCCCTCCCCGTTCTTTAAAGCATATTTATCTGTCCGATCCCTCCGGCTTCTCCCGGAAAATCTCTCCGAAAAGACGAATGACAACCACCACACACGCCCCGGCACCGTCCAAGACCGGCACCCGTCACGTTGCGCTGGCCATCATTGCCCTGGCGATGGGCGGCTTTGGCATCGGCACCACGGAATTCACCATGATGGGCCTGCTCAAGGAGATCGAACAGGGCCTGAACATCAGCACGCCCGAGGCAGGTCACCTGATTTCGGCCTACGCCCTCGGCGTCGTGATCGGTGCGCCGGTGCTGGCCGCCGTCGGGGCCAAACTCCCGCGGAAGTATCTGGCCCTGGGGCTCATGCTCTTCTTCAGCATCGCCAACCTCAGTTCCTTCCTCGCCCCGGACTACGGCTCCATGCTGGTGTCCCGGTTCGCCGCGGGGCTGCCCCACGGCGCCTTCTTCGGGGTCGCGGCCGTGATTGCCGCCTCCCTGGTGGCGCCGACCAAACGGGGCTGGGCCATTTCGATGGTCATGGCCGGGCTGACGGTGTCCAACGTCATCGGCGTCCCCTTCGCCACCTGGCTGGGCCAGAACTACGGGTGGCGGCTGCTGTTCCTGCTGGTCGGCCTGATCGGCATCATTACGCTCTTCATGCTGTGGAAGTTCGTCCCGTTCCAGAAACCGCACGCAGATGCCAGCTTCCGCCGTGAGCTCGGCGCGCTCAAGCGGCTGCAGGTGTGGCTTGCCATCCTGGTCGGCATCGTCGGCTTCGGTGGCTTCTTCGCGACCTACACCTACATTGCGCACACCATGACCTCGGTCGCCGGCCTCCCGGCGCCCTGGCTGCCGCTGGTCGTGGCGCTGTACGGCGTGGGCATGGTGGCGGGCAACATCGTTGGCGGCCGGATTGCCGACAAGTCCGTCATGGGCACGATTTACTGGGTGCTGCCCGGCACGGCCGTGGCGCTCGTGGTTTATGCCGTGGGCGTCCACTGGGCCTGGTCCGCACTGGTCATGGTGTTCGTCGTTGGCGCTGCCGGGTCCATGCTGGTCCCGGCCCTGCAGACCAGGCTGCTGGATGCGTCCCCGGACGCACCGTCGCTGGCCTCCTCGCTGAACCATGCGGCGCTCAACGTGGCCAACGCCCTGGGCGCCTTCCTGGGCGGCCTGGTGATCGCCTGGGGCTGGGGCTACGTCGCGCCCGCGCTCGTGGGCGCCGTCCTGGCCGTGCTGGGGCTCGGGGTCGCCGCCATCAGCGGCGCCGTGGAACGCAGGCGGCCGCTGGCCTCCTAGCCGCCCCGCCGCCGCGGAACAACGGCCGCCTCACAACAGCAGCGGCAACAGCAGCGGCAACAGCAGCGGCAACAGCCCGCAGATGCTCCAAAAGAACAGCAGTCCTGTCCGGTGATGCACCGGGCAGGACTGCTGTTTTGTCGGGGGGGGCTGCCGTTCTATCCGGCGGCCGCCATCCTCCCTAGGGGCTTCCGTTCTGCCTATAGGCCGGGCGGCTCAGGGGGCGCTGACCCGCTGCACGTCCGGTTCCAGGTAGATGACCCGGGCAATCGGGACGGCTTCGCGGACCCGGACCTCCGCGTCATCAATCGCCTTCGCAATGTCCTGGCCCGAGTCCGAACTCCCGATGTTGATCTTGGCCGCCACCAGCAGCTCCTCGGGGCCAAGGTGCATGGTCTTGAGGTGAATGATGCTGGTGCCGCCGGCCTCGATCGCGCTGCGAATCTTGGCGACGTCATCGCGGGTGGCCGACTCGCCCAGCAGCAGGGACTTGGTTTCCATGGCCAGCACCACGGCGATCGCCACGAGCAGCAAACCGATCATCGCGGTGCCGAGGGCGTCCCAGATGCCGTTTCCGGTCAGGATCGTCAGGCCCACGCCGAACAGCGCGAACACCAGGCCCACGAGGGCGCCGAAGTCCTCGAGCAGGATCACCGGGAGTTCCGGCTGCTTGGCGTTGCGGATGAACTTAACCCAGCTCTGCTTCCCGCGGAGGGGGTTGGATTCCATGATCGCTGTCCGGAACGAGAAGGACTCGGCGATGATCGCACCGACCAGGACGGCCAGCGGCACCCACCAGAAGTCCCCTTCGATGGCGTGCGGGTGCTGGATTTTTCCCCAGGCCTCATACAGCGCGAACAGGCCGCCGACGCTGAACAGCACAATCGAGACAATGAAGGCGTAGATGTACCGCTCGCGGCCGTAGCCGAACGGGTGCTCGGGGCTGGCTTCCCGCTGCGCGCGCTTGCCGCCGAGCAGGAGCAGCAGCTGGTTACCGGAGTCTGCGATGGAGTGAATCGCCTCGGCCAGCATGGACGAGGACAGCGTCAGAAAGTAGGCGACGAACTTCAAAACGGCGATGGTCAGGTTTGCGGCCAGTGCCGCGAGAATCGCCTTGGTACCGCCATTTGCAGCCACTTGAGCTTCTCCTTGAGGGGTTCGTCCGGGGTGTACGCGAACACTGGAAGAACCCAGCGCCCACAAGGAATACCGTACCCGTTTCCGGGCCGCCGCCGAACCGCGGCAAGGACCGACGCTGCCACGTAACGATTGAGCAGTCCCCTGCTGACAAGCAATCCGCCCTATGTTAGCTTGAAGCCATACTCGGGATTCACAATTTGGATGCCGACGAATATGTAGGAGGAGACATGGGCTTTCTTGGCTGGATCATTCTCGGACTCATAGTAGGTGCAATCGTCAAGGCAGTCTTGCCCGGCAGGGTCGGTGGCGGCTGGGTTACCAGCCTCGTGCTCGGCGTCGTCGGCGCAATTGTCGGCGGCTGGATCGGGGACCTGCTGTTCGGCGGCGGCAAGATGGAATTCTGGAATCTCGGTTCCTGGCTCCTGGCCATCGTCGGTGGCCTCGCGGCCGCACTCATCTACGGCGCCATCAGGGGGGGCCCACAATGGGGGGGGCCCCGCCGTTCGTTTGGCCTGCTTTTCGGCACGGATTCCTGCCGGAGACCTGCCAGTTTCCTGCAGAGCCCCTTTCCTGCAGAGCCCCTCTAGGGCGCCTGCTGGGAGCGGGCGCTGGCGTACAGGCAGACGGTGGCTGCGGTGCCGAGGTTCAGGCTTTCCGCTGACCCATAGACCGGCACGGCCACCCGGTGGTCGGCCAGGGCGATCTCGTCCTCGGACAGGCCCTGGGCCTCGTTGCCGAAGAGCCAGGCGGTGGGCTGTTCCAGTGCGTAGACCGATTCGGCGGCGGAGGCCCCCAGACGGCGGGCCGCGTTCTCATCCTGGAGACGGTCAAGGTCCAGCTGTCCCTTGCCGTCCGCGGCCAGGACGCCGACGCCGCGTTCTTTGCAGCGGGCCACGACCTCCTCGACCTCCGCGCCGAGGACAACGGGCAGATGGAACAGGGAACCCGCCGTCGAACGCACGGCCTTGGGGTTGTAGATGTCCACGCTCGAGCCGGTCAGGATGACGGCGTCGGCGCCGGCGGCGTCGGCCGCCCGCAGCACCGTTCCGGCGTTGCCGGGGTCACGGACCTGGCACAGGACGGCAATCAGCCGCGGTCCGGCGTCGAGCACCTGCTCAAGGCTGACGTCCAGGAAGCCGCAGACGGCGACGATGCCCTGTGGGGTGACGGTGTCCGCCATCGCTGCGATCACTTCGTCGGTGGCAAGGTGCGCGTGGGTTCCCTCGGCCAGCTGCTCCAGCTCCGGGTGGCGGTCCAGGCAGGCCTCGGTGGCGTACACCTCGTAGACGATGCCGGGCTCCCCCGCGGCAACCCTCTTCCGGTGCAGGACCAGGGCCTCCCGGACCGCCTGCGGGCCTTCGGCCAGGAACTCGCGACGCTTTAAACGCGCCGGGCGCCCGGCAAGCTGTGCCACCTTCCTCATCCGATCAGCTCGGGGGTTGGAAAGTGGTAAGTCTTGCGGGCGCCCGGTTTCGTTCATATAAGAACCTTAGTGGCTATTGCCGCCGGCTCTTGAACGACGCAGTTTTTCAACCGCGGCAGGAACTACTTTGCAGCCTCGGCGTCAGCCTTCTTGGCAGCAGGCTTCTTCGCGGGAGCCTTCTTGGCAGCCTTGGGGGCCGGAGCAGCCTCAGCCTGGACGGCCGGAGCGGATGTGTCGGCGGGCAGCGAGTCCTTGGCGACCTTGACCAGCGCGGCGAAGGCGTTGGCGTCGGAAACGGCAAGCTCGGCCAGCATACGGCGGTCAACCTCAACCTCAGCGGCCTTCAGGCCCTGGATCAGACGGTTGTAGGTCAGGCCGTTGGCGCGGGATGCAGCGTTGATGCGCTGGATCCAAAGACGGCGGAAGTCGCCCTTCTTCTTCTTGCGGTCACCATAGCTGTACACAAACGAGTGCAGCAGCTGCTCTTTTGCCTTGCGGTACAGGCGTGAACGCTGTCCGCGGTAACCCTTTGCGCGTTCGAGGATAACCCGGCGCTTCTTGTGGGCGTTAACCGCCCTCTTCACACGTGCCACGTGCGTACTCCTTAGAAAATTTCTGATCCCAAGCGTCTACTGCCGGAACGGTCCGGCTGGCCTGAGAAGCCTTTTTGGTAGTTGACTGCTGCCAGGTGGCGAACAGTCAGAGAACTTGGAACTTAGATGCCGAGCATCTTCCGGATGACCTTGGCGTCGCCCTTGAAGACGATCTTGTCGCCGGCAAGGCGACGGGTCAGCCGGGAGGACTTGTGCTCGAGGTAGTGGCGGCGGTTGGCCTGCTGGCGGCGCAGCTTGCCGGTACCGGTCAGCTTGAAGCGCTTCTTAGCACCGCTGTGGGTCTTCATCTTCGGCATGGGAACCGATCTCCTTACGTATCCGCAGAAAAGTCTGCAGCTCTTTCGTGCAGCCACCCCTGCGGGCGGCGTGCTGGTTGCCTGCTGCCGGACATTGCTGTCCGGCAGCCGTGAACTAGTTGGTCTTCTTGGTGCCAGGCTTGGCGGCTGCCCGGGGGGCGGCCGGCCGTGCGGCGGGCTTCGGCGCTGTGGGCCTCGGCACCGGCTTCGGAGCAGCAACCGGCTTCGGTGCTGCTGCCGGAGCGGCTGCCTTTTCCTCGGGAGCCTTCGCTGCCGCCGGGGCCGGAGCGGCCTTCGGAGCCGCGGGGGCCTTCGCTGCTGCAGGCTTCTCGGCTGCCTTCGGAGCCGCGGGAGCCTTCGCTGCTGCAGGCTTCTCGGCCGCCTTCGGAGCCGCGGGAGCCTTCGCTGCTGCAGGCTCCTCGGCCGCCTTCGGAGCAGCCTCCTTCGGCGCTTCCTGGGCAGGAGCCTCGTCGGCGTTGGTCTCTGCAACCTTGGTCTCTTCGGCCGGGGCCGCTTCAACCTTGGTCTCTTCGGCCGGGGCCGCTTCAACCTTGGTCTCTTCAACCTTGGCTTCTTCGACCGGGGCCTCCGTTGCGGGAGCCTCCGGCGATACGACGTAGCCTTCCGGCAGGAGGTCCGACAGCGTCTGGGTCAGCGGGGCGTTGCCACCGGAGACATCGACGCGTCCCGAGGCCTTGGCTTCGTTCTCGGCCTTGGCTTCTGCGCGCTGCGTTGCGCGGCGGGCCTCCGCCTTGGCTTCGGCCTTGTTCTTCAGCGGGCCAACCACCATGACCATGTTGCGGCCATCGATGCGCGGGCTGGACTCCACCACACCAACTTCGGCGACGTCGTCGGCGAAGCGCTGGAGCAGGCGGATGCCCATCTCGGGGCGCTGCTGCTCACGGCCGCGGAACTGGATCATGGCCTTGACCTTGTCGCCGGCACCGAGGAAGCGGAGCGCGTGGCCGCGCTTCGTTTCGTAGTCGTGGGTGTCGATCTTCAGGCGGAAACGGATTTCCTTCAGGACCGTGTTGGTCTGGTTCTTCCGGGCCTCGCGTGCCTTGACAGCGGCTTCGTACTTGTACTTGCCGAAGTCCATCAGCTTGCACACCGGAGGCTTCGCCTGCGGTGCAACTTCAACGAGATCAAGATCGGACTCGGCAGCCAAACGCAGGGCATCCTCAATACGGACAATTCCTACTTGTTCGCCTGCAGGGCCGACCAGCCGCACCTCGGGGACGCGGATACGCTCATTGATTCTTGGCTCGCTAATGTTAAAGCTCCTGTGTTCGTGAGGGGTATTCCACCGGCAAAAAGAGAAGGCCCCCAATTGCCGGAGCAATCGGAGGCCTCGAGATCGGAGCTGCCGCCCTCAATGGGGCGACATGCACTTCCTGCGGACCGGAGTCCGAGGCAGTGCCCGACCAGGTACCCGGCAACCTTGACTCCTGGATAGGAGGGGCTTCCCGAAGGAAGTTTCGCGGCTGACGCGGGTGGGAGAGAACTCCGCTTGCAAACTAAAGCCAACTCTACAGAAAGAAACCCGTTCAACGCACGTATGCGTCGCCGGGCGCCAACTTCAGTGACTAGCACTGGCAGTCAGAACACTGCATCCTATAAAAGCTTGAGAATAACGACATTTAGTCGGTCTGTGACAAGCTTACCAGCATGAGCACTTCAGATAGTAATTCCCACGTCTTCGAGCCCGCAGCCGACCAGGCGGACGTCTCGCAGCAGATCCGCGACATCTCGGAAGTCCCCTCGATCGAGGTCATCACCACGGCCGCCGTGCACCTGATGAGCGCCGCAGCGGTGAAGCTCGGCCTTGCCGCCGAGGAAAATGCCCAGGAACTCAAGGACCTGGACGAGGCCCGCAAGCTGATCACCGCCCTTGCCGGCCTGGTGACCGCGGCGGCGCCGGAAATCGGCTCACAGCACGCTGGACCGTTGCGCGATGGCCTCCGCTCGCTCCAGCTGGCCTTCCGCGAGGAATCTATCATTCCGGACGCTCCGGGCAAGGCGGACCACCCAGGTCCGCCCGCCGGCGTCGTTAACTCCGTTCGCACGATTCTCCGTTCGCACGGGCCAAGTGCGTGCCCAGCTTGGCGCGCTGGGCCCGGCCCGCATTCAGACGCGGGCCAGGCGGCTGCGCCGGACCTGTTGCAGGGCCAGTCCCACCAGGCAAAGGGCCACGCCCGCCAGACCCACCGAGACGAAGCCGGCCGACGGTCCGATGAGGTCGATGAACAGCCCGGCCAGCGGCGCGCCCAGGGCCACCCCGCCGGTGAGCGATGAACCGTACCAGCCCATCGCCTCCCCGCGCCGGCTTTCATCCACCAGTTCGGCCACCTTTTCAGAGGCCGCAGACAGCACCGGCGCGCACAGCAGACCCGGTAGCAACGCGAGCAGGCTGAGCGTCCAGACGTCGGTCGCGAAGGCCATCGGGACGGTCAGCGCTGACATCCCCAGCAACAGGAGAACCGGGGAGATGGGCCGGTGCATGGCGCCGTAGAGGATGCCGCCCACCACCGAGGCCGCGCACCAGAACAGGAACACGATGCCGATTTCGGCCTCGTGCCCGCCGGTCTGGAGCGCCGCGACGATCCCGACGTCGGTGCCGCTGAGGACCATGCCGGCGCCGGCCGCGACAGCGAAGACGGCGGCCACGGCGGCGGTGAACCAGCTGAAATTGTGGATGACGCGGTGGCGCAGGCCGGAGCCACGCCGTCGCCGTTCCTCGGCGGCGGCTGCCAGGGGTGCCAGTTCGGCTGCGGCCTCCTGCAGGTGGGCCGGTGCCGCAGCAACGACGGCGGCTTCCGCACATTCCAGCTCCTGCGCTTCAAGGCTGGCGTCCGGGGAGGCGCTCCGGGTGGGCGGGTTGAACCACATGAGGAAGAGTCCTGAGACGGATGTCGCCACGCCCACGACCGTCAGGCCCAGGACGGACTGGCCGCTGGTGGCGACGACGGCTCCGACGGCGGGGCCGATCATGAAGACCAGCTCGGTGGCGATGGCGTCCAGGGCAAAGGCCGTGCGGCGCTGTTCCCCGGGAGCCAGCACGCCCAGCGACTGCCGCACCACGCTGAAAATGGGCAGGGTCAGCAGGCCGCCGACGAACACCAGGGGCAGCAGGGCTTCGTAGGACACGTGCGGCACGATCGACCAGATCACGGTCTCGGAGACGACGGACGGAATGAGCGCCTTGCGCAGCCCCACGGTGTCGACCCGACGCCCGCGCCAGGGCGCGCCGACGGCGATTCCGATCGTCATGACGGCGGCGGCTGCGCCCGCGGCGGCGTAGCCCTGGCCGAGGGTCAGGACGATGTGGAGGGTCAGCAGGACTCCGGCCGCTGAGTGCGGTATGCGGGCGATCATGCCGACCAACAGGAGGCGCCTGATGGGCCGGACGGCCAGCAGCTCACGGTAAAGCGCGAAATTCACGGACTACATCCTTCTGGTACTGCCCACGGCAGCACCGGGAGGTCCCCCCGTTGGGCCGTCAGCTATGGTGCTGCGCGCTGCAGCTTGACCTCGATCGAATCAACCCGCTCGGCAAAGATTTCATTCCGGGCCCAGGCATCATTGAGGCCGGCGACGATCGACTGCACGCCGGCGGCGTCGAGACCGTCTTCAAGGTAGAGGACCACACGGAGTTCCGGGCCGGCTCCCCCACCGGGGAGCCGCCTGCCATCGGCCGTGGCCGAGGCAACTCCACCCCCCGGATGAATTTCAACACGGCGGACCGCCGGAAAGCCAACCGCGCCTTCCCCGAGGGCCCCCGCGAGATCGGGATCGGCGTACGACGGCGTCCAGGCCCGCTGCTGGGCGAGGGCCCACACTGCCGGCCGGCGGACCACGAATGTCACTTCCGAGCCGGGATCAATCACGAGCAGCTCGGCGCCTTCCGCAACCGCTGACAGGGCGGCCCGGGCCGCGTACACAGCGACCGGCCGGGCCTCCGGGTGCCACGCCGTCAGTGACGCCGCCGAGGTGAACACCGGCATAGCCGTCCGCCCGTCCGGCGCCTTGAGCGTCACCAGGGCCATGTCGGCTTGTTTGTCCGAGTGCAACTGGTCCCCGTTGGGCCCGGCCGCGGCCTCGCCCTCTTCGGCGAGCTGGGCGAGGATTGGCACGAACACCCGGGCGGTGGCAAGCGAGGCCACCACGGCGGCCTCGTCACCCGTGCCCGCGGCGAGGTCGGACAAAGCCGCCAGATAGCCGGCGTCGGCGGCGCCGTCGTCGTCGTCGAAATTGTGGATCTTTGCGTCATCGCCGGACAGGCTGCGGCCTGCCCAGGGTTGGCCGGCGGAGTCGGTGGCCCCGCCGGCGCCGGCGMGGGCCGCCGCGATGTGCCCGGGCAGATGCCGGACGGGACCTGCCCCGGTCCCTGCCTGCACTGCCTCATGGGGGTTGTGGGGCTCGTGGGTGTGCGTCATGGGCACCTTCGCCCCTAGCGGCGGCCGGCGGCGTCGAGGGCCTCTGGCAGTGTGAAGTTGCCGTTGTAGAGGGCCTTGCCGATGATGGCGCCTTCGACGCCGAGCGGCACCAGGGAACGCAGGACCTTGAGATCCTCGAGGCTGGAAATGCCGCCGGAGGCGACCACCGGCTTGCCCGTCTTCTCGACCATCTGGCGCAGGAGCTCGACGTTGGGGCCCTGGAGGGTGCCGTCCTTGGTCACATCGGTCACGACGTACCGGGCGCAGCCGGCGTCCTCGAGGCGGCCGAGCACGTCCCAGAGGTCCCCGCCTTCCTTGGTCCAGCCCCGGCCGGCGAGGGTGGTGCCGCGGACGTCCAGGCCGACGGCGATCTTGTCGCCGAAGCGCTCGATCACCCGGGCCGTCCACTCCGGGTTCTCCAGTGCCGCCGTGCCCAGGTTGACGCGGGCGACGCCGAGGTCGAGGGCCGTCTCGAGGGATTCGTCGTCGCGCAGGCCGCCGGAGAGCTCCACCTTGATATCGAGCCGGCCTACGACCTCGCGCAGGAGCCCGGCGTTGGAACCGCGCCCGAACGCGGCGTCCAGGTCGACCAGATGCACCCACTCAGCCCCCTGCTGCTGCCAGTTGAGGGCGGCCTCCAGCGGGGTGCCGTAGCTCGTCTCGCTGCCGGCTTCGCCCTGCACGAGCCGGACGGCCTGTCCGTTGACGACGTCGACGGCGGGCAGGAGCTCGAGTACGGGCAGCGGGGTTTCGGTGGTCATCGTGGAGTCCTCAGCTTGGGGATGGTGGTGGGAGCGGGTGCCGTCAGGACGCCGGCAGGGTCAGGAGGTAGGCGGCCAGCAGCGACATGCCGGCGAGGATGTAGAAAACGATCTGCACCCAGAGCGGGCTTTTTTGCTGGCGGAAGGAGATCGCGCCGCCAACCAGCAGGCCGGCGACGCCCATGAGCACCAGGGACCACATCTAGGCGGTTTCTTCCGCGGCTGCGGTTTGTTCCGCGGATGCTGGGCGCAGGCCCTGGACCCAGTTGCGCAGCAGCCGGGCCCCGGCGTCGCCGGACTTCTCCGGGTGGAACTGGGTGGCACACAGCGGGCCGTTTTCCACGGCCGCGATGAACGGGGCGCCGTGGTCGGACCAGGTCACCAGCGGCGCAGCCATCCGCGGCTGGATGACGTCGAAGTCCCACTGCTGGACCCCGTACGAGTGCACGAAGTAGAAACGCTCGCCCTCAACCCCGGCGAAGAGCTTGGACCCTTCGGGGACGGAGACGGTGTTCCAGCCCATGTGGGGCACGACGTCGGCAGGCAACAGTTCCACCTTGCCGGGCCACTCCCCCATGCCTTCGGCTTCGGTGCCGTGCTCGACGCCGGCCTCGAACAGCACTTGGAGTCCGACGCAGATGGCCAGCACGGGGCGGCCTCCGGCGACACGCCGGCCGATCATGCGGATGCCGTCAACGGCCTTCAGTTCGCGCATGACGGTTTCGAAGGCGCCGACACCGGGGACGACGAGGCCGTCGGCGTTGAGGACATCCTCAGGCTTGGCGCTGAGGATGACTTCGGCGCCGGCCCGCTCCAGGGCGCGGACGGCGGACCGGACGTTCCCGGAGCCGTAGTCCAGCACCGTAACAGTGGGCTTTCCCTCCGGGGAGACCGGCTTGGCCGCGGCGGCGGGGTCGATGATGGCCCCGTCGCGGAGCAGCGGGCCGGTCACAAGGCACCCTTTGTCGACGGGATGCCCTCGACCCGGGGATCCGGTTCGACGGCTGCGCGCAGGGCACGGGCGAAGGCTTTGAACTGGGCTTCGACGATGTGGTGGGGGTCGCGCCCGGCAGTGACGTTCATGTGCAGGCAGATCCCGGCGTGAAGGGTGATCGCCTCGAAGACGTGGCGGGTCAGGGAGCCCGTAAAGTGCCCGCCGATCAGGTGGTATTCCTGGCCTGCCGGCTCACCGGCGTGGACCAGGTAGGGACGGCCGGAGACGTCCACGACAGCTTGAGCGAGGGCCTCATCCAAGGGCACGGTCGCCTCGCCAAAACGACGGATCCCGGCTTTGTTGCCCAGGGCGGTCCGCAGGACCTCGCCGAAGGTGATGGCTACGTCCTCGACAGTGTGGTGGACATCGATGTGGGTGTCACCGGTGGCCTTGACGGTCATGTCGATCAGGGAGTGCTTGCTGAGGGCCGTCAGCATGTGGTCATAGAACGGGACCGACGTGCTGATGTCTGAAACGCCGGTACCGTCCAGGTTTATCTCGACCAGGACCGAGGACTCGCTGGTGGTCCGTTCCATGCGTGCGGTCCGGCCCTCGGCGGTGGTGGATCCGGTGTTGCTCATGTAGATGTGTCCTTTGGAAGAAGGCAGGGTGTTGGGCACTCTGGCGGGGACGATCGGGCTCCCCACCAAGTCTAGGCCTGCGGCTTTGCGGAGCCGGCCAGGATGAGTTCAAGGGCCTCCAGGAAGGCTGTGGTTTCTGTCTCAGTGCCGGCGGTGACGCGCAGGTGGCCCGGAATGCCGACGTCGCGGATGAGGACACCGGCGTCCAGCATGCCCTGCCAGACCTCATGGGGGTTCTCCAGACCGCCGAAGAACACGTAGTTGGAATCGGACGCGGCCGGCGTCAGGCCCAGGCGCGTCAGTTCCGACACGATCCGGTCGCGCTGGCGCTTGATGTCCTCGACGTCCGCCATGAGCGCCTCCCGGTGGCTCAGGGCGGCCAGGGCCGCGGCCTGGGTGATGGCCGAGAGGTGGTACGGGAGACGGACCAGCCGCAGGGCGTCCGCGACCTCCGGGGCCGCGGCCATGTAGCCGAGGCGCGCGCCGGCGAGGGCGAAGGCCTTGCTCATGGTGCGCGAGACGATGAGCCGTTCCCGGCCAGGCAGCAGGGTGAGCGCGCTGGGCGTGCCGTCGTGGGCGAACTCGTGGTAGGCCTCGTCGACGATCACGATGGTCTGGCTGGCCTCGCCGGCGTCATAGACCGCCTCGACCACATCGAGGCCCAGCCCAGTACCGGTCGGGTTGTTCGGGGAGCAGAGGAAGACGATGTTGGGCTGAAGCTCGCGGACCTGCTGTGCCGCCGATTCCGCGCTGAGCCCATAGTCCGAGGCGCGGGCCCCGACGATGTATTCCGTATCCGTGCCGGAGGCCAGCAGCGGGTACATCGAATACGTGGGAGGGAACCCGAGGGCCGTCCGGCCGGGGCCGCCGAAGGCCTGGAGGATTTGCTGAAGGACTTCGTTGGAACCGTTCGCGGCCCAGATGTTCTCCGCGCCCAGGCCATGGCCAAGGTATTCGGCGAGAGCTTCGCGCAATTCGGTGAACTCGCGGTCCGGATAGCGGTTCAGCCCGGCAGCGGCGGCGCTCACGGCCTCGGTGATCGCGGCGCGGACATCGGCCGGGACCCCATGGGTGTTCTCGTTGACGTTGAGCAGGATGGGGACGTCCAGCTGCGGCGCGCCATACGGACGCAGGCCACGCAGGTTGGCTCGGAGGGGCAGTCGGTTGAGGCGCTCAAGCTGGTCAGTCACGTGACCAGTTTAAGTGGTAGCGGGACGGGCGCTGAAACTGTGACGCCTGCGACGGCATCTGGGGGAGGTTACTTGGACGGGACGAACAGCTGCTGGCCCGGCATGACACCCGCGGCGTCCAGATTGTTCAGCTGCACGATGTCCGCCACGACGTCGCGGGGATCGCGCTCCGGAGCCACCGACCCCGCAATGGCCCAGAGGGACTCCCCCGGTTGCACTGTGACGGAAACGGTCGGCGTCACCGAGAGCTGGTCCGCGGAATCTGCCGCCTTGGCGGGGGCGTTGAGGAATCCGCTGAAGGACAGGATGAACGCCGCCAGCAGGATCAGGGGGACACCGAAAAAGACGAAGCGTCCGCGCCGGGTGAGCCGCAGCGGCGGCTGCTTCGGCCGGCCGGCGGAAACCGCGCCCGCGGCCCCTTGCGGCACCTGCGAGGTCGCGGACGTGCGGCGCCTGGCATTGAGCGGGTAGACGTTGCCGTAACGGGAACTGTCCTGGCCCATGCCGCTTTCGCTGATGTCGCCGTTTCCGACGATGCCGTGCCCGATGCTGCGGAGATCCGCCGCGCCGCCCGGAACAACACCTCGGCGGCGGGGCGTGATGCCCTGAATGCTAGTGCCGTGAAACGCGCTTGAAACTGACATGAACTGAGCCCTCCTGGACCATAGTTGCCGCCCGGCGTACTCACGTACTCGCCGCCAACCGGCCGAACCTTCGAACATAGAACCGAACATCGCTTGCGAACCCAGGTCAGCGAAATCGAACACATATTCGAATCTTGCTTGTTCTGTTTTAGCACTTACTAACGAACGATGTCGAGACTCGCTAGAACAAATGTTTGAAAAAGGTCTGCGGCTGGCCTATTTTTGAGGGACAGGACAACCACTTTGAACTCCCACTTTCGAACTCCCCGTGGGAATCCATTCGTAGTTGATCAGCAGGGTCTGACATTTCAGGCCGGAAGTTCCCGGTGACAGCAGCCACGGCAGCCGGGCGGAACGGAAAGGCATTGGCGAACATGGCAGCACAAGCCACCGGCGGCAGGGCCACCCCACGGAGCCCGCAGCCCGCCCGGGCCCCCAAGAGCCTTACCGTCCGGCAAAAGAAAATCCTGGAGACCATCCAGCGGTCCGTCACGGACAAGGGCTACCCGCCGTCGATGCGCGAGATCGGCGACACCGTCGGTCTCGCCAGCCTCTCGAGCGTGACCCACCAGCTCTCCCAGCTCGAGAAGCTTGGCTACCTGCGGCGTGATCCGAAGCGGCCCCGGGCCATGGAAGTGCTCATGCCGCTGACCCTGGACGAGGGGACCACGCCTATATCGGGGGTCGAGAAGTCCAGTCCCTTGCGGGCCGTCGGCGGCCTGTCGGTAACCGAGCTCGCCAGCGCCACTGACACGGTAATGGTGCCGTTCGTCGGACGCATCGCCGCCGGCGGGCCGATCCTCGCGGACCAGGTGGTGGAGGACGTTATGCCGCTGCCCCGCCAGCTCGTGGGCCATGGCGAACTCTTCATGCTCAAGGTCGCTGGCGATTCAATGATCGACGCCGCCATCTGCGACGGCGACTGGGTGGTTGTCCGCCGCCAGGGTGATGCCCTGAACGGCGACATCGTTGCCGCCCTGCTGGACGACGAAGCCACGGTCAAGACATTCCGCCAGCGGGACGGCCACACCTGGCTGCTGCCGCAAAACACACAGTACGAGCCCATCCTCGGCGACCACGCCGTCATCATGGGCAAGGTCGTCTCGGTACTGCGCTCCCTCTAAGCTGCGCTCCCTTTAGCCATCCCGGGCCAGGCCGCCAGTAGCGGCCACCCCGCGCGGATTTCCGGCGCAGGGTGGCGGCCCGGCCTGGGGTTTAGTCTTTCGCGGAGTCCTTCGCCAGGCGCTTCAGGGCCGCCATGGCTATCGATGAATCGGTGGTGGGCCAGAACGGCGGCAGCGCCGCGCGCAGGAAGCCGCCGTAGCGCTCCGTGGAGAGCCGCGAATCCAGCACTGCCACCACGCCCTTATCCGAGGTCGAACGGATCAGCCGTCCGGCGCCCTGCGCGAGGCGGATGGCGGCATGCGTGGCCGAGACGGCCATGAAGCCATTGCCGCCGGCCTGGGCCACAGCCCGCGAACGTGCCGTCATCAGCGGGTCGTCCGGCCGCGGGAAGGGAATCCGGTCGATGACCACCAGCCGGCAGGACACGCCAGGGACGTCGACGCCCTGCCAGAGGGACATGGTGCCGAACAAACACGTATCAGGCTCGTCGGCGAACTGCCGCACGAGCGCCGTCATGGTCGACTCCCCCTGGCACAGGATGCTGAGGCCCAGCCGGGGCCGCATGGCCTCGGCTGCTTCCTCGGCCGCACGCCGCGAGGAGAACAGGCACAGTGCACCGCCGCCGGACGCGCGGATCAGCTTCTCGAGTTCGTCCAAAGCCTCGGGGGACGTTCCGCGGCCGGGTTTTGGCAGGTGCCGGGCGACGTAGAGGATGCCCTGTTTCGGGTAGTCGAACGGGGATCCGACGTCGACGCCGGTCCAGCTCGGGGCGCCGTTGCCAACCAGGCCCAGGCCTCCGGCGGCGGGTTCGAAGGCAGCGCCGATGGCCAGTGTGGCCGAGGTCAGGATGACGGTGTGGTCCGCGAACAGGCCTTCGCGCAACCGTCCCGCGACGCTCAGCGGGGCCACATTGATCAAGGCCGGCGCGCTCTCGTCCGGCTGTGAGTAGCCCTGCGCCGGGTCGAAGCTGCTGTTGCGGGAGAACCACACGACTTCGCGGTTTTCGCGCGCTGCAAGGAGGCGTTCACAGAGTTCCAGGATGACCATGAGGCGTGAACGGGCCAGCTGGCGTCCGCCGTCGGCCGTCGCGGAGCTGTCCCCCTTGGAATCGGACAGGGCGGCGCGGCACGCGTCGCGCAGCTGGTCGATGCAGTCCAGCTGCTCGCTGTTCAGGCCATTGGGCATCAGCCCGCTGGGGACGCCGTCGATGGCCAGCTCCAGGTGGGCAGCGGCATTGTTCAGCGCATCCACGGTGATGCCCGTGTGCTTCCGGGCCCCGGACGCGGCGGCGTGCACCATCGCCACGGAGAGCTGGCCCGAGACCGCGCCCGTGACGCGGTCCTGGAGTTCGTGCGCCTCATCCACCACCACGACGTCGTATTCGGGCAGCACCGCCAGGCCTTCGAAGGCGCTGACGGCGAGCATGGCGTGGTTGGTGACCACGACGTCGGCATCGGCGGCGTTCTGCCGTGCCAGCTCGCTGAAGCATTCGGCCGCGAGCGGGCATTTCTGCGCGCCGAGGCACTCCATGGAGGTGACCGATACCTGGCGCCAGGCCCGGTCCGTGACGCCGGGCATGAGCTCGTCGCGGTCCCCCGTCGTGGTCTCCTCGGCCCATTCGCGCAGGCGGACGACTTCCTTGCCCAGCTGGGAGGACGGCCCGCCCAGTGCGGCGGCGAAATGCGGCACGCTGGTGTCCTCGCCAAGGGAAAACAGCTGTCCCTCGGAAGGTTCTTCGGACGGGAAGCCGCCCTCGAGTTTGTGCCGGCAGACGTAATTGGACCGGCCCTTGACCAGGGCGACCTTGACGGGCCGTTCCAGGGCAGGCGTGATGGTCTTGAGCAGCCTGGGCAGGTCGCGGCCCACGATCTGGGTCTGCAGCGCCAGGGTGGCGGTGGAGACCAGGGTGGGTTTGTTGCTGGTCAGCGAATGCGCGATGAGCGGAATCAGGTAGGCCAGGGACTTGCCGGTGCCGGTGCCGGCCTGGACCAGCAGGTGGTCGCCGCTGTCTATCGCGCGCGCCACCTGCCGGGCCATTTCGTGCTGGCCATCGCGGCTCTGCCCGCCCATGCCGGACACGGCACGGTCGAGCAGCTTAACCACAAACTCCTCGCCGGCCGCGCCGGCAACCGAACCGGTATCAGGCTCGGCCGATCCACCATCCGCTGGTTCGGCGTCGGCTGGATCGGCGTCGGCCCTGGTCACCGCCGCCTCAGTCATTGCTGATGAAGGGATCCAGTTCGGCGGCGAGTCCTTCACGCACCATCACCACGGCACGGGTCCCGGTTTCCTCGTGGTCGAGGCTGAGGATCTCGGCGTCGGTCTCGTGGAGCTTGCTGAGCAGATCCCCGCGGTTGTACGGGATCAGCAGTTCCAGCTTGACGCTGGGCCGCGGAATGCCGTCGCTGATGGCCTTGAGCAGTTCCGGAATGCCTTCGCCGGTGCGGGCCGAGACCACCACGTGGCGCGGCTCGCGCTGCTTGAGGCGTTCGACCACGAACGGGTCAGCGGCGTCGGCCTTGTTCAGGACAATGATTTCCGGAACCTTGCGCGCGTCGACTTCGCTGAAGACCGTCCGGACAGCGGCGATCTGGCCTTCCGGATCCGGGTGCGAGACGTCCACGACATGCAGGATCAGGTCAGAGTCGGCCACCTCTTCCAGCGTGGAGCGGAATGCCTCCACGAGCTGGGTGGGCAGGGAACGGACAAAGCCCACGGTGTCGGCCAGGGTGTATCCCAGCCCGTCAGCGGTTTCGGCCTTGCGGACGGTGGGGTCCAGGGTGGCGAACAGGGCGTTTTCCACCAGCACCCCCGCGTCGGTCAGCCGGTTCAGCAGCGAGGACTTCCCGGCGTTGGTGTACCCGGCGATCGCCACCGAGGGCACGGCATTGCGACGGCGGTTGGCCCGCTTCGTTTCCCGGGCAGGCTTCATGGCGGCGATTTCGCGCCGCAGCTTGGCCATCCGGGTCCGGATCCGGCGGCGGTCCAGTTCGATCTTGGTCTCACCGGGACCACGCGAGCCCATGCCGGCACCGGCGCCGCCCACCTGGCCACCGGCCTGGCGGGACATCGATTCACCCCAGCCGCGCAGGCGCGGGAGCAGGTATTCGAGCTGGGCGAGCTCCACCTGCGCCTTGCCTTCACGGCTCTTGGCGTGCTGGGCGAAGATGTCCAGGATCAGCGCTGTACGGTCAATGACCTTGACCTTGACGATGTCCTCCAGGCCGCGCCGCTGGGACGGGGCCAGTTCGGCGTCGACGACGACGGTGTCGGCGCCGGTGGACATCACGATGGCTTTCAGTTCCTGCGCCTTGCCGGAGCCGAGGAAGGTCCCGGGATCGGGCTTGGCGCGCCGCTGGACGAGCCCGTCGAGGACCTCGGAGCCGGCTGTCTCAGCGAGGGCGGCAAGTTCACGCAGGGAGTTCTCGGCGTCCGCGAGGGTGCCCTCGGTCCAAAGGCCGGCCAGGACGACGCGCTCAAGGCGCAACTGCCGGTATTCGACCTCGGTGACGTCTTCGAGCTCGGTGGACAGGCCGGCCTTGCGGCGCAGCGCGTGGCGTTCCTCAAGGTCCTGCTGGTCGCCGTCGAAGTTGGTGTACACCTCGTCCAGGCGGGAGATGGCCTGTGCCTTGCCGAGCACCGACGTCGGGCCGCCGGTACCGGCACCGGCGGCGGTGCCATGGCTGGTGCCGGAGCCGCCGCCGCGGCCTGGGGCGGGGGTGTCCTTGGAAAGGATCCGGTCGATTACAGCTTGGATCTCCTCAGGGCTCATGTCCTGGGCTGCTGAATCGGGTCCGGTGTTGGGATGGCTGGTCATGGTCTCCTTTAAAGGTTCGGCTCTTTCAGAATAGTGCCGATTGATGCTCTGTGGGGCGGTATTCGCGCTGGGCTGACGGCGAGGGGTCATGCAGGCCTCCTGGATTGCCCGCGGCAACGGTGCCGGGGCAGGGCTGGCTCCGTGCGGAGCGGCGGCTGGGTGAGGATGGGAGCGGCAAGAAATGCGCGCGGCTGTGGGGAGCGTGCGGCTGTCGGGAACATAGTGACGTAGTCGCCATCCGCTGAGCCGGGCCTCGGATCAGCCAAGGAGTGCCGCGCCCCTGAAACACGGTGTCTGAGAAACACGGGCACCGGGCAACACACGTCTGGGAAACAGAGTGTCTGGGACAGCGGCTGGAAGTCCAAGTAGTTCGAGTGCCCGCGGGTGAGGAAACTCACCCTGAAGATGGGGCACTCAGCGGAAGGCGTGTACCTGCGGCGCTACGGAGTCGCTGCGGTGTCGCTACGGAGTCGACTCAAGGACGGGACGGGACCCGTGCCGGCTACTTGGAGATCAAGATCATGTTTCGTAGCGTAGCAGACGCCGGCGCTCCCACCCGGTTTCCCATACGGGCTGGCCGCGAACTAATCTGGCCCATTATGGAGTCTGCACACTATTTCAGCGCCCAGCCGGCCGGGCCGTTCACCCGTAAGCCGCTCACCGTGGATCTTGCCGGTGAGACGCGCCGGCTGCAGACGTCCTCGGGGATCTTCAGTCCGGACGGGATAGACAAGGGGACGGCGGTGCTGCTCGCCGACGTCCCGGCTCCGTCGCCGCAGGGCAACCTGCTGGATATCGGCTGCGGCTGGGGACCGATCGCCCTGACTATGGCCCTGCGGGCACCGCACGCACAGGTCTACGCGGTGGACGTGAACGAACGTTGCGTGACCCTGACCAACGAAAACGCGGGGCTGTTGGGGCTGAACAACGTAACCGCCAGCACGCCGGACGCTGTCGACCCCGAACTGCGCTTTGACACCATCTGGTCCAACCCGCCGATCAGGATCGGCAAGGACGAGCTTCACGCCCTCCTGCGCCTGTGGATTCCCAGGCTGGCGCCGGGCGGATCGGCCTGGCTCGTGGTCCAGAAAAACCTCGGCTCGGACTCGCTGCAGCGCTGGCTCTCGGCGGAGCTCGACTCCAGCTTCAGCGTGACCCGGGAGAGCACGTCGAAGTCATTCCGGATCCTTCGAATCAGGAAAGCGTCCCGCTAGCGACGATCACGGCCGGGCCGCTGAGTTCGACGTGTTCGTGCCCCTCCGGGCCCAGGAAGAATTTCACGCCGACGACGCCGCCGGGGACGTGGACGTTCCACGCGTCCGGTGCGCCCTGGCCGGCCCAGTGGCGAATCGCGACGGCGGCGGCGCAGGCGCCCGTGCCGCATGACTGGGTCTCCCCCACCCCGCGCTCGTGGACCCGCATGGTGATGGTGCCGGTGCCGTCGTGGACCAGTGGTTCGGACGGCACAACGAATTCGACGTTGGTGCCGTGCGGCGGCGTCGGGTCCACCCGGGGGGCCGTGAACAGCTGCGTGGCTTCCAGTTCGGCCGTTTCGGCCAGGGCCACGACGGTGTGCGGGTTGCCCATGCTGACGGAGAGGGCGGGGCGCGCGACTTCGAGCCCGTCGGCGCTGACGAGCGAATCCATGGCCCGCGCCGTCGCTTCGCCCGGGAAAATGAACTCCCAGGGGCCCATGTCCACGGCGTAGCCCGAAGCTGTCCGGACGATCGTCTTCGCACCGCCCCGGGTTCCAATGACGAGGGATTCGCCGGCCGGCAGGTCCACGAGGCCTTCGGCGATGAGGAAGTGCACGAAGACGCGGACTCCGTTGCCGCACATCTCAGAGAGCGAGCCGTCGCCGTTGCGGTAGTCCATGAACCACTCGGCGTCGGGGTGTGCGGTCAGCAAATCCTGTCCCTCGGGCAGGAGCCGGGAAGGCACGGCGCGGATCAGGCCGTCGCCGCCGATGCCGCGGTGCCGGTCGCAGAGCGCCGCGACGTGCTCCGGGCTGAGCTCGAGCGCGCCGTTGGGGTCTGCGATCAGGACAAAGTCGTTGCCCGTTCCGTGGCCTTTGGAAAACTTCAGACCGCTCAGGGGTGCGGTGTCGCCTGCAGTACGGTCAGCGGCTACGGCTTGGGATTCGTCCATGCTCCAAGGTTACCGTTCCGTCCTGACCGCTCCGGTACCGTGACCCAAGCGCTACGCCGGAGGCGGAACCGGCGTCGCCCGGCAGAGGCCGGAGGCCTCTGCCACCAGATCAGGATCGTGCCAGCCCAGCCACGTGACCCGGGGATCCGCACGGAACCAGGTCAGCTGTCGGCGCGCGAACTGCCGGGTGGCAATGATGGTGTCGTCCGCAGCCTGCTCCAGGCTGGAGGCACCGTCGAGCACCCGGAGGAACTGGGCGTAGCCAAGGGCCCGTGGCGCCGTCCGGCCGTTGCGGAGCCCTGCGGCGTCCAGCCGGCGGACTTCGTCCAGGAGCCCCTGGTCAACCATTGCGTGGACCCGGTCGGCGAGGCGCTGCCGGAGCAGTTCCCGGTCCACCTCGAGTCCGATCTGGACGGCAGGCTGGAAGTATTCGCGGGCCGGCATGAAGGAGCTGAATGGCCGCCCGGTGAGCTCGAAAACTTCCAGGGCTCGGATGATCCTGCGGTCGTCGCCGAGCCTGCCCGCGGACACGGGGTCCACTGCTTCCAGCCGTTCCCGCAGGGGCGCGGGTCCCGCGGTGGCCAGTTCCGCCTCAAGCCGTCCGCGGATCTCCGGATCCGTGCCGGGGAACTCGAGGACATCGAGGGCAGCGCGGACGTAGAGTCCGGAGCCGCCGGCCAGGATGGCCCGCTTGCCCCGCCCGTGGATGTCGGCAATCAACGCGCGGGCCTGCTGCTGGAAGTCCGAGACGCTCGCTTCCTCGGTCACGTCCAGAATATCCAGCAGGTGATGCGGCACACCGCGGCGCTCGGCCTCGGTGATCTTGGCAGTGCCGATATCCATGCCACGGTAGAACTGCATCGAGTCGGCGTTGATGACTTCACCGTCGAGCTCGAGGGCCAGGGAGACTGCCAGGTCTGATTTGCCGGACCCCGTCGGCCCGACGACGGCGATCACCGGCGGCGCCCCCGGCACCGCCGGCACCGCCGCATTTTGGGCAGTGTCCCGCTGGGCTGTGTCCTGCTGGGCTGCGTCCCGCTGGGCTGCGTCCCGCTGGGCTGTGTCCTCGACTCGTGTGGCCTGGGCTGCTGCGTCGTGCGCGGCACCCTGCGGGCCGGGCACGGCGCTAACGTCCGCGGACCGGGAGGCTGGGCATGCCCAGCGACACGCCGGAGGTGCCCGACTCGCTGGTCTTGCCCGCGGGGCTGGCCGGGGCTCCGCAGGAATCTGCCTGCGAACGGTCCCAGGCGTCACCGGCACGGGACCGGCGCAGGCTGTAGTCCTCGGCCGAGGCTGGGTCCGAGACGAGGTGGAATGCCGCCGCCTCCGTGATGGTGACGGTCACCAGATCGCCGGGCCGGGGCACTTCGGCTCCCGCGGGCACGGAGAAGTGCACCAGCCGCTGGTCCTGGGACCGGCCGGAGAGGCGGTGGGTTTCCCCAGCCTTACGGCCCGACTGGGCGGTCACCATGACCTCGACGCGGCGGCCGAGTTGCCGGGCGTTTTCCTCTGCGGCAATCCGGTCCTGCAGGGCCGTGAGGCGCTCAAAGCGTTCCTGGACCACGGCTTTGGGCAGCTGGTCCGGCAAATCCGCGGCGGGCGTGCCTGGCCGCTTGGAGTACTGGAAGGTGAAGGCGGTGGCGAACCGGGATTTCTTCACGACGTCGAGGGTGGCCTGGAAGTCCTCCTCGGTCTCGCCGGGGAACCCGACGATGATGTCCGTGGAGATGGCGGCGTGCGGGATCTTCTCGCGGACCTTGTCCAGGATGCCGAGGAACTTGGTCGAGCGGTAGGACCGCTTCATGTCCTTGAGGACCTTGTCCGAGCCGGACTGCAGGGGCATGTGCAGCTGCGGCATGACGTTGGGGGTCTCGGCCATGGCGTCGATGACGTCGTCGGTGAAGGCGGCCGGGTGCGGGCTGGTGAACCGGACCCGTTCCAGGCCCGGGATGTCGCCGCACGCACGCAGGAGCTTGGAGAACGCCTGCCGGTCGCCGAATTCGACGCCGTAGGAGTTCACGTTCTGGCCCAGCAGTGTTACCTCGATGGCACCGTCGTCCACGAGCGCCTGGATTTCGGCCAGGATCTCGCCGGGGCGGCGGTCCTTTTCCTTGCCCCGCAGGGCCGGGACGATGCAGAAGGTGCAGGTGTTGTTGCAGCCCACGGAGATCGATACCCAGCCTGAGTAGACGGAGTCCCGCTTGGTGGGAAGGGTGGAGGGGAAGACGTCCAGCGATTCGAGGATCTCCAGCTGGGCCTCATTGTTGTGGCGTGCCCGGTCCAGCAGCGCCGGCAAGGCCCCGACGTTGTGGGTGCCGAACACGGCGTCCACCCACGGGGCTTTCTTGAGGATGGTCTCCCGGTCCTTTTGCGCGAGACAGCCGCCGACGGCGATCTGCATGCCAGGGTTGGCTGCCTTGACCGGGGCGAGGATGCCGAGGTTGCCATACAGCTTGTTGTCGGCGTTTTCCCGGACCGCGCAGGTGTTGAAGACCACGACGTCGGCCAGCTCGCCGGCGGAGGGGACGTAGCCTGCGGCTTCCAGCATGCCGGCCATCCGCTCGGAATCGTGCACGTTCATTTGGCAGCCGAAAGTGCGCACCTGGTAGGTGCGGGGCTGGGCCGGGGCGGGACTTTCCGGTGCGCCGCCGGGGTCTGCGCTGGTTGCTGGCTGCACCGCCGGTGGCGCTGTTGGAGAAGTCGTGCCGGCTGCTGGGGAAGGAATGGTAAAACTCACCTGTTAAGGGTAACGGGTATGGGTGGCGGGCAGCGGCTGGTCCGCGCAGACCCCGGCTTGGCGGCTCTAGTCCCCGTCCCCTGCATGGCCGGCGGCGGCATCGAGCACCTCACCCACCACCCGGAAGGCGAGCGACGGCTGGTAGCCCTTGCGGGCCAGCATGGAGGCGAGGCGGCGCGTCACCTTGTCGCGTTCGGCACGGTCTTCGCCGCCGGTGAATCCCCGCAGCTTGCGCTCCACGAGCTCCCGGGCGGCCGTTTCCTCGTCGGCGTCGCTGAGCTGATCGAGCGCGCCGGCAGCAGTCTCCGGGTCGATGCCCTTGTCCGCAAGTTCGCGCCGCAAGGCCCCCTTGGCGAGCTTGCGGGTCTGGGACCTGCTGCGGACCCACATGTCGGCGAACTCGGCGTCGTCAACCAGCCGCACTTCCTCGAAGCGGTCCAGCACGGCCTCCGCGACGTCCTCGGGAACGTTGCCTTCGGCCAGTTTGCGCGCGAGCTGCAGCCGGCTCTTGGGCGAATTCGTCAGCTGCCGCAGCACGATGGCACGCGCCACGGCCGCGGGGTCCGCGTCCCGGTCTTGTTCGGCCGACGCACCCGCGCCAGGGGCGCTGTCCGCGGGCTGGTCGGGGCCGACAAAGCCGGGGGCAGGATTCCGTGATGGAAATCCTGCCCCCTTGCGCCGCCGGCTGTTAGAAGCCGTCAACGGCCTTCAGCTTCGGTGATTCCTCGGTCTCGGCCGGGGCCTTGACGCCGACACCGAGCTTTTCCTTGATCAGGCGCTCGAGTTCCGCCGCCAGCTCCGGGTTGTCGCGCAGGAAGCGGCGGGAGTTCTCCATGCCCTGGCCCAGCTGGTCGCCATCGTAGGTGAACCAGGAGCCCGACTTTTTGATCAGGCCGTGCTCGACACCCATGTCGATGATGCCGCCCTCACGGGAAATGCCCTGGCCGTAGATGATGTCGAACTCGGCGATCTTGAAGGGCGGGGCCATCTTGTTCTTGACGATCTTTGCCTTGGTGCGGTTGCCGACGGAATCGGCGCCCTCTTTCAGGGTCTGGATGCGGCGGACGTCGATGCGGATGGAGGCGTAGAACTTCAGCGCCTTACCACCAGTGGTGGTTTCTGGGGAGCCGAAGAAGACACCGATCTTTTCACGCAGCTGGTTGATGAAGATGGCCGTGGTCTTCGTCTGGCTCAGGCGGCCGGTGATCTTACGGAGGGCCTGGCTCATCAGGCGGGCCTGCAGGCCCACGTGGCTGTCGCCCATGTCGCCCTCGATTTCCGCGCGGGGAACGAGGGCGGCCACGGAGTCGATGACTATGACGTCAAGGGAGCCGGAACCGATAAGCATGTCCATGATTTCCAGTGCCTGCTCGCCGGTGTCCGGCTGGGAGACCAGGAGCGCGTCGGTGTCGACGCCGAGCTTGGCGGCGTATTCCGGATCGAGGGCGTGCTCGGCGTCGATGAAGGCGGCAATGCCGCCCTGGCGCTGGGCGTTGGCAACGGCGTGCAGCGCGACCGTGGTCTTACCGGATGATTCCGGACCGTAGATTTCCACGACGCGGCCGCGGGGCAGGCCGCCAATTCCCAGGGCGACGTCCAGTGCGATGGAACCGGTCGGGATGACTTCGATGGGCGCACGGACTTCATCGCCGAGGCGCATAACCGAGCCTTTGCCGAACTGCTTGTCAATCTGGGCAAGCGCTGCGTCGAGCGCCTTCTGGCGATCCGGGGCTGCGGCCATGATTCACACCTCTAATACTTTCTCGCTGTGGAGTGGCCGTGGAGGCCTTTGTCTGTCATCACTGACGCTACTGGCACCCTCCGACAAAGTTGTCGAGAGAACCACTTATGTGGAAAACGGTCTGAAAAAAAGCATATCGCTATCCGAACAGATATTCGAACAAGCGGGCGGCGTGTCAGGCGCCAACGGGGCCCGGCAGGCGTCAGCGCGACGTCGCAGGCGTCAGCGGGGCCCGGTGGTGTCACGGGGTTTGACGTCCCGGCCCAGGCGGCGCTCCGGCGGGACGTCCTGGACGTCGCACAGGGCAAGCCACACCTGGCGGGGCGGAACGCCGGCGCTGAGGGCCTGCTCCGCGGTGCGGCCTCCAACCCCTGCCAGGACCAGCGAACTGCTCAGGACGCGGGAGTATCCCGCGCCGAACTCGTCGTCCATAAGCCGCCAAAAGTCACTGATTCGCACGAGTAAAGTCTCTCACGGCCCGGGACTCTAGAATGGTTGCCATGAGCAACCCAACTGAGTCCGCGGGAGATGCCGCTCCCGATCCCGCCGGCGCGGACGCCGCCCTGGACGCCGTCGAGAACCAGCTGAGCCTGCTCTGGCGCCGGGGCCGGTCGATTTCCCATCAGCTCTCGCGCCAGGTCCATCCGGACATGGAACCCGCCGCCTACGGGCTGCTCAGCGTGATCCGCAAGCAGGGTCCCATCCGGCTGACGGATCTCGCCTCCTGCATCGGTGTCGGCAAGCCTTCGGTGAGCCGGCAGATCGCCTTCCTCGAGGGCCTCGGGCTGGTATCCAAGGAGGCGGACCCCCTGGACGGCCGGGCGCAGGCCATCCGGCTGACGCCCGAAGGCGAGGAAAGGATGCACCAGGTCCAGGACGCCCGGCGTGAGGTGTTTCGGGAACGCCTGGCGGAATGGCCCGCCGAGGATCTGCAGGCGCTGGCCATGTACATGGCCAAGCTCAATGCCACCTACGAACGCGACGGGTTCCCCCGGGACGAGCCCGCCTGACTCCCCCGGCGGGAATCCAGGTCCCCGGAACACGTCAGAGGACCTCCGGCCGGGGCCGGAGGTCCTCTTGTGTGTCTTAGGTCTTAAGTGAGTTGGGGTTTAGCGTGCTCCGGAGAGGAGGCCCTTGGCCAGCTCGTCGGTGAGGTCGGAGTTGAGCTCCCGGTCGAGGTCGCGGCCGTAGCGCTGCGCGAACTCCTGGGGAACGGTGTCCGGAACCGCGACGCCCTCGGCGACCGCGACGCGGTCGCTGACTTCGCGGAGCATGCTCGAAAGCGGAACATCGAGGGCCGAGCAGATCGAGGAGAGCAACTCCGAGGAGGCTTCCTTCTGGCCGCGTTCCACTTCGCTCAGGTAGCCCAGGGAAACACGGGCACTGTGCGAGACTTCGCGGAGCGTACGGCCCTGGCGCTGGCGGACGTCGCGCAGGACATCACCGATTTCGTGACGTAGAACAACCATCTTGCGCTCCTTCTGTTCGCTCTTGGCCTGATCGGCGAGGCCCACATCCTTCCAGCGGACAACGCCGTTAACGGATACGGGCTGCTTTACCATCTGTATCGCCTTGCTCCTCGTACTGTCGAGTCCGCCGGTGGGGCGGACTCTGCTGATGACTTCATCCTAGGCGCCTCCCTCATTTGGAAGCGACACAATGTAACAACTATTCGGAATCAACTTTTGTTCCCGGCAACTTTACGCCCGGTAGCCTTCGGAAGATAGGGCCTCCAGCAGACGCTCCAGCGCGGCGCCGCACGCGAGGGCGCGGATCTCGGCGCGGCTGCCGTCAAAGGAATAGGGGTACGACGTCGATCCTTCCGCCGTGGCGATGCCGATAAAGACCGTGCCGACCGCTTTGCCGTCGTGCGGTTCGGGACCGGCCACGCCGGTGGTGGACACGCCGATGTCGGCGCCGCAGATGCGCCGCGCACCGTCGGCCATAGCTGCGGCTACCTGGCCGTCCACGGAGCCGACGGCGTCGAGCAGCTCAGCGGGGACGCCCAGGACGTCGGCCTTGACCTTGTTGGCGTAGGAGACCACGCCGCCCTGCAGCATCCCGGAGGCGCCGGGCGTGTCGGCCAGCACGGCGGTGACCATCCCCGCGGTGAGGGATTCGGCGGTGGCGGCGGTCATGCCGCGGCCGAGGGCGCCGGTGACGGCCTGCTCCGCCAGGCGGTGCAGGTTGGGGTGGAGGTTGGGATGCAGCTGGGGATGAGGAGCGGGGTCCGGCTGGTTCATGGCTTGTTCTCCCTTAAGCGTTGTTTCTCTGCCCTGATGCCGGCGGCCCGCAGCTTGAGCGCCTCAATGACATATTCGCCACCGGTCCACAGGGTAATGACCAGGGCAGCCATCATCACGACGAACGCCACAACGCCCAGCCACGGGGCGAGGGACGCCAGCGGAAGGACGTAGAGGAAGATGGCCGCCGTCTGCACCACGGTCTTGAGCTTGCCGCCGCGCGAGGCCGGGATGACGCCATAGCGGATCACGAAGAAGCGCAGCGCGGTGATGCCCCACTCCCGGACCAGGATCAGGATCGTGACCCACCACGGCAGTTCCTGGAGCAACGAGAGCATGACCAGCGCGGAACCGATCAGGAGCTTGTCGGCGATCGGGTCAGCAATCTTGCCGAAGTCGGTGACGAGGCCGCGGGACCGGGCGATGTCGCCGTCGAGCTTGTCCGTGTAGATGGCCACCGCGAAGACGAAGGCGGCCGCCCAGCGCCAGACGCCGTTCTGGGCCTGCAGTCCCGGCGCGTCGAGGAGGAGGAACCAGACGAAGAACGGCACCAGCACTATCCGCAGCATCGTGAGGACATTCGGCAGGTTCCAGATCCGCGAGGCGGATCCGGCGTTGGCTTCGGCGCTATTCACCTTCCTAGGCTACCGTCTACGCTACCGGCCGGTGAGCGACCAGGCGTCCTCCGAACCGTCCTCGTCGCTTGAACCGCCGTCGGCGCCGTCGTGGTAGTCGATCGCCTGGGTGCGGTTCTCCAGGTCGGCCGCCACGAGGTCCTCGGCGTAACCGCCCTGGGCGATGTTTGCGTTGGCGTTATCACTCAGTGCCGCGGTCTGCGAGTCGGCGGACACCGGACCGTCTTGCCCCTTCATCGCGGCCAGCACGGCGGCGAGGTCATCGGGCTTCACCAGCACATCGCGCGCCTTGGAACCTTCGGAGGGCCCCACCACTCCCCTGGACTCGAGCAGGTCCATGAGGCGGCCGGCCTTCGCGAAGCCGACACGGAGCTTACGCTGGAGCATCGAGGTGGAGCCGAACTGGGTGGTGACCACGAGCTCGGTTGCCTGGAGCAGAACCTCGAGATCGTCCCCGATGTCGTCGTCGATCTGCTTCTTCTGCGCCTCGGGCGCGACATCGTCCCGGTAGACGGCCTTGAGCTGGCCCTTGACGTGCTCGACGACCTTGTGGATTTCGGATTCGGTGACCCAGGCACCCTGGACACGCATCGCCTTGGACGCCCCCATCGGCAGGAACAGGGCATCGCCCTGGCCGATGAGTTTTTCGGCGCCCGGCTGGTCCAGGACCACGCGGGAGTCGGTGACGGAGGAGGTGGCGAAGGCCATGCGGGAGGGCACGTTCGCCTTGATCAGGCCGGTCACGACGTCGACCGACGGGCGCTGGGTGGCCAGGACCAGGTGGATGCCGGCAGCACGGGCCAGCTGCGTGATGCGGACGATCGAGTCTTCGACGTCGCGCGGGGCCACCATCATGAGGTCGGCGAGTTCGTCCACGATCACCAGCAGGTACGGGTACGGCTTGATGACGCGCTTGGAACCCTCGGGCGGGTGGACCTTGCCGGCCCGGACGGCCTTGTTGAAGTCATCGATGTGCTTGAAGCCGTAATTGGCGAGGTCGTCGTAGCGGGCGTCCATTTCCCGGACCACCCACTGCAGGGCCTCGGCCGCCTTCTTCGGGTTGGTGATGATCGGGGTGATGAGGTGCGGGACCCCCTCGTAGGCCGTGAGTTCCACGCGCTTGGGGTCCACCATGACCATCCGGACCTCGTCCGGGGTGGCCCGCATCAGGATCGAGGTGATCATCGAGTTCACGAACGAGGACTTGCCGGCACCGGTGGCGCCGGCCACGAGCAAGTGCGGCATCTTGGCCAGGTTGGCCACGACGTACCCGCCCTCGACGTCCTTACCGACCCCCATGACCATGGGGTGGTCGGTGCGGCGGGCGTTCTGGCTGCGGAGCACGTCGCCCAGGGACACGGTTTCGCGGTCCGTGTTGGGGATTTCGATGCCGATGGCGGACTTGCCCGGGATGGGGCTCAGGATGCGCACATCCGAGCTGGCAACGGCATAGGAGATGTTCTTGGACAGGGCGGTGACCCGCTCCACCTTGGTGCCCGGGGACAGTTCGATTTCGTAGCGGGTCACGGTGGGGCCACGACTGAAGCCGGTGACCTGCGCCTCCACGTTGAACTGGTTGAGGGTCTCGGTGAGCGAGGCGACAATCGCGTCGTTGGCCTCGGTGCGTTCCTTGGGGATGGAACCGGGTGTCAGCACGTCCGACGCCGGCAGGGTGTAGGTGACGTCGCCGGCCAGGGAGAGCTGTTCGGTGCGCTGCGGAATCGGGGTGGGCAGCGGTGCCGGCGCGACCGGGTTGGAGGGGACCTTGGCGGCCGCGGCGGCGGCATTGAGCGATCCCGCGGCCACCATCCCCGGAGTGACCAGCGGGATGGCCTCGGTGGCGTCGCCGCTGGACTCCGCCGCAGCGCCGGCGGATCCTGCCGTGCCGAGCCCCTGGGCGGCCTTGATCTTTTCGACGGCGATCTCGGCCTGGGTGGGACGGCGGACGCCGGGCGCGACATCGGGAGCGGCGCCAGGGCGCGCTTTGCCCTTGGCACCCTTGGCCTGAGGTGCGTCGGCTGCTTCCTCATCGGCGATGAGGGCGCGCTCGAAGGCTTCGTCGCCGACGTAGCCTTCCAGGCCGGACTCGTCGTCGTGGTCCTTGCCGAACAGGCGCTTGCGCTTCTTCCTGGCCGGGGCCGGTGCGTCGTTCTCGTACAGGTAGCTGCGGTCGTGGCGGTCGCCGTCTTCGTCGTCCTGCAGGTCGATGCCCATCAGGTGCTCGTAGGCGTCGCGCAGGCGGCCGGGGATGGCGCCGAAGGGCGTGGCGGTGACGATCAGCAGCGAGGTGAAGGCCAGCAGGCCGTAGACCGCGACGGGGACGGCGGTGTGCACGGCGGCCAGCGGGGCGGCGGCGAGGTAGCCGAGCATGCCGCCGGCCCGGCGCAGGCCGTCAAAGCCGTCGGCGACGGTCGGCTGGCCGCCGATGATGTGGGCCAGCCCGGAACCGGCGAACGTCATGATGAGGAAGCCGATGCCGATCCGGTTGTTGCCGCGGCCGTCGTCGGGCTGGCGGAACAGGCGGAAGGCGCACACGAACAGCATGAGCGGCAGCAGCAGGGCCATCCAGCCGAATGTGCCGTTGACGATCGCAAAGATGAGATCGGGGAGCCAGCCCTGGAATCCCCACCACGCGAAGGTGGCGACGAATACTCCCAGGGCGAGATTGAACAGGGCGGCGCCGTCGCGGCGGTCCTCGGGGGCGAGGTCGCTGACGTCGTGGCCGACCCGGCGGATGCCGGCGCCGATCACGTGGGCGACGCCCAGCCAGGCTCCGGCCAGCACCCTCACCACCCAGGGCTGGTGCGGCTCAACAACGGCCAACTGCCGGGTCCGGGCGGTGGCTGCAGTTCTACCCGCGGTGCCACCTGCGGCGCCCCGCGGCCTGGCGGATTTGGATGCGGCGGGACTGGACCCCCGGCCGGGAGAACTGCCTGATTTGCCGCTTGAGTTTCCTCTAGGCGCGGAAGAAGTACGAGTCGCCATACCCGCCACGGTACCGGATGCCGGGCCGAAAACCCCGAATTTCCGGGCGTCCGGGATCATGTTGCCGCCGGACCCAACGGGAACGGCCTCCCCCGCCTCCCGCGGCGCTACGGCTGCGGGTTGGCCGGGAAGGCCGTTGACCAGGCGTGCGCCGGGTACGGGTGGAGGACTTACGCCCGGTGAACCACCTGAGGCTTACGCCCGGTGAACCACTTGAGGCTTACGCCCGGTGAACCAACTGAGGCTTACGCCTCAAGGACCACCGGGATGATCATGGGCTTGCGGCGCAGCTTGCGGTTGACCCACGTGCCGACGACCCGGCGGACGACCTGCTGCAGCTGGTGCGTCGTGTGGTCCGTGCGGTTCAGCACGGCTTCCTCGAGGGCCTCGTTGATCTTGGGGATGATCTCGTCGAAGACGGAATCGTCCTCGGCCACACCGCGGGCGTGGATCTCCGGACCGGACACCACCTTGCCGGTGGCACGGTGGATGACTGTGATGATGGAGATGAAGCCCTCATCGCCGAGAGTCTGGCGGTCCTTGAGGTCTGCTTCCGTGACTTCGCCGACGCTGGAGCCGTCGACATAGACGAACCCAACCTCGACTTGGCCCACGATGTCGGCCTGGTGGTCGCGAAGATCGATCACGGTGCCGTTGTCCGCGAGCAGGATGCTTTCCTCCGGCACTCCGGATTCGAGGGCGATCTTGCCGTTGGCGATGAGGTGGCGGGTTTCGCCGTGCACCGGCATGGCGTTGAGCGGCTCAAGGATGTTGTAGCAGTACAGCAGCTCGCCGGCGGCAGCGTGGCCGGAGACGTGCACCTTGGCGTTGCCCTTGTGGATGACGTCGGCGCCGAGCTTCAGCAGGCCGTTGATGATGCGGAAGACAGCGTTTTCGTTGCCCGGGATCAGGCTCGACGCGAGGATGACCGTGTCACCCTCGCCGACGACGACGCGGTGGTCGCCGTTGGCCATGCGGGACAGGGCGGCCATGGGCTCGCCCTGGGAGCCGGTGGACATCAGCACAACCCGGTTGTCCGGCAGGTTGTCGATGTTCTTGATGTCGACCAGGATCCCGGCCGGGACCTCCAGGTAGCCCAGTTTCGCGGCGATGGCCATGTTCCGGACCATGGAGCGGCCCACGAAGGCAACCTTGCGGTTGTGGTTGGCGGCGGCATCGAGAACCTGCTGGACGCGGTGCACGTGCGAGGAGAAGGACGCGACGATGATGCGCTTGGAGGCCTGCCCGAACAGCCGGTCCAGGGTGGGTCCGATTTCCTTCTCGGCGGTGGTGAACCCCGGGACGTCGGCATTGGTCGAATCCGACATGAACAGGTCCACGCCTTCTTCGCCCAGCTTGGCGAAGTGGCGGAGGTCGGTGATGCGGCCATCAAGCGGCAGCTGGTCCATCTTGAAGTCACCGGTGTGCAGGACGGTGCCGCCCGAGGTGCGGAGGAACACGGCCAGGGCGTCCGGGATGGAGTGGTTGACGGCTACGAACTCGCATTCGAAGGGCCCGTACTTCTCGACCTGGCCCTCGACGACGATCTTCGTGTTCGGCTTGATCCGGTGTTCCTGCAGCTTGGCCTCGATCAGGGCCAGTGTCAGCTGCGAACCGACGATGGGGATGTCGGCGCGCAGGCGCAGGAGGTAGGGGACGGCGCCGATGTGGTCTTCGTGACCGTGGGTCAGGACTACAGCGACGATGTCCTGGAGACGGTTCTCGATGTAGGAGAAGTCCGGCAGGATGAGGTCGACACCGGGCTGGGTCTCTTCGGGGAAGAGCACGCCGCAGTCAACGATGAGGAGCTTGCCATCGATCTCGAAAACGGTCATGTTGCGACCGATTTCCCCGAGTCCGCCGAGCGGCACGATCCGCAGGGTGTTCTTCGGGAGGCGGGGCGGCGTGACAAGGCCGGGAAGGGCAGTTTGGGTCATAGTGCACTACTTTCCAGGCTGAAGCCGGGCTGGTTCTTAACGATCAGGATTGGCTCCCGATCAGGAAAAGACCATCCCCGCTTCCGCCAAATCCTCGCGGATGGTTGCGATCTCGGCCTCGCCCGGCTCCACGAGGGGCAAACGGACAACCGAGTTGGGCAGGACTCCCTGCCACTTAAGAACCTGCTTGGCAGCGACAGCACCCTGAATGTGGGTCATCACTGCGCGGACCACGGGGTCCAGTTCGAAATGTAGGGTGCGGGCGGTAGCAAAATCGCCTGCAAGTGCGGCATCGATCAGCGCACGGAATTGCCGGGTCGCGACGTGCGCGGAAACGCTGACCAGCCCGACGGCGCCGGCGGCCATCCACGGCAGCGTGAGGCCGTCGTCGCCGGAGTAGACATCAAGATCGGTGTTCGCCAGGACACGCGTGACGGCGTTGAAGTCGGCCTTGGCATCCTTGAGGGCGACGATCCTGGGGTGGTCGGCGAGCCGGATCATGGTCTCGGGCAGGATGGGCACGCCGGCGCGTCCGGGGATGTCGTAGACCATGACGGGGAGGTCGGCGGCGTCGGCCACGGCCTCGATGTGTGCCTGAATGCCGGCCTGGCTCGGCTTGTTGTAATACGGCGTGACGATCAACTGGCCGTGCGCTCCGGCCTTGGCGGCGCGCTTGGCCATCTCGACCGAGTGCGAGGTGTGGTTGGTCCCGGTTCCGGCGATGACTTTGGCCCGGTCGCCCACGGCCTCGACGATGACGCGGAAGAGCTTCTCTTTTTCGTCGTCCTCGAGCGTGGAGGTCTCCCCCGTGGTGCCGGAGATCACGAGGGCGTCATTGCCGTCGTCGACGAGCTTGCTCGCCAGTTCCGCCGACAGCCGGTAGTCGACCTCACCGTCCGGTGTGAAAGGCGTGACCATGGCAGTCACGAGGGTCCCGAACGTGTAAGAGCGAATATCAGAGTCAGCCATATGAAAAACGTTACCTTGTCTGCGGCATGTTAGGACAATGGCGGCGGTGTGACGAACGTCAAACTCGGCGGCCATGCGTCACTTTTCGGCGGCCCGGCCGGACTCAGTGCCGCCGAAACCGCGCCAGCACACCGTATTGGAGACTCTCGGTCAGCACCTCGGTGCCGGTGCCGGCCGCCTGCCGGAGCGGGAGCCCGTCAGGACCCCAGAATCCGCTCAGGCCACACGAAGGGCCGAGCGGCGTGGCGCCTGCCAGGTTCGCCAGGACGGAGAACATCCGGTTGTCCATGGCCCGGGCGCCAAGATGCAGTGCCAGCCGGTGGTCTTCGCCGGCCGTGTAGAGGGCCGAGACGGCATAGATGTCCGCCCCGGCGTCCGCGGCCCATTCCGCATGGCCGGGGCGGGCTGCGTCGAAGCAGGTCGCCAGGGCGACCTTCCAGCCGTCGATCTCCAGGACCGCGGGATTGCTGCCGGCCACGAAGAGATCCTGTTCCGGTCCGTGCAGGTGCGTTTTGAAGCTGGTCTCGATGGAGCCTGTTGGGTGGACTGCGAGGGAGGCCAGCCGCGGCGTACCGTCCGGTTCTTTGAACGCGGCCCCGATCACCGCGGTTATTCCGGTGCGCCGGCAGATTTCCCGGATGCCGTCCAACCGCCCGTCCGCCGCACTCAGCCACTCCCCTGCCCCCTCCAGAAGGTCCAGCCGGTACCCCGTCAGCGAGAGTTCGGGAAAGATGACCAGCCGGGCCCCGTGCGACTCGGCGTCTTCGATGAGCCGGATGTGCTCGGGCACGTTGGCGGCAACGCCACCATCCAGGGCCTGGTATTGGACGGCGGACAGCGTCAGAGCGGTGATTGAGCCAGTGGTCACCCTGCCATCCTATGCACCCCGCCTTTCGCCGGAGGGTGCGGATCTTTCGCCAGAGGGCGCCGATCTTTCACCGGAGGGTGCCGAGCAGTAACGCCCAACGGCGGTTTCGCGAAGGGCCTCTGCCCAGGCGGCAAGGCGCTGGGCCGCCCGCACATAGTCGAACAACTCTGTTGGAGTGAGGGCGTCAAAGTCCGTCTCGGCCAGCCGCCGGGCCAGCTCAGCCCCCGGCGGCACCGCAGCCAGCGCCGTGCCTTCGTTCCCCCACTGGACGTCCTCGGCCGGTTCGCCGGCCACCAGGCGCCGGAAGAGGAAGTCCACGACGCCCGGGCTCATGGCTTTGAGGACGCCGGCCGCCGACTCGCCACCGCCGGCCCGTCCGCCCGGCGTCGTGCTGGTCCGTTCCGGGCCCGACGGATCCGTGCCCGGTATTTGCCGGTTTGTGGAATCCCGGCCGGTGAATTGGGGTTTCGGGAAGGCGGGCTCTGCGGCGTCGTTCATGCGCTCATCGTATTCGAACATATATTCGAATACAAGGCCTGTCCGGAGGAGGACCGAAGCTGTGGGCAGGCCGTAGATGGAACGATTACCCGAACGATCGTGAGACGATCGGATGATGACCGCGCGCGGAATGACTACTGCTTCCCGGACCGTCCGGGGCACTTCCTCCGGCGCCCGGCTGGCCGGTATCGACGCCGCACGCGGCCTGGCCCTGCTGGCCATGATGGCCACGCACGTGCTGGCGACCTTTGAACCGGACCCGCAGCTCACGCCCACCTGGATCGGCCTGGCGTTTTCCGGACGGGCAGCCGCGCTGTTCGCCGTGCTGGCCGGAGTCGGCCTCGCGTTGTCCACGGGGAAACAGCAGCCGCTCGAGGGCCCCGAACTGGGGGCGGCCCGCAGGGGCATCGCCCTGCGGGCGCTCGTGATCGGCGCCGTCGGGCTCTCCCTGGGCGGGCTGGAAGTCAACATCGCGATAATTCTGGTCCACTACGCCCTCCTGTTCCTGTGCGTGCTGCCCTTTATCGGGCTCGGGGTGAAACGCCTGGCCGCACTCGCGGTCCTCTGGATACTGGCTGCGCCCGCCCTGGCCTACCTCCTGCGGCCGTGGCTGCTGTCCGCCGATCCGCCCCTGCGGCTGGGTCACAACCCCAGCTGGGAGGATCTGACCACGCCGGCCAGGCTGCTGGGCGACCTCTTCCTCACGGGCTACTACCCTGTCCTGCAGTGGATCGCCTATCTCCTTGTAGGGCTGGTGATCGGCCGGATGGCGCTGTGGAAAGCGGCCGTGCCGTTCCTGCTGCTGGCTGCCGGAACGGTTGTAGCCGTCATGTCCAAGTGGCTGGGGACGCTCATGATGGAGGACTGGGGCGGCCGGCAGGCCCTGCAGGCGCACATCGGCGATCCCGCCTACCCGCTGGAGAGTCTGCTGCAGGTCAACCTTGCCGGCGTCGACCAGTCAGGCTCGGTGTGGTGGCTGGCCACGAGCGCACCGCACTCCGGCACCACGCTGGATCTGTTGCACACATCGGGGGCCGCTGCCGCCGTGATCGGTCTGTGCCTGCTGCTGGGACGGCTGGGTGAATGGCTGGAACTGGATCTGTTGCTCCCGCTGCGCGGCGCCGGGGCCATGACGTTGAGCCTCTACACGGCTCATCTGTGCATCATGGCTGCCCTGCACGATCAGCCGCTGATGCCGGGCTGGACCGTGGAGGGGGTGTACTTCGCGCAGGCTGTCGGGATGCTGGTGGCCGGCGGAGTCTTCGCGGCGATGGCGTGGCGCGGGCCGCTGGAGTGGGCGACGCATGCGGCCAACCAGGTTGGCAGCTATCAGCCGGCCCGGGTCCGCCAGCCTCCACGCCTCCGCTAAGGTCCGACGCCGGACCCGGCGCGGCAGGTGCCACGGCCGGATCCGGCCTCATCGGCGATGGGTGTCCGGCTAGGGTTTCTGCGCCCCGGCACGGAACATCCGCACGGCGTCGCGCATTGAGGCGCGGGCGCGCTTGCGGTCTCCAGCAGCATCGTAGGCACAGCTGAGCCGGAACCAGGAACGCCAGTCCTCGGGGGCGGCTTCGGCCTCGGCGCGATACTTCTCAAATTCGGCGTCGGCGGCTTCGCGGACGATCCGGCCGGCGGGCGTGCGCGGCAGCGTGTCCTCCGGCAGGCCTCCCTCGGCTTCGAGGATCTTCGCCAACCGCTCAGTGCGGGCGCCAAACAGCAGTTCCCGGATCAAGGCCCAGGCCCCGATGACCGGCAGCACCAGGTAGGCGACGCCGATCGCCTTCGCCACGAGGTTGGGGTCGGACATCAGCAGCACGGAACGTTGAAGGGACACCACCAGGTAAAACACGAGCAGCAGCGTGACGGCCCCCACCCAGATCTTGGTGCGGTTCGCTTTCAGGGCTGTCAAGGCAGCGGACATCGGGCTCAGAGTCCCAGGTCCAGGTAGCCGTCGAGTCCCACGGTCAGACCGGGGTGAGCGGCGACGTTGCGGATCCCCAGCAGCACTCCGGGCATGAAGGAGGCGCGGTCGAAGGAGTCGTGGCGGATGGTCAGCTGCTCCCCCGGCCCGCCCAGCAGGACCTCCTGGTGCGCAACAAGGCCCGCGAGCCGGACGCTGTGGACCCGGATGCCGTCGACGTCGGTGCCGCGGGCACCGGCGAGTTCCGAGGTGGTGGCGTCCGGGCTGGACGGCACGCCAGCGTCGGACCGCTCGGCCGAGATCAGCTGCGCCGTGCGCACGGCCGTGCCCGAGGGCGCATCGACCTTGTCCGGGTGGTGCAGCTCAATAATTTCAACGGATTCGAAGTACTTGGACGCCTTGGCGGCGAAGGCGGAGGCCAGGACCGAGCCGAGGGCGAAGTTCGGGGCGATCAGGACACCCACTTCGGGCCGGTCGGCGAGGAGTGCCTGCAGCCCCGCGAGCCGGCCGGCATCCCAGCCGGTTGCGGCCAAGGGCCGCGACGAGGGTCAGGTCCGCGGCGGCGTCGATGGCCTTCACGGCCTCTGCGCCCATGCGCCCGCTGGCGCCCAGCACGGCGACGGAGAGTTGTTCGGTCATGCCATCAACCCTACCGCCGGGGCCGTTGCGTTCCGGAACCGGCGGCCTTGGGTTACAGGCCCGCCGTCGGTGGGGACAGCCAGATCGCTATGCCGTGTGAGCAACGTTCCGCAATGCCAGACCCGCGGACCCGATGGTCACACCAACCCCAAATCTGTCAGGCTGGCTTGACGGGCCGGATGTGTCAATCTAAACTGACAGGCATGGAGACTGACGACCTGTCCGCGCATATTCATTCACTCGACCCCGCCGTCGGTCTTCGGGCGGTCGGCGCCCTCCATCGCCTCGCAGAACAGGTCGAGGCAGCGCAGGTCCGAGCTGCCCGCCAGCAGGGATGGACCTGGGAGCAGATCGGGGACGCCCTGGGCGTTTCGCGGCAGTCCGTCCACGCAAAATACCGAGAGTGAGATCAAACCATGTTTGAACGATTTGCCGGCGACACCCGAAAAGTCGTTGGCTTCGCCATGGACGAGGCCCGCTGCAGCGGCGACAAGCGGCTGGGCACGGATCATCTGCTGCTGGGGGCGCTTCACGATCCCGGTCCGGCCGGCGTTCTGGGAGTCACGCTCGATCAGGCACGGGCAGCGGCGGCGAGGCTTGACCGCACGGCACTCGCGTCAATCGGTATCGATGCCCAAGGCTTTGAGCGCGTCCCCATGCCCAGCCGGGGGAAAAAGCCGCCCTTCAGCTCGGGCGCCCGGTCGGTAATGGAAGGCATGCTTCGGTACACCATGGACCAGAAGTCACGACAGATCACCACCGCGCATCTTCTGCTGTCGCTGCTGGACCGCGAGGAACACGACCCGGCAGCCGCGCTGCTCAAGGAACTAGGGGTCGACCGGGCCGAGGTCCGGCGCAGGGTCCTTTCCTCCTGATCCCGAGCCGGCTTCCTGCCGGCCACCACCGCGCCTACTCGCCGGCGCCGACCCACTCCACACTGCCGTCGGCGAAAAACTGTTCCTTCCAGATCGGCACCTGGGCCTTGATCCGGTCGACAAGTTCTGCACACACGGCGAAGGCCTGGCCGCGGTGGGCCGCCGAGACGGCGCACACCAGGGCAGGATCGCCGATCTCCAGCATGCCGATCCTGTGGGCCGCCCAGATCCGCACCGGCTGCCGCTCTTCCTGGGCGCCGCCGGCGGCGTCCTCCGGAGATCCGCCGGTCGCGCCGTCTTCGGCCGGGACGGAGTGCTCCGCCACGAGCCGGGCGACGACGTCGGCCATCACCTGGTGCGCCGTCGGGTGGGCGCTGTAGCTGAGCCGGGAGACCTGCTTGCCGCCGTCGTGGTTGCGGACGACGCCGCTGAAGCTGACCACCGCACCGGCGGTGTCCGACTCGACGGCCGCGATGGCCTGCTCCACCGAGATGGGCTCGGCGCTCAGCACGGCGTGCACGATTTCAAATCCGGTGTCAGTGCCCATGGCTGCCTTCCAGCTGGTCGCAAAGGTGTCCGAGGATGGGATCCAGTACGGCCAGGCCGTCCATCACACCCTTCGGGGATCCGGGCAGGTTCACGACGAACGTCCGGCCGGCCGCGCCCGCGTGGCCCCGGCTGAGCATGGCCATCGGCGTCTTGGCCGTTCCGGCGTTCCGGATGCCCTCCATGATGCCCGGGATTTCCCGGTCCAGCAGGGGCAGCGTCTGCTCCGGCGTTGCGTCGGTGGGGCTCAGCCCGGTGCCGCCGCTGGTGATGATGACGGCCGGCTGCTGGCTCAGCAGGGCCCTCAGCGCGGCCCCCACCGGCGCCCCGTCCGGCACCACCATGGCAGGGAACGGCTCGAAGCCGTGTTCGGTGAGCCAATCGATGATGACAGGACCCGTGAGGTCCTCATAGACACCGGAGGCCGCCCGGGTGGAGGCGATCACGACGCCGGCCTTCCGGCCCGTGGCTTCGCCGTGGCGGTGGGGTTCGGGCATGTTCATAGGGTCCAGTCCCCGCTCTTGCCGCCGCTTTTGGCGAGCACCTTGATGTCGGTCAGGACCGCGTGCTTGTCCACGGCCTTGATCATGTCGTACACGCTCAGTGCCGCGACCGTCGCCGCGGTCAGGGCTTCCATCTCGACCCCGGTGACGCCGCGGGTCTTGACGGTGGCGAAAATTGTCACGGCGTCGGCGTCGAGCTCGAAGTCGATGGTGACCTTGGCGATCGGCAGCGGGTGGCACAGCGGAATCAGGTCCGGCGTCTTCTTGGCGGCCATGATCCCGGCGATGCGGGCCACGGCCAGGGCGTCGCCCTTCGGGAGTTCACCGCCGCCGAGGAGGGAGAGGACCTCGGCCGTGCTGCGGACGGTCGCGGTGGCCGTGGCTTCCCGGGTGGACTGCGCCTTGTTGGACACATCCACCATCTGGGCCGTGCCGTCGTGGCGGAGGTGGGTCAGGCGGGTGTTGCCCACTGCGCTTTTGTCCGTTTCGCCGCTATCCGCTGGTGCGGCATCCGCTTCAGGGTTTTCTACATCATTCACAGGATCCATACTTCCACTTCGTCGCCCGCTGCGAGCGCCGCTGTTCCCTCAGGCACGTGGACCAGGGCATTGGACCGGGCCAGGGCATGAACCAGGTGGGAGCCCGCCCCGCCCTCCAGCCTGACCGTGCCGTCCGGAGCCAGCGTGCCGCGCCGGACCTGATGCTTGCCCGCCGGGGATGTCAGCGGTTCGGCGAGGCGCGCTCGGACGGCGGGCCGGGGCGCCGGGGCGCCGAACAGCTCCGTGAGGACCGGGCGCAGGAACATTTCAAAGGACACGAGGCAGCTCACCGGATTACCGGGGAACCCCAACACAGGGACGCCGTCGAAGCTGCCGATCCCCTGCGGGCCGCCCGGCTGCATCGCCACGGCGCCGAACTCGACGTCGTGTCCCGCCATCGCCTGCCGGACCACCTCATAGGCTCCTTTGCTGACGCCGCCGGTGGTGACGATCAGGTCCACGGCAGGGCCGTGCCGGCGCAGCAAGGCGGCGAGCTCGTCCGGCTGGTCCGTGGAGACGCCGGTCCGTGTGACCTGGAGCCCGGCCTGGCGCATGGAGGACTCAAGCAGCGTGCCGTTGGAGTCGAAGATCTTGCCCGGTCCCAGCGGACTGCCCGGTTCCACCACCTCGTCGCCGGTGGTGACCAGGAGGACCCGGAGGGAGGGACGGACGGGCACCTCCGTGTAGCCCATCGCCGCCAGCAGTCCCAGCTGGCCGGGGCCGAGGAAGGCCCCGGCGCCGAGGGCGAGCTCGCCGGAACGGATGTCGCTGCCGGCGTCGCGCACGAACGTTCCGACGGCAGCGGGCGGCAAGTGGACCGTGGCGGGCTCCCCCGGCACCGGGAAGGAATCGGGCACCGCCTGTTCGATGGGAACGACGGCGTCAGCCACGGCCGGCATCATCGCGCCGGTCATGATCGGGGCTGCCGTGCCGGCGGCGAGTTCCGCCGGTGCGGCACCGGCCGGGACGGGCGCGACGACGCGGAGTTCCCTGCCGCCGTCGGGCACGTCGGCGCTGCGGATCGCGAAGCCGTCCATCTGCGAGTTGGCAAAAGGGGGAAGGTCCAGCGGCGACAGAATGTCGGCGGCCAGCCCCCGGCCCAGGGCTTCGAGCAGCGGGACCCGTTCCACCCGCGCCTCGGTGCGCAACGGGGCCAGCAGGGCCCGCACCTTGTCCCGGTGGGCTTCCACGCTGACATGCCTTGTCTCGGTGCGGTGCATGCTTTTCCTGACCTCTGCTCGGCTCGCTAGGACTTCACGTCAACTCTAACCGTGTGGTAACCCGTGGCTCCGTTCGGCGCGACCGGGGCCGATTCCTCGACCTGCGGCACACCGTCGAGGGCTGTGGCCCGGACCTGGACCTCGTACAGTCCCGGCTCCAGCGGCAGGGCCAGCTTCCACTGGTACCAGGTGTCCTTGGAGATGCCGGGGGCCAGCTCGGCCTGGCGCCAATCGCCGCGGTTGACGCGCAGCTCCACCTTGCCGATGCCCGTGTGCTGGTCCCACGCGACGCCGCCGAAGACCACCGTCCCGCCCGTCACGTTGGCCCCGTCGCGCGGCACGTCAATGCGGGACGATGTCTTGATGGGCCCGCGCTCGCTCCAGCCGCGGGGAGTCCAGTAGGCGACGTCGTCCGCGTAGCGGGTCACTTTCAGCTCGGTGACCCACTTCGTGGCCGAGACGTAGCCGTACAGCCCGGGCACGATCAGCCGGACCGGGAATCCATGTTCGAGCGGGAGCGGTTCCCCATTCATGGCGACGGCCAGCAGCGCGTCGCGGCTGTCCGTGAGGGCTTCAAGCGGCGTCCCTGCCGTCCAGCCGTCCGTGCTGCGGGAGAGCACCATGTCCGCCCCGGGCTTGGGCCCGGCCATGGCGAGAAGTTCGCGCACCGGCCAGCCGAGCCAGCGGGCGTTGCCGATCAGGTCCCCGCCCACCTGGTTGGAGACGCAGGCGATGGTCACGTGCCGTTCCGTCAGGGGTTTGGCCAGGAGGGTGGCGAAGTCGAGCTCGATTTCGCGTTCCACCAGGCCCGTGACTTTCAGCGTCCATTCCGCCGGGTCCACCAGCGGGACGCGCAGGGCAGTGTCGATCCTGTAGAAATCCCTGTTGGGCGTCACGAGCGCGCCCAGCCCGTCCAGCCGGATCTCGGCGCCGGCCGGGATGGGCGGCGCGGGAGCGGCGGGCACCGGGAGGACCAGCTTGCTGCGCACGTCGCTGACGACGGCGGCCGCTCCCCTGAGGGTGGAGGCGAGCACACCGGCGACGGCGGCAACCGCGGCTGTCCCGCCCAGGGCCAGCAGGAACCGGCGCCGGGCGGGCCCGGCTTGATTGGCTGCAGTATCTGCAGGCGCCGCGGCCGGGGCGKCCGGCGGGGSGGRCGCCCCCGGGGGTGTTTCCGCCGGGGCGGACGCCCCGGCGGGTCGGCCGCCCGCAACGGATTGCCACTCCAACAGTTTCCGGATGAGCCACCGCAACAACGCGATCCCCACCAGTGCGACAAGCACCGGGACGGGGATGGCGTTGGCGGTCGGGTCGGCCCGGCTCACCACGGCCACCAGGCCCACAACGCCGAACACCGCAATGAGAATCACGCCGGCGAAACGGCGCCGCACTTCAAGGACGCCGGAGAGTGCCGCGAGTGCGGCAATGACCAGTGCCATGCCGCCCAGCAGTGCCACCTTGTCCGCCGTGCCGAACAAGGAAATCGCCCACTCCTTGACGCCCGGCGGGACGGTATCGATCACGGCCCCGCCAACGGCCGTCACAGGAGACACCGTAGGGCTCACCAGGCTGGCCGTGAGCTCGCCGAGGACCACAGCGGTCCCCACGGCCACCAGTCCGGCCCCGGCGGCCCACAGGTCCCGGGACCGCCGCTGCCGGGCCCGCGGTTCCCCCTGGCGCTGTTCGCTGCCGGCGAGTGTCCCGTCCATTTCCTTCCCGTGCCCGTCAAAGCCGACGCCGCTGCTCACTGTGCCCGTCCCGTCCGGAGTTTTTCCTCTACTGCGTCGCGCGGAATCCTGTTGTGTGCCCCCTGGGCTGATACTGCCTGGGCTGCAGCTCCCCCGGCAGCTGGCTCCTGGCCGGCTGCTCCCTGGCCAGGGAGCAGCAAGGCGAACCGGCATCCGCCGTCGACGTTCTCCACGGTGACGGTGCCCTGATGGGCGCTGACGATTCCGGCGACGATGCTCAGGCCAAGTCCGGCGCCACTGTAGCGCATGACGCCTGCCGGCTCATCCGGCCCGGGCACCCGGAAGCCTTCGCCCGGGGCTCCGCCATCAGGGGCACTACCGTCCGGGCCGTCGTCGGGGGCGGTCCAACGGCCGGGCTGCCGCCGGGCCGGGTCCTTCTGCCAGCCGGTCTCGAACACATGCGGGAGGTCCGCTTCGGGGATCCCGCCGCAGCCGTCGGTGACCGCGACGACGGCCCGGTCACCGTCCCGGCCGACTTCCACGGTGACCCGGGAGCCTGGAGCGCTGTGGACGATCGCGTTGAGCACCACATTCCGGATGGCGCGCCCCATCGAGGGGCCGTCGGCGAGGGCGAGACTTTCCCGCTGGCCGCCGCCGTCGAGCGTAATGCCGTGCTGCTCCGCCAGCGCGGCGAGGTCGGCAATGGCGTCGCTGGCGAGGTCGTACAGGTCCAACGGCTCGGCCCTGAGCCGCATCGTTCCGGCGTGGATCTTCGACAGCTCCAGGAGATCGTTGACCATGCCGGCCATGAGGTCGGTCTGCGCGATGATCTTGCGGTAATAGCCGGGGACATCCGCGGCCATGCCGTCTTCCAGGGCCTCGGTCATGGCGCGCATGCTCGCCAGCGGTGTCCGGAGGTCGTGGGAGATCCAGCTGACCAGTTCGCGGCGGGCGTTCTCGACGGCGGTCTCACGCTGCCGGGAGGCCTCCAGCATCCGGCTGCTGGATTCGAGCTCGGCGGCGAGGGCGGCAAGTTCGTGGCTCATCACCGGGGACTGGATCCCGGGGCTCTCGCCGCGGCCGATGCTCCGCGCAGCCTCGACCAGCGCCTTCGCGTTCCGCGAGACCCTCGATCCCAGCACGAGCGCGATCGAAACAGCCACGGCGGAGGCCACCGCCAGGACGTACCACATCACTTCGAGGTCCCGGGCCGAGATGAACATGGCGTTGAAGGCGCTGACCATTCCGGCTGTCAGGACCGCCACGGCGGCGAGCACCACCACACAGATCTGGACCGCGAACGAGGCCCTGCGCAGGGATTTCAGGATCAGCAGCGACGCGGCCCCGATCACGGCCCCCCAGGCCACGGCCCAGCCGATGATGGTCAGGAGTTCAGAGGTCTGCATCGGCGGACTCCTCCTCGTCGCTGGGATCCAGGCGGTAACCCACGCCCCAGACCGTTTTCAGGACGGAGGGGCGGGTGGGGTCGTCCTCGATCTTCTCCCGCAGCCTCCGCACATGCACCGTCACGGTGGACAGGTCCCCGTAGTCCCAGCCCCAGACGGCCTTCATGAGTTCCTCGCGGCTGAAGACCTGCCGGGGACGGCGGAGCATGAAGGCCAGCAGGTCGAACTCCCGGGCCGTCAGCGCCAAGGGCCTGCCGTAACGGGAGACGGTGCGCGCGGCCGGGTTGAGGTCGAAACCGCCCACTTCGACGGAGGGCTCCGGGCTGAATTCAGGCATGCTCCGGCGCAGGACCGAACGGACCCGCAGTACCAGCTCCCGGGGCGAGAACGGCTTGGTGACGTAGTCGTCCGCGCCCGCTTCCAGGCCCAGGATCCGGTCGTCTTCCGTTCCGAGGGCGGTGAGCATGATGACCGGGACATTGTGTGCGGCACGTAGCCGGCGGCAGACTTCCACGCCGTCCAGGCCCGGCAGCATCCGGTCCAGCAGGACGAGGTCCGGGCGGCGCTCGGACGCAAGGCGCAGGGCCGTGAACCCGTCGGCGGCGAGGACCACCTGGAATCCCGCCTGGACGAGGTAGTCCCGGACCACTCCGGCGATGGTCGGTTCGTCCTCGACGAGGAGGATGCGCCGGTGCTCCGTTGCGTCCGGGGCCGGCTGGGTCTTGTTCACGCTTCCAGCATAGGTTCGCCGCCATGCTCCGGGCAGGGCTCCGGATCCCTGCAGGACATCGTTCCCGAATCCGTAATATCCGTACCGTCATGCGGCTGTGACGTGGGCCGCGAGGTGGCGTAGCCTGACTCTATGACAGTTCAACTGGGTATGCCCCAGCCCCGCGTGGCAGGCAGTCCCGGAGCGGGAATGCCTGCTGCAGCCGCGCTGTCCGGGCGTCCGGAGGGCCTGCCTGCCGGGCTCGTGGATCGCTACGGGCGCCGGGCCACGGACATGCGCCTCTCACTGACGGACAAGTGCAACCTGCGTTGCACCTATTGCATGCCGGCCGAGGGCCTGGAATGGCTGTCCAAGCAGGCGGTGATGTCCGCGGAGGAGATCGTCCGGATCGTGCGGATCGGCGTCGACATGCTCGGCGTGCGCGAACTCCGGCTCACCGGCGGCGAACCACTGGTACGCGCGGACCTGCTCGACATCATCTCCGCGCTCCGCCAGGCCCACCCCGAGCTGCCGATCTCAATGACAACCAACGCCGTCGGCCTGGACAAGAAAGCCGCCGGGCTCAAAACGGCGGGACTGTCCAGGATCAACGTCTCGCTGGACTCCCTGCACGAGGAAACCTTTGCCAAGCTGACCCGCCGGCCCTTCCTGGACAGGGTCCTCGCCGGTGTCGACGCCGCCTGGGCCGCGGGCCTCGGCCCGGTCAAGCTCAACGCCGTGCTCATGCGCGGGATCAACGACGCCGAGTCCCCGGCCCTGCTGGCCTGGGCACTGGACCGCGGCTATGAACTGCGCTTCATCGAGCAGATGCCGCTCGACGCCGACCACGGCTGGACCCGGCGGAACATGATCACCGCCGCGGAGATCCGCGAACTGCTTTCCGCCGACTACGTGCTCAGTTCCGACCCGCGGGACCGCGACGGCGCCCCGGCGGAAAGGTTCGAAGTCCGGGCCCGCGTTCCCGGCACCGACCAGGCCACCGGCCCCGTGCTCGGCACCGTGGGCATCATCGCCTCCGTCACGGAGCCGTTCTGCTCAGACTGCCGCCGGACGCGCATTACCGCCGAGGGCAAGATCATGAGCTGCCTGTTCTCGCGCGAGGAAGTGGATCTGCTGGGGCTGCTGCGCGAGGGCGCCAGCGACGAACAGCTCGCCGAACGCTGGCAGGATGCCATGTGGATCAAGCCCAAGGCCCACGGCATGGACCATGTGGGCCTCGACGCGCCCGACTTCGTCCAGCCGGACCGCAGCATGAGCGCCATCGGAGGCTGATTTTTCCGTGAATGTACGCTACTTCGCTGCCGCGCGCGCTGCTGCCGGCGTGGATGAGGAACGCTACGAGCTCGCCGACGGCGACACCCTCGCCTCGCTGCTGGAGGCGATCCTCGCCGTCGAGCGCCCCGAACCGCCGGCCGGTACGCCGCCGCTGGCCCGTCTCCTGTCCCGCTCCAGTTTCCTGCTCAACGAAGTTGCCGTCCGGGACCATGCCGCGGTGCTCAAGGCGGCCGACGTCGTCGACGTACTGCCGCCGTTCGCCGGCGGGTAGAGCGGGCTCGCCCGCGCCATGAAGCCGGTATGTCGGGTCCAGAAATTCCGGGGTATCGCGTTCAGCTGGCCGGTTCTAGAGTGTGGAATATCCGCCGCGGCGGGCAACTAACACCAACGAGGAGGGCAGCATGTTCACCTTGCAGATCGAGCATAAGATCAAGGATTTCGCCATGTGGAAAGCGGCGTTCGACCGTGATCCGGTGAACCGCGCGGCGTCGGGCGTCACCGCGTACCGCATCAACCAACCCGTGGACGACCCGCACTCTGTAGTCGTTGAGCTGGACTTCGAGCAGCGCGAGCAGGCGGAGGCCTTGTTGGCCAATCTTCAGGCGAAGGTGTGGAACTCCGCCGAGGCGGCACCCGCCCTTGAGGGAACTCCGAAGACCCGGATCCTGCAGGCAGCCTCCTGAGAATTTATGCGGGGACGAGGGCTTATGCCGGTACGGCGGCGCCCTCAGCGACGCGACGGCACACGGTGGTCATGAAGGGGGTGAAGTCGCTCGCCCTGCCCAGGCGGAGACCGGCGGCGTGCGTCAGTTCGCCGTCGTCCACCCGGAAGGTGTGCCGTGCGGTGCCGCGGTCGCTGCGCCGTTCCACGGTCAATGTGCCACCCTCCATGTTGGCGCGCGCGGGCGCCTCGGGCGGCAGTCCGAGGCTGTTGACGTGGTACCAGAAGGTGTCGGGGTGGTCCGGGTCCGTCGTAAAGACACCATGGCCTTCGGAGCGGTTCCCGTCCGCGTCCGTGTGCCGGTAGCTCTGGGTGACGGCGAGCCCGGCGGCCGCCCGGGAAAAGATGATCTCGGTGTCCGCGCTGCGCGCCGGACCCCACGCCGTTGCCTCCCAGTGCGTCATCCCGGTCCAATGGCCCAGGAACCCCTCAAGCGCTTCGCATGCACTGCCTGGCAGTGGCCGGTCCACAGTTTCTCCCATATGGAGTTCCTCCCGAGTGACCCCGCCACCATCATGACGCCGCGCCAGCTGGAATGTCTAGGCTAGGAGCCCGAACGTCTCGGTTTCCTCGAACGGGCCGACCACCGTGACGGTCCGCGGGGCTGCCGCGAGCTCACGGGCGAGCTCCTGGACTTCCGCGGCTGTGACGGCCTTGATCTGGCGGAGGGTCTCATCGATGTCCTGGTACTCGCCGGAGACCAGTTCCGCGCGGCCCAGCCGGGACATCCGGGAACCGGTGTCCTCCAGCGCCAGCACGATTCCGCCGCACAGCTGCCCCTCCGCCTTGCGGAGCTCCTCGTCCGAGATGCCGTCGGCAGCCAGCTTGTCCAGTTCGGCGCCCAGCAGATCAATTACCTGCCGGACCTTCGACGGCGTGCATCCGGCGTACATGCCGAAATAGCCGGCGTCGGCGTAGGAGGAGGCGAACGAGTAGGTCGAGTAGACGAGGCCGCGCTTTTCCCGGACCTCCTGGAAGAGCCGGGAGGACATGCCCCCGCCGAGGACGGCGTTGAGAACACTCATGACGAAGCGCCGGTCGTCCGTGGCGACCAGCGAGGGGCAACCCATAATGATGTTGGCCTGTTCTACCTGCCTCTTGACCACATGCAGGCCGGCCGTGCCGGTGATGGCGGCACGCTCGGTGGAGCGGCGCTGCACCGGGGCGGCCGCGGCCTCAAGGTTCCAGCCGGCGGAGTGCAGGGCCTCCACCACGAGCCCGCAGACGACGTCGTGGTCCAGCCCGCCGGCAGCGGTGACCACGAGCTCGTCGGGACGGTAGTAGCGGCGGTAGTGGTCCCACACCGAGTCGCGCGCCACGGCCCGGATGGCTGCCGGGGTGCCGCCGATGGGGCGGCCCAGCGGGTGCGTTCCCAGCACGGCGGCAACGAAGTTCTCATGCGCGACGTCGGTGGGGTCGTCGCTGTCCATGGCGATTTCCTCGAGAATGACGTCCCGTTCCTGCTCCATCTCCTGCGGGTCCAGGACCGCTCCGGTGATCATGTCCGCGATGACGTCGATCGCCATAGGAAGGTCCGTGTCCAGCACGCGGGCGAAGTAGCAGGTGCTTTCCTTCGCGGTGGCGGCGTTCGATTCCCCGCCGACCTCGTCGAAGGCCGAGGCGATCTCCAGCGCGGTGCGGCGCTTGGTGCCCTTGAAGAGCAGGTGCTCCAGGAAGTGGGTAGAGCCGTGCTGGCCGGGGGCCTCGTCGCGGGAGCCGACTCCGACCCAGAAACCGATCGTGGCAGAGCGCTGGCCGGGCATCGCTTCGGTGAGGACGCGGACGCCGCCGGGCAAGACCGAGCGTCGCACCTCGGAGCCGCCGTCGGCGCCGTGGATCAGGGTGTCAGCGTGCTGGTTCTGCTCTAGCGGCAGGGGGACGACAGTCATCAAGGCCTTTCATTGAACACATGCCAAATCTGCCTGCCATCCTACCTTTAACAGCAGCGGGGCCGGTGGTTGATCCACSGGCCCCGCTCTTTGATGCACGAGACTACTGTGCGGACTCCTCGGAGACCTCAGCGTTGTCTGCGTTTTCTGCGTTGTCTGCTCCTGCCTCGTCAGCCACTACGGGCGACAGGGACAGCTTTCCGCGATCGTCGATCTTGGTAATTTCCACCTGGATCTTCTGGCCTACGGAGACGACGTCGTCGACGTTGTCCACGCGCTTGCCGCCGGCGATCTTGCGCAGCTCGGAGATGTGCAGCAGGCCGTCCTTGCCCGGGGTCAGGGAAACGAAGGCGCCGAAGGTGGTGGTCTTGACGACCGTGCCCAGGTAGCGCTCACCGATTTCCGGGATCTGCGGGTTGGCGATGGCGTTGATCGCGGACCGTGCTGCGTCGGCAGACGGGCCGTTGGTGGCGCCGATGTAGACAGTTCCGTCGTCCTCGATCGAGATGTCGGCTCCGGTGTCTTCCTGGATCTGGTTGATCATCTTGCCCTTCGGGCCGATGACCTCGCCGATCTTGTCAACCGGGATCTTGACCGCGATGACGCGCGGCGCGAACTCGGAGAGCTCGTCCGGGGTGTCGATCGCGGAGTTCAGGACGTCCAGGATGTGCAGACGGGCTTCGCGGGCCTGCTTCAGGGCGGCGGCCAGGACCGAGGCGGGGATGCCGTCGAGCTTCGTGTCCAGCTGGATGGCCGTGACGAACTCGGAAGTACCGGCAACCTTGAAGTCCATGTCGCCGAAGGCATCTTCGGCGCCGAGGATATCGGTCAGGGCGGCGTAGCGGGTCTGGCCGTCAACCTGGTCGGAGACCAGGCCCATGGCGATACCGGCAACGGCAGCCTTCAGCGGCACGCCTGCGTTGAGCAGGGACAGCGTGGAGGCGCAGACGGAACCCATCGACGTCGAACCGTTGGAGCTGAGAGCCTCAGACACCTGGCGGATGGCGTAGGGGAATTCCTCGCGGGACGGCAGCACCGGCATGATGGCGCGCTCTGCGAGGGCACCGTGGCCGATTTCGCGGCGCTTCGGGGAACCGACGCGGCCGGTCTCGCCGGTGGAGTACGGCGGGAAGTTGTAGTTGTGCATGTAGCGCTTGCGCGTCACAGGAGACAGCGAGTCGATCTGCTGTTCCATCTTGAGCATGTTCAGCGTGGTGACACCCATGATCTGGGTCTCGCCGCGTTCGAAGATGGCCGAGCCGTGGACGCGGGGCAGAACCTCAACCTCGGCGGTGAGCTGGCGGATGTCCGTCAGGCCACGGCCGTCGATGCGGATCTGGTCCTTGAGGATGCGCTGGCGCACAACCTGCTTGGTGACGGAGCGGAAGGCTGCGGACAGCTCCTTCTCGCGGCCTTCGAACTGGCCGGCCAGGGAGGAGGTGACCTCGTCCTTGAGCTCGTCGGACGCGGTGTCGCGTTCCTGCTTGTCGGCGATCTGGAAGACAGCGGCCAGCTTCTCGGCGGCAGCGGACTCCACAGCGGCGTAGACGTCGTCCTGGTAGTCCAGGAAGACCGGGAACTCGACGGTCGGCTTGGCGGCGCGGGCTGCCAGGTCGGACTGTGCTTCGCAAAGGGCCTTGATGAACGGCTTGGCAGCCTCGAGGCCTTCGGAGACAACCTCTTCGGTCGGGGCGGTGGCGCCCTGTTCCTTGATGAGGTTCCAGGAGTTGTCGGTCGCTTCGGCTTCAACCATCATGATGGCGACGTCGTCACCGGCGATGCGGCCGGCGACAACCATGTTGAAGACGGCGTTCTCGAGCTGGGAGTGCTTCGGGAACGCAACCCACTGCGAGCCGTTCTCGTCGGCGACGAGGGCAACGCGGACGCCGCCGATCGGGCCGGAGAAGGGCAGGCCGGAAAGCTGGGTGGACATCGAGGACGCGTTGATCGCGACGACGTCGTAGAGCTCGTCCGGGTTGATGGACAGCACGGTGACGACGATCTGGACCTCGTTGCGCAGGCCCTTGACGAACGCGGGGCGCAGCGGGCGGTCCATGAGGCGGCAGGCCAGGATGGCTTCCGTAGAGGGACGGCCTTCGCGGCGGAAGAACGAGCCCGGGATGCGGCCGGCGGCGTACATACGCTCTTCGACGTCGACGGTCAGCGGGAAGAAGTCGAAACCTTCACGCGGGTGCTTGCCGGCGGTGGTTGCGGACAGCAGCGCGGTCTCTTCGTCGATGTAGACCATCGCTGCGCCGGCTGCCTGCTTGGCAAGGCGGCCGGTTTCAAAGCGGATTACACGCTTGCCGAAGCGGCCATTGTCAATGACTGCTTCTGAGAACTGGATTTCGGGACCCTCCATAGAGAGTCACCTCCGTTTCTTGGTTCACGGAGCCCAGCCGCATCAACCCAGTCCAGCATCTGTCTACTGGCCTGCACTGCACCCGGTCATCGATCGAGACCCACGGGCCGGGCCTCATTCCTTGAGGCCGTTCCCGGGGATCACTACCGAGGACCGCGAATGCGTGATGCGGTTGATCCTCCTGTTTAGTTTTTTCCTGAAGAAGGCGGCCCTTTCCGGTCCGGAAGGGGCCGCCCCTTAAAACTGACTAGCGACGCAGGCCGAGGCGCTCGATGAGCTTACGGTAGCGGGTGATGTCAGTGTTCTTGAGGTAGGTGAGCATGCGCTTGCGACGACCAACCATGGCCAGCAGACCGCGCTGGGTGTGGTAATCGTGCTTGTGCTCCTTCATGTGCTCAGTGAGATCCTTGATCCGCTGAGTCAGGACTGCAACCTGGACCTCCGGCGAACCGGTGTCGCCCTCGGACGTTGCGAAATCCTTGATGATGGACTGCTTTACAGCGGCTTCAAGTGCCACAATAACTCCTAGAGATGTGCCGTGAGGCCCGAATCAGTAATGCACTGCCGGGGGTGCCGTCCCGGAATCCCCCGCCGAAGCCGGGCATTCCGTACACAACAGGAGCCAGCCGCCACGGACTGCAGCCGGATCCAACGTTCAGTTTAGTGGCACGTCCGCGGTCTTGTCGAAACCGGCGGACGCGCCCGCCGGCTCCGCCGCTGTGCCGGCTGCCTGCGGCGGTTGCGGTGTTCCGCTTTCCTGGCCTGCGAGCAGCGCACGAATTGCCTCGACGCCCCGGTACAGCTCCGCGAAGGACGTGCTGAGCGGCGACAGCCCGATCCTGATGCCCTGCGGGGCGCGGAAATCGGGAATCACATCCTGGTCCCACAGCGTGGCCGTCATTTCACGGAAGGCCGGGTGGTCGATTGTCACATGGCTGCCGCGCAGTTCCGCGTCCCGCGGGGTGGACAGCTGCACGCCGGCCGGCGCCAGCCAGGCATCGTAGAGTTCGAGGGCATACGCCGTCAGCAACCGTGACTTCCCACGCAGTGACGCCATCCCCGCTTCCTCGATCAGGTCCAGGGTGCCGCGCATGGCGAGCATCCCGAAGATTGCCGGAGTGCCGCTGAGGAAGCCGCGGATGCCGGGAGCGGCCTCGTAGCCGGGACCCATTTCGAACGCGTCCTTGCGTCCCATCCAGCCCCAGATGGGTTGCTGCAGTCCGGCCAGGTGCCGGGCGTTGACGTAGGCGAACGCGGGCGAGCCCGGTCCCCCGTTCAGGTACTTGTAGGTGCAGCCTGCCGCGAAGTCGACGTCGGCGTCGTCCAAAGCGATCTCCACTGACCCGGCGGAGTGGCAAAGGTCCCACACGACAAGGGCTCCGGCGTCGTGGACTGCGGCGGTGATGGCCGGCAGGTCCGCGAGGAAGCCGGAGCGGTAGGCGATCTGGCTCAGGACCACGACGGCGGTGGCCGGGCCGGTGGCGTCCCGCACCTGCTCGACGGTGACACCGGAGGCGGGATCGGCGTCGATCCAGCGCAGGGTCAGGCCTTCTTCGCGGGCGATTCCCTCCACCAGGTAGCGGTCGGTGGGGAAATTGTCCGTGTCCAGGACGATTTCGGTCCGGGCCGGATCAGTGACGGCTGCCAGCGCGGCGCGGATGAGCTTGTACAGCACCACGGTGGTGGAATCGGCAATGATGGTCTGCCCCGGCGCCGCGCCGAGCACGGCGCGGCCGAGCTGGTCGCCGATCTTCTGGGGCAGTTCGAGCCATTCCTCGTCCCAGCCCCGGATCAGGCGGCCGCCCCAGCTGTTCTGGATGAAGCTGCCGATGTCGGTGACGGTCCGCTTGAGCGGACGGCCCAGGGAGTTGCCGTCAAGGTAGGACAGGTCCGTGTCCGTGCCCACGAAGTGGTCGCGGTAGCCTGCCAGCGGATCCGCGGCGTCGAGGGCCAGGGCGCGCTGCCACAGGATGTCCGTCGCTTCGGTGTTGGCGGAGACGCTCACTGGCCGATCTCCGTCCGCACGGCGAAGAGCTCGGGGAAGAAGGTCAGTTCGAGGGCCTTCTGCAGGAACGCGGCGCCGCTGGATCCGCCGGTGCCGGCCTTCATGCCGATGGTCCGCTGGACGGTGCGCAGGTGGCGGAAACGCCACAGCTGGAAGTTGTCCTCAAGGTCCACAAGTTCCTCGCAGGCCTCGTACGCGCCCCAGTTGTCGGCGGCGTTCTCGTAGATGTACTTGAACACCGGGACCAGTTCGGGGCAGAACTCGTGGGCCTTGGTGACGTCGCGCTCCAGCACGGAGGCCGGGACGTCAAAGCCCTGGCGCTTGAGATAGGCGAGGAAATCGTCATAGATGCTGGGGGCTTCGAGCAGTTCGCGCAGCATCTCGTGGGCTTCGGGGTCCGATTCGAACACCGGAAGCATCTTGGCGTTCTTGTTGCCGAGAAGGAACTCGACCGCACGGTACTGGCTGGACTGGAATCCGGACGAGTTGCCGAGGAACCCGCGGAACTGGGAGTACTCGGTGGGCGTCAGGGTGGCCAGCACGGACCATTGCTCGGTGAGCGTCTTCTGAATGTGCTTAACGCGGGCGATCGCCTTCAGGGCGGACCCGAGGTCGTCCGACCGCAGCCACGCGGCGGCGCTGCGAAGCTCGTGCAGTACCAGCTTCAGCCACAGCTCCGTGGTCTGGTGCTGGATGATGAACAGCATCTCGTCGTGGTGTTCCGGGGTGCTGACCGGCTGCTGGGCGCTGAGCAGGGTGGGCAACTGCAGGTAGGACGAGTAGCTCATCCGCGCGCTGAAGTCCCGGACAATGTCCTGGTCCAGTTCCCTCGTGTTTTTCTCGATGGTCATGTGTCTTGCCTTCCTTGCCACATGGCTGCCAATCAGCGCGCGGCTCCAGTGAATCAGAACATTGTCAGCGCGGGGGCCGACGCCGATCCGGCCCGGTTTTCAGCGGGCGAACAGGAGGTCGTGGGCCTGGACGACGTCCAGGCGCATCTGCTCCACCAAAGCTTCAGCCCCACGGTACGCCACCATGCCGCGGAGCCTGGCGACAAATTCCACCACAACTGTCTGGTCGTACAGATCGAAGTCGTCGGGAGACTCTTCCGGGCGGTCGATCACGTGGGCCTCGACCTGGCGGCTCACGCCGTCGAACGTCGGGTTCGAGCCCACGGAGATGGCGGCGGGCCAGCGCGTGCCGGCCTGGTCCACGAGCCAGCCGGCGTAGATGCCGTCCGCGGGGATGTACCCGGTAGCCGTCGAGGAGAGGTTCGCGGTGGGGAAGCCGAGGTCGCGGCCGCGTGCGGCACCGTGCACCACCTCGCCGCGCATCCGGTGCGGCCTGCCGAGGACGGCAGCGGCGGTGGCTACGTCGCCCGCGCGCAGGGCCTCACGCACCCACGTGGACGAACAGCGGCGGTCCGTGCCGTCGTCGTCGTGGATGGGAAAGCCCTCTGAGCCGAACTCGCTGATGACCAGCACCTCGAACCCGAGCTTCTTGCCCAGCTGCTGCATGGTGGAGAGGTCGCCGGAATTGCCGCGGCCAAACCGGGCGTCGTGGCCGACCACCACATGGCTGGCCTTGAGGCTGTCGACCAGCACTGTCGCGACGAATTCCTCGGGAGTGAGGCTGGCGAGCTCCAGCGAGTACTTCATGACCAGCACGGCGTCGAGGCCGAGCTCTCCGAGGGCCACGAGCTTGTCCTCCAGCCCCATGATCAGTTCGGGAGCCGATTCCGGGCGGTGTACCTGCGCGGGGTGCGGGTCGAAGGTGATGGCGACGGCGCGTGCGTGGTTCAACCGGGCGGTACGGATGAGCTGCGAAAGCACCTGCTGGTGGCCGCGGTGCACGCCGTCGAAATTGCCGAACGTGACCACCGACGGACCAAAGTCCGCCGGGACCTCGGACAGATCGTTCCAGATGTGGACCATCAACCTCGCCTTTTGCTGCCTGCCATGAACTCCTCCGGAGCGACCGTGCCGGCTCCGGAACTCTCTAAGATTACCCGCAATCCGGGCAACTCCCGGACGGTCCGCCGGGCTCCCGGGGCAGCCTCGCAAAGGCCCCGCCGGCGGGACCAGGGTTAATCGGCGGCAGGTCGAAGGTGTGAGGCGGGCGCGCACTATCGCCCGAGCAGAAGCCGCCGCTCGCTATCGCGCACCGCCTGTTTCCGCCAATTTCGCCAATGCAGCAGCACGGCGACGAGGATGAGGGGGACGTGGAGCCCGGGCAGGATATTCGCCAACCACCGCGGCAGGTAGATGTCCGTGACGGAGCCCGAGCCGTCACCAAGAGTTTGCGCGACGACGGTCAACGGGCACTGGAAGCCGGTGCCTGCAAAGATCAGCGATTCGCCGGCGACCACGACGGCGGCAGCCCTGGTCTTACGGTCATTGCGGCCCGTGATGCCGGCGTACAGGACGTAGGCCATACAGGCCTCGATCACGAGCCAGGCAAGGGTGTGGATCGTCTTCACTGCCCGCAGCATCAGACTGCGCTGGTCCATGCCTCCACCCTAGGCCCGCCCGGGCGCGCATGCTTGGGGCTTTCGGCCCGGTGCAGGGATGGGCGCCGCCTCTACTCTGGACCGTTCCCGCTCCGAGCCGCTAGGTTCTGAAGATGCGGTGGCCGGTGCAGCTCGGGTGGGTGGGATGGATCCTTTGCATGCTGATGGCAGGATGCTGTCGTGGAGGTCGAGGACGTCCTGAAGGGCGATCCGGGGCCAGGGCCGCTCCGTATCGCTTCGATGCCGGTGACGTGCACCGGAGGGGTGTCCTATCCGGAAGGCGATCCACTCGACGGGCGCCGGCGGATGCTGATCTATGCCACCGGGCAGGACGGCTACTGGTTTACCGTGACGCCGGCGCAGGGTGCCGTTCCGTTCGACGTCGGCACGCCCCTCCCGTTCGAAACGTCCCCGACCGTAACCTCCCCCGCGCAGAAGTAGCCGTGCCGGAAGGTTTGGCGCAACGCGGGGTGAAGAGGCGCGGGGTCAGTCCAGGCGGAAGACAGAAATAGCGGAAGCGATTCTGCTCTCGCGCGCGACTCATAGTGGAGCGACCCTCGGCAGTGCACCTCAGTGCACCTCAGTGCACCTCAGTGCACGTCGTGCACGTAACACTGCGTACGCCGCCCGCCCTCCCAAGGACCGGTGCGTGGCAAGCTGTAGGGATGGACAGCACAGCCGCGCCCCAAGCCGGGGAATCATCGTTCGCACCACCGTTGCCGGGCGATCCGCGCCGCCCGTTGGGTCCACGCGATCCGGGCGATGCCTGGGTCGAAGGCGACCGGGGGCGGTTCTGGGGTCGGTTCGGATCCGCCGGGCTCCTGGTCCACGACCCCGCCAAGGGGGTCCTGCTCCAGCACCGCGCGCTATGGAGCGATCAAGGCGGCACGTGGGGGCTCCCCGGCGGCGCCTTGCACCAACGGGAAGAGGCCATCCACGGCGCGCTGCGGGAAGCACAGGAGGAAGCGGCCGTGCCGCCGGAGAACGTCCGCGTCCTGTTTACGTCAGTGTTCGACGTCGGCTACTGGACGTACACGACCGTCGTCGCCGAAGCACTGCAGCCCTTCGATGTCGCAATCAGTGATCCGGAAAGCCTCGAACTTCAGTGGGTGGGGATTGACGCCGTCGGCAGCAAGCAACTGCACCCGGGATTCGGCGCGGCTTGGCCCGGGCTGCGAAGCAGGCTCACCGAGGCACTGCGCCTGACCAGTCCGGAGCAAGGGGCAACCCCCGCTGACCGTTAGGTGAAGTCACGGCGCGGGACGGCACGAACCGCCTTAGTCCCGCCGCGGACCAACCCGCCCTAGTCCTTGCGGGGCGCGGGCCGGCGGCGGTAAAGCCAGATGAGTCCCAGGATCGGCAGCAGGAGCGGGATGAATCCGTAGCCGCGGCCAAACAGGGACCACACGGTCTCGTGCGGGAAGTTCACCGAGTCGAACACGCTGAGTGCTCCCACGACCAGGACGCCCACAAGCTCCACCAGGACTGCCGCGACGGAAACCTTGAACGCGGTGCGCCCCGGCTTCGCCAGGGACACGGTGGCCACGACGTACACGGCGGCGGCGAACGCGGACAGCAGGTACGCCAGCGGTGCCTCGGAAAACTTCGTGAGAATCTGGTAGCCGGCCCGGGCCGTCGCCGAAATCGCGAAGATGGCATAGACAGCAATCAGCAGCCGTCCCGGCCCGGTGTTGCGGGTATCGGTAGTCGCCGGCCGTGTGGTCCGGGACGCCGGCCCCGCCGGGTTTCCGGTGCCGTCGTGCGGGGAGTTTGCGCTCACGTTTTCTGCCTCTTCCATCTCAATACCAGATCTGGTTCATGCGGGCCGCCATCACCAGGGCGGTGACGCCGACGGCGGCCAGGACAAAGTTGCTCCAGCGGGTCCGCTCCAGGATGGACCAGTACACGGCCCCGATCGGGAGGATCATCGCCGTCGCCAGATAGCCCCAGAACTCCCAAGACTCCCCCGCGATCCGCTCGCCGCTGGCCACCCGGACAATCGAACCCACCAGATAGACCAGGAGGGCAAGTTCGACGGCGGCCACCGACAGTATCGTCGTGTCGTTGGGCGCCTTCTTCAGGATGCCTGCGACGACGCAGATGACGCTGGAGAGCAGGCCCACCACCAGAATGATGTAGAAATACGCGTCCACTACTGGCCGGCCAGCTTTTCCGTGGGCTGCTTTTCTGTGGCTGGCTTGTCGTTGCCAGGCTTGTCGTTGCCGTGCTTTTCATTGTCCGGTGCGAACACCAGCACAGGTTTGGCGTAGCTTCCCGCATCGGCCAGGAGGGCCACGAGCGAACCGTCCGGCGCGAACGCCGCTGCGGGTTTGTCGGCCGTCGCCGCCTCCGGCGTGCCGGCCGAGGCTCCAGCGGCGATCCTGCGGCCGAAGGAAATCTCGGTGGTTTCCGCCTCGCTCAGTTCACGGTTCGGCATCAGTGCCCGGGCGGCGTCCGAGATCTCCAGGACGTCCAGCTTCTCGGCCAATTGTTCGAGGGTGTGCGCCTGGTCAAGGGTGTACGGACCTACTTGGGTCCTGCGCAGTGCCGTGAGGTGGCCGCCGACGCCGAGAGCATCACCGAGGTCGCGGGCCAGGGCACGGATGTAGGTTCCGGAGGAGCACTCCACGGTGACGTCCACGTCGAGGGCCTCCCCGTCGTGGACGGGACGGGTCTCGTGGATCTCAAATCGGTGGATCGTCACGGGCCGGGCTGCGAGCTTGACCTCTTCGCCGGACCGGACCCGGGCGTAGGCGCGTTCCCCGTTGACCTTGATGGCGCTGACGCTGCTGGGAACCTGTTCGATTTCCCCGGTCAGTGCCGCGACGCCTGCGCGGACGGCGTCTTCGGTGACCCCGGCGGCGCTGCGGGTGGCCGTGACCTCGCCTTCGGCGTCGTCAGTCACGGTGGATTCACCGAGCCTGATGGTGGCCGTGTAGGTCTTGGACGTGCCCACGATGTAGGTCAGCAGACGGGTGGCCTTGTTGATGCCCACCACCAGAACGCCGGTGGCCATCGGATCCAGTGTCCCGGCGTGGCCGACCTTTCGGGTACCGGCGATCCGCCGCATCCGTCCAACCACATCGTGGCTGGTCCAACCTTGCGGCTTGTCTACTATCACCAGTCCAGAAAGCACGCCTCCCAGTATATGCGGGCCAGCCCTGCCCCGACGCCCACCGTCCCGCCGGCACCGCGGACGCCGGGCGTTAGGATGGCACACATGCCCGAGCTTGCCGCACATGTCCGCGATGTCCCGATCAACCAGATCCGTGAGATCACCGAAGCCGCCTGGGGAACGCCCGGTGCGATTGTGCTGAGTATCGGGGAGCCGGGCTTCGCAGTGCCCCGCCACGTCCTCGAGGCCGGCATGGCGTGCCTCGACCGGGACGAGACCAACTACACACCTAACGCCGGGATCCCCGCCCTGCGGGAGGCCTTCGCCGCCCGCTTCCGTGAACACAATGCGACGCCGGTCGGCGCCGAGCGCGTCTACGTGGTCGACGGCGCCCAGCAGGGCCTGCACTTCGCCATGAGCCTGCTGCTCTCCCCCGGGGACGAGATCCTTATCCCCAATCCCGGCTACCCCACCTTCGCGATGACGAGCAGCCTGCTGCACGCCGTCCCGGTCCGCTACCCGCTGTACCCGGGGCACGATTTCCAGCCGCGGATCGAGGACATCGAGGCGCTCATCACGCCCCGGACCAAGGTGCTGGTCCTGAATTCTCCGTCCAATCCGCTCGGCGCTGTCCTGGGCGAGGACCTGACACGCCGCCTCGTGGAGCTGGCAAGGCGGCACGATCTGTGGGTCATCTCCGATGAATGCTACGAGGCGTTCACCTACGATGTCCCGCACGTCAGCGCCGCCCGCTTCGACAGCGACGTCCCGGGCGAAGCACGCGTTTTCACCTCGCTCACGCTCTCCAAAACCTACGGGCTGACGGGGCTGCGGATCGGCGCCCTGATCTGCCCGCCGGGGCTGGAGCAGAAGATGAACAACGTCATGGAGTCGATCGTGTCCTGCGTGGCCTCGCCGTCGCAGTACGCCGCGCTGGCGGCGCTGACCGGCCCGCAGGACTACGTCAGCCACGCCCATGCCCATTACCGGGCCAACCGCGACGCGGCCTCGGCGGTGCTGCGGGCCCACGGCATCCCCTACCTCGCGGCCCAAGGCGCGTTCTATTTGTGGGCGGACGTCTCGCATGCCAGCGGCGGGGATGTCCGGTCATGGACGCGCCGCTTCCTGGCGGACTCCGGCGTGGCCTTCGCCCCCGGCACGGCGTTCGGCTCCATCGGGGAGGGTTGGATTCGGATCGCGCTCTGCGGCAGCCAGGCCGATCTGGTGGAGGGCCTCGGGCGCATCCCTGCACGTATGCCGGCAGCGGGCAGCGACAGGTCCACCGGCCCTATCGCCGGACCCGCCGGCGCCCTAGCCTGAGCTCACGGCGCTTCCGGGCTGGCCCGCCAACCTGGCGTCGGGCCGCCCTGGCCCGTCAGGGCGCCGTGGATTTCCAGCCGAGGGAGTACATCGTGTGGTGGCAAGACCTGCTGTGGGGTTTCTGGAATGGGCTGACGGCATGGATCGTCCTGATCGCCCATGTATTCGGGTTCTGGAGTGAATTCCCGTTCTATAACTCCGCCCGTGCGGGGAACTGGTACGACTTCGGCTACCTGCTGGGCATGGGATCCCCCGTGCTGGGCGGCGGCCTGGGAGCCCGAGGGCGCTCAAAACGCCGCTAGGCCGGCTGACGTGCAGCGCCCCCAATCGCCGCGTGATAGCACTCGGGACGGCATTTAGCGGCGGCGACGGACACAGGTCCAGACGAATTCAGAGCATGATTTCTTCCTCTGGCGCCTCGGCCGTCACGGAAGCCTTGGTGAAGGACATCCGGATGATGAAGTGGCCTTCGGCGGAGTTCCTGGCGATGATGGCGCCGGCCTCTCCCGCCAGCTTCACGCCGAACTGAAGCTCCAGGTGTTCTGGACCTAGTTCCTTCATCACTTCAGCGGCGGCGTTGGCCGCCGGCCGGACCGCCGAGAGCGCGTCCTCGAGGCGGCGCCCGGCGTCGAGGATTCCCTGCTCGTTGCGGGAGGGCCGCTCCACCCCGAAGCTGTTGTCCTCGACCTCCACCAGCACTGTCCCCGACCCGACTTCATAGCGCAGGATCTCGGTCATTGCGTCCTCCATTTCAGCGTACTGTTCAGTCGGGCTGATGCAGCCCAGATGATGCCGGCACCGGGTGCTCACCTCGGGCTTGCGGACAGTGCGGCATCCAACCAGCTGCGAAGGGCCGCGGCCGGCGGCGCCCCGGCCTGGCGCGCCACCACCGCGCCGTTCTTGATGAGCAGCAACGTTGGAATGGCTTGGATATCGAACCGTCGGGACAGCCCCGGGGACGTGTCGACGTCAACCTTCACGAGCTTGAACGTCCCCGCCCTTTCCTGCGCCAGCTTGTCCAGCACCGGGCTGACCATTCGGCACGGGCCGCACCACGCCGCCCAAAAGTCGACGAGCACCGGAACGGACGACTGCTCCGCAACCACCGGGAAGTCGGCATCTCCCGCCGCCACGATCCACGGCAGGTCCCGGCGGCAGCTGCCGCAGCGCGGATGCCCGGCCGCGGCCGCAGGAATCCGGTTGGTCTTCCCGCAGTGCGGGCACTTGGTCAGGCTGGAATCCACGGCGCTCCGGCGCCTCCCCGCATACCTGCAGTCATGGTTCCATGGGACTCCCCGCCCTCGAAAGGGCATAGGGTCGAAGGTCCCCCGGCCCGCCGCCGCCCCTCGTCACGGCAGCCACCGTGTCCTTCGCCGGAACAGGCAACCGGAACGCCAACGAAAACAGCAGGGGCCGGATCCGTTACCGGTTCCGGCCCCTGCTGTGGAAAGAATTCCTACTTGTTGCGGTCCTCATCGATGGCGTCGTTGTCGATGAGGTCCAGGTCCTCTTCGTCAAAGTCGTCCTCGTCCAGCTCCACGTCCTGCGGCGTGTCGCTCTTGTAAGGATCGGCGTCGCCGGCGTGCTTTGCACTTTCGGCAAGCGCGGCCACCTCGGCGTCGCGCTTCTTCGCGGCCCGGAGCAGTTCCTCAAGGTTCGAGGCGTTGACGGGGATCTGGTCGGCCACGAACTCGAGCGTCGGAGTCAGCCGAACGGTAATGTTCCGGCCGACTTCCTGCCGCAGCACGCCCTTGGCCTTCTCCAGTCCCTTGGCGGCATCGGCCTGGGCCACTTCGTCACCGAACACGGTGTAGTAGACAGTCGCGTGCTGCAGGTCGTTGGTCACCCGCGAGTCGGTCACGGTGACGCCTTCCAGACGGGGATCCTTCACCCTCCGGCCCAGCGCCTCAGCAACGACAACCTTAATCCGCTGCGCCAACTTGGCAGCCCGTGCGGGATCAGCCATGACATCCTCCTAAATTCTAGAAACTTTGGGGAGCGCCGGGTGACATTATCACCATAGCGCGTAGCGGTTGGGGGGGGCCCGGGAGTGGCATCGGGCCTGCCGGAGACGGGCGGCCACGATCGAAGATCGCTGGCCGTCCGTCGAAGGGGCGGGGCCCCCTCAATCGCGAAGCGCGGGGCCGCCGGATAAATCCAACGGCCCCGCACCTTTACTACTCATTCACCCGAAGGTGGACCGACTTAGACGCGCGGCTTCTCGCGCATCTCGAAGGTCTCGATGATGTCGCCTTCGGTGATGTCGTTGAACGAGCCAAGACCGATACCACACTCGAAGTCCGTGCGGACCTCGGTGGCGTCGTCCTTGAAGCGCTTGAGCGTCTCAACGGTGAGGTTGTCACCGATGATCTTGCCGTCGCGGCTGATGCGGGCCTTGGCGTTGCGCCGGATGACACCGGAGCGGACGATCGAGCCTGCAATGTTGCCGAACTTGGAGGAACGGAACACTTCGCGGACCTCGGCGGTGCCAAGCTGGACCTCTTCGTACTCCGGCTTGAGCATGCCCTTGAGGGCTGCCTCAATGTCATCGATTGCTGCGTAGATGACGGAGTAGAAGCGCATGTCCACGCCTTCGCGGTCTGCCAGTTCGGCAACACGCTCGGCGGGCTTGACGTTGAAGCCGATGATGACGGCGCTGTCGACCGTTGCCAGGTTGACGTCGTTCTGCGTGATCGCACCGACACCGCGGTGGATGACGCGGAGCTGGACACCCTCGCCGACGTCGATCTTGAGCAGCGCGTCCTCGAGGGCTTCCACGGCACCGGACACGTCACCCTTGAGGATGAGGTTGAGGGTGTCGATCTTGCCATCGGCGACGGCCTGGTCGAAGTCTTCCAGGCTGATGCGCTTGCGGCGTTTGGCCAGGGCGGCGTTGCGGTCGGCAGCTTCACGCTTCTCGGCGATCTGGCGGGCGGTGCGCTCGTCAGCGGTCACGAAGAAGGTGTCACCGGCGCGCGGGACGTTGGACAGACCCAGGACCTGCACGGGGCGGGACGGGCCGGCCTCGGTCAGGGCGCTGCCGTCGTCGTCGAACATCGCACGGACGCGGCCGTGGGCCGTGCCTGCCACGATGGTGTCGCCGACGTGCAGGGTACCGGACTGAACCAGGACGGTGGCCACGGAACCGCGGCCCTTATCCAGGTTGGCTTCAATCGCGATGCCGCGGGCGTCCTTGTTCGGGTTGGCGCGCATGTCCAGGGCAGCGTCTGCGGTGAGCAGAACGGCGCCGAGGAGCTCGTCGATGTTCAGGTTCTGGCGGGCAGAGACCTCCACGAACATGGTGTCGCCACCGTATTCTTCCGGAACCAGGCCGTACTCGGTCAGCTGGCCGCGGACCTTGTCCGGGTTAGCGCCTTCCTTGTCGATCTTGTTCACGGCCACGACGATCGGCACGTTGGCCGCCTGGGCGTGGTTGAGGGCTTCAACGGTCTGCGGCATGACGCCGTCGTCCGCTGCGACCACCAGGATGGCGATATCGGTGACCTTCGCACCACGGGCACGCATGGCGGTGAACGCCTCGTGGCCCGGAGTATCGATGAAGGTGATCTTCCGATCGATGCCTTCATGGGCGTGGGTGACCTGGTAGGCACCGATGTGCTGCGTGATGCCGCCGTGCTCGCCCGCCATAACGTCGGACTTGCGGATGGCATCGAGCAGCCGGGTCTTACCGTGGTCAACGTGACCCATGACGGTGACAACCGGAGGACGTGCCTCGAGGTCTTCATCGCCTTCGGCTTCCAGTTCGGCGTCGAAGTCGATGTCGAAGGTGGAGAGCAGCTCGCGCTCCTCGTCCTCCGGGGACACGACCTGAAGCTTGTAGCCAAGCTCCTCGCCGAGCAGGGCGAAGGTCTCTTCATCCAGCGACTGCGTGGCCGTGGCCATTTCGCCGAGGTGGAAGAGGACCGTCACCAGTGCTGCCGGGTTTGCCTCGATCTTGTCGGCGAAGTCCGTGATGGACGAGCCACGGCGAAGCCGGACTACGGTGTTGCCGTCGCCGCGGGGTACGCTCACGCCACCCAGCGACGGAGCACTCATCTGCTCCAGTTCCTGACGCTTGGCACGCTTCGACTTGCGCTGCTTGCCACGGCCTGCGCCGCCCTTACCGAAAGCGCCCTGGGTGCCGCCGCGACCGCGACCGCCCTTACCAAAGCCACCACCGGCCGGAGCGCCGCCACCGGCACCGGGAGCACCGGTACCCGGAGCGCCACCCGGACGGCCCGGACCACGGCCGCCGCCGCCGGGACGGCCGGCACCAGCGGGTGCGGGACGTTCGGTGCGGTTAGGCATCATGCCCGGAGTCGGGCGGTTGCCGCCGGCTCCTGCCGGACGGCCAGCGCCGGGAGCGCCGGCCGGACGCGGGGCGCCGGGGCGGGGGCCGCCTGCGCCTGCTGCCGGACGGGGACCACCCGGACGGGGGCCGCCTGCGCCTGCTGCGGGGCGCGGACCACCGGGGCGTTCACCCTCGGTGCGGCTTCCGCCCGGACGGGGCATGCCCTGCGAAGGAGCGAACGGGTTGTTGCCCGGACGCGAGGGACGTTCGTTGTCGCCGCCGCGGCCGCGGGGCATGCCCTGGGACGTGGCGAACGGGTTGTTGCCGGGACGGGGACCGCCCGGACGCGGTGCAGAACCGCCCTGGCGTGCCGGAGCAGCCGGGGCTTCAGCCTTGGGAGCCGGACGCGCGCCGGGCTTGACGCCCGTCGAGGGAGCGGCCGGGGCCTGGGCAGCAGGGGCTGCCGGAGCCTGCGCGGCGGGGGCTGCCGGAGCGGCGGGCGCGGCGGCAGGTGCCGCAGCGGCCGGAGCCGGAGCTTCAGCCTTGGGCTCGGCAGCCTTGGGCGCAGCGGGGCCAGGCGCAGGCGCCGGACGGGTCGCTGCCGGGCTGGCAGATGCCTGGGGGGCGGACGCCGGAGCTTCGGACTTCGAAGCTGCGGGGGCGTCGGGGAAAGCGTTGCGCAGTTTCCGCACAACGGGAGCCTCGATTGTTGACGAGGCGGAGCGAACGAATTCGCCCAGTTCCTGCAGTTTGGTTACTGCATCTTTGGAAGTAATACCGAGCTCTTTAGCAAGCTCATGTACGCGGACCTTGGCCACATTTCTCCTGTCTCGGTCCGCACCGAGCCAGGCACGAACCGTCTACTTCTTACTGCGGGCCTCCGCCGCGAATGCAGCTGAAAGGCCCATTGCAGAGCGCAACAAAGTTGTCATCGTTGCGCACTCATCGCTGGGAACTCATCGGGTTTCCATCAGTTTTCTGACCCGCTTTCAGGTTGGACGGTTGTTGCTGTGGCCACCGGGGTGCCCACGGCTTCCGTGCCGGCAGTGATCCGGCGTTCAACGTCAGCTGTACCGGCTGCGCCGTTGAGGGCGCGGCCGAACGCTCGGCGTTTGACCGCCAGTGCCAGGCACTTTTCGCTGGGGTGCAGCCATGCTCCCCGGCCAGCCATCCGGCGTCGTTCATCGACCACGACGGCGGACGAACCACCGGCGCCGGCGACGAGCCGGAGTAACTCCGACCGCGACCCTTTTTGTCGGCATCCGATGCAGGTGCGCTGCGGCTGATTCCCGAGGTGTTGCACATGTGCCACGTTCGAGTATCTTCCTGCCAGTACAACTGCTTGGTGAATCACCGCGTCCCGGGAATCCGGGAAAAACCCAGACGCGCCAAAGACACACGGATACCGGCCGTTAGCCCCCCCCCCCCCCCCCCAGCGCCTGTCAGTACCCGTGTTCGTGCGCTTGCGCGCTTGCGTGCTATTTGCCGGTGTTGACGGCGGCGTCGGAGACGATGTCGATTCGCCACCCCGTGAGCTTGGCGGCGAGACGGGCGTTCTGGCCCTCTTTGCCGATGGCGAGGGAGAGCTGGTAGTCGGGAACGACCACCCGCGCCGAACGCGTCGCCTCGTCGGTGATCGTGACCGAATTCACGCGCGACGGCGAGAGGGCGCTGGCGATGAAAGTTGCCGGATCGTCGTTGTAGTCAACGATGTCGATCTTTTCGTCGTTCAGTTCGGTCATGACCGCCCGGACGCGCGAACCCATTTCACCGATGCAGGCGCCCTTGGCGTTCACGCCGGGGGTGTTTGCCTTCACGGCGATTTTGGTGCGGTGGCCGGCTTCGCGGGCAAGCGCCACGATTTCGACCGAACGGTCCGCGATTTCGGGAACTTCGAGCTCGAAGAGCTTCCGGACGAGCCCGGGGTGGGAGCGGGACAGCGTGATGGACGGGCCCTTGGTGCCGCGGTGGACGTCGATCACGAAGGCGCGCAGCCGGTTGCCGTGGATGTACTTCTCGCCTGGAACCTGCTCGGGCGGCGGCAGCAGTGCCTCCACCGTGCCCAGGTTCACCTGGATCATGTGCGGGTTGTTGCCCTGCTGGATGGTGCCGGCGACGAGCTCACCTTCACGGCCCTTGAACTGGCCCAGGACGTTGTCGTCCTCAGCGTCCCGGAGGCGCTGCAGGATGATCTGCCGTGCGGTGCTCGCCGCGATGCGTCCGAAGCCCGCGGGGGTGTCCTCGAACTCGCCGATCGGGGCGCCGTCGTCGTCGATCTCGGTGGCCCAGATGGTCACGTGGCCGCTCTTGCGGTCGAGCTCGGCCCGGGCCTTTTCGAAGGCGCCGGGGGTCTTGTGGTAGGCCACCAGCAGTGCCTGCTCGATTGTTGGAATCAGGAGATCCAGCGGGATTTCACGCTCACGCTCCAGGAGTCTCAGTGCGCTCATGTCAATATCCATCAGGCCTCCTCAGAAGGTCCATTGTTTGCTTTTTCCAGGCCGGCCTCTTCGAGGTGGCTGAACTCTATCTCGACTTTTCCGCTGCGGATCCTGTCGAAAGGAAGCTTGACGGGCTCGCCCTGTTTGGGTTTCATGCCCTTCTTGACGGCAATTTCCGGGACGAGGGTGACTCCCCCATCGTCCACGGACTGGACCCTGCCGGTGACGTTGTCGCCCTGGATCACGTTCACGTTGACCATCCGCCCGCGGGCGCGGTGCCAGTGCCGCTCCTCGGTCAGTGGACGGCCGACACCGGGTGATGAGACTTCGAGCTCATAAGGGCGCGCGTCCATGCTGGGATCGTTGTCCAGGGTGTCCGAGAGGGTCTTGGAGATCTCGGCAATGACGTCGAGCCCGACGCCCCCGGTCTCCTCCTGCGGCAGGTCCACCACTACGTGGACCACCCGGTTGGCGCCGGCGACATGGATGGATACGTCCTCCAGGTACAGCCGGTTCGCCAGCACTGCGGGTTCCAGGAGTGCGTGAAGGCGCTCGGCCTCGACATTTTGAACGGTTGCGGCTTCAGCCTTACCCGTCCCGGTCCGGTCTGTTGAAGTCGTGGCTTCTGCGTTGGTCATGATGCCGGCCGCCTCCCGCTAGATAATGTTGTGTGTACTAGCCTAGCGATTTTCCGGGCGGCGTGGTGCACGCAGTTCCGGGCCGGCATGACAACATGGTCTGTTGTGAAAGACGACACCAGGGAAAAGCGATGGCAGGATCACTTTCCCCGGTCGCTCCCCCGCTACGTGCTTATGGCGTGCCTCGCCCTGGTGGTGGTGAGCCTGGGGGTGGTCCTGACGCCGGCCAGGCCGCCGGAACCTGCGGAGCCGCCCTTTTCCGAACAGGCGCGCGCCGCCGCATTGGCCGAAACCCGGCAGCTGCTGGACGCCGGCAGCCAGCTGGGCACCGCGGCCCGGGACGGTTCCAAAGACAACTCGGCGGAGAGCGCGGATGGCCGTTCGGCCGCTGCCGGGAATCCCGCCGTCGAGCGGACTGTGACCTTGCTGACACTCCAGGCGCAAGCGCTGCTGGCGCCGGACGAAAGTCCTGCAGACGCGGCCAGCGCAGCTTCCGCCTCCGGCCGGGCAACGTCCCCTGCAACGTCCCCGGCAACCTCCTCCGCCGCACCCCTGCCGGCGACCGCCGCCGGGCTGGTGTTGGCCTTGGCGGACAGTGGCCGCCAGCGCCTCGCGGACGCTGCCAAGGCCGACGGCGGCATGGCACGGCTGCTGGCCGCCATCGGCACCGCGCAGCTGCTGCAGGCGTCCGCCCTCGCCGCCGAAACCGGAACGGCGGCCCCAGCGGCCGACGTAACCCCGCCACAGCTGTCCGGCACCTGCCCGTCGCCGTCCGCGTCCCCGGCGGTGCCAGCCGCTGGGGAGTCCGCAGCAGAGCCGTCTGCGGCCGCGGCCAGCCTCAGCGGTGCCCTGGCGGCGGCTGTCCGGACCGAAGCGCAGACCATGTACGGCTATCAGGTGGCGCTGACCCGGCTGGGCGGCGACGCGGCGAAATCCGCGGCCGAGGAACTGGCCCGCCACGACGCGCTCCTCGAGGGTGCGGAATCCCTTAGCCGGCTGCACTGTTTCGCGGTGCCGCCACGCGAGGCGGGCTACGCGCTGGGCCCGTCCTTCCTGGCCTCCCCCGCCGCCGGCCTCGCCGACCTGGAAGCCGCCGCGCTGCCGGTCTATGGCGACCTCGTGGCGCTGAGCGAGGGCGGGACCCGGCAGTGGGCCATTGCGGCCCTGTTCGGGTCCGCGAAGCGGGCGGTGCGGTGGGGTGCGGATCCCGGCGCCCTGCCGGGCCTGGACAGGGCGTCGACGCCAACGCAGCCCGCAGCCGAAACGCCGTCGCAGCCCGCAGGCTGAACGCCGGAGAAAGCCTCGGCTAATTTTGGTAAGCCTTGGAATACTGGCGGGGCCCCGGCCCGGGTGGTTTGCTGTAGGCATGGACACGACCGGCACCGCAACCCAGCACGAGAACGAGCCGCACCACAATGACATCGCACACCGCCTCAATTGGCTCCGCGCGGGCGTCCTGGGGGCCAATGACGGCATCGTCTCCGTCGCCGCGATCGTCGTCGGCGTCGCCGGCGCCACCACCGACACCGGAGCAATCCTGCTTGCGGGCGCCGCGGGCGTGGTGGGCGGCGCTATCTCGATGGCGCTCGGGGAATATGTCTCCGTCAGCAGCCAGAAGGACAGCCAGCACGCCTTGATCGAAAAGGAGCGCCGGGAGCTGGAGGAACAGCCGGAGGAAGAGCTCGAGGAGCTCGCGGCGATCTACCAGGGCAAGGGTCTCAGCCCCGCGACCGCACGGACGGTAGCCAAGGAACTGACGGCGCACGATGCGCTCGGCGCGCACCTCTCAGCCGAACTCCATATTGACGAGACCGACATCGTGAGCCCGTGGCACGCGGCGTTCGCTTCTGCCATCGCGTTCCTCGCCGGTGCAATCCTGCCCATGCTGGCCATCCTGCTGCCGCCGGAAAGCATCAGGATTCCGCTGACCTTCGTGGCCGTGCTCGTGGCGTTGGCCGCCACCGGCGCCGTGGGCGCGTGGATTGGCGGCGGCTCAAAGCTCAAAGCAGCGATCCGCGTGGTGATTGGCGGCGCCGCGGCGCTGGTGGCCACGTTCGCGATCGGCAGCGCGCTCGGCGCGAGCGGCATCGTCTAAAGGCTCCCGCGGCCCACCATCGGCCCACCAGAAGCCCGCCAACGCGGCGGCATCCGTTCGGGGACCTACGATAGGTCCCGTGAGCCCGATCCCAGACGTCCCCATCCCGCACGATCTCTCCCGCCGCTACGCCCGTACCCCTGCGGGACGCGCCTGGCTGGCGTCACTTCCTGGCCTGATCGGACAGTTTCTCGATCAGTGGGACCTGGAGCCGGACCTGGAACCGGGCGCCCTTCCCTGGAACGGTCACGGCGGCGTCGTCATCCCCGTGCGGCGCCGGGACGGGGACGGGTCCCCCGGCAAGGGCGACGCAGCGGTGCTGAAGCTGGCGTTTCCGCACGAGGAGGCGACCCGCGAACACCACGCCCTCGCCCTGTGGGGAGGCCATGGCGCCGTCAGGCTGCTGGCCGCCGACGCCGGATCCTGCGCCCTGCTGCTCGAGCGCCTGGACGCCTGCCGCTCCCTCCTGGATGTCCCGCTGGACACGGCGGTGACCGCGTGGGGCGGCGTGGTCCGCCAGCTCAGCGTCGTCCCGGACGGCCGGCCGGAGTGGCTGGAAATCGACCACGTGGCGGCACAGGCCGAGCGGTGGAGCGACGAATTCCCTGAGGCGTGGGAGCAACTGGGGCGGCCGTTCCCGCGATGGTTGCTCGAGGCGGCGCTGGAGGTCTGCCAGACCCGCGGCGCCGTGGGCCGGCGGTCCGGCAAGGACGTCCTGGTCCACGCGGACCTGCACTACTTGAACGTCCTGGCCCGTCCCGGCGTGCCGGCCCCGGGAACCCGGAAGGAAACACCCGCGCCGCTGGAGTACGCTGCGATTGATCCCCAGCCCATGATCGGGGAGGCGGAGTTCGCGGTGGCCCCGGTGCTGTGGAACAGGCTCCGGGAACTGCCGCAGCAGGATCCCGGGCGGGCCCTGCTCGCGCGGTGCGGGGATTTCAGTGCCGCAGCCGGTCTCGACGCCGAGGCCGCCCGGCAGTGGAGCCTGGCGCGCGAGGTGGAGAACGCCCTCTGGTACGCCTCGCAGCGCCACCATGACGGCGATCTGGCCCGATCGCTGTGGGTGGCGAGCACGCTGGCGGGCCGGACGCTTCCCGGCCTGCCCTCCCCGCAGGAGCTTCCCGATCCGGGCCAGGACATCGTCCACTGGGCGGCGGACCAGCGCTAGCCGCAGCCGGCTCCTTCAGCACTTGGTGATCCGGGGACTTTTGGCTCTTCCCCGACCGGGGGTGCCGGGGAGAAGGCTGGACACATGCACGAACCCCGTGGCGGGCGCTCAGCCGCCGAACCTGCTGGGCAGGAGGGTCGGGACAATGACGATCCTTTCCTCCGGTATGCCGCCCGCTTCGAGCGGCCCATCGTGGACATCAAGAATCTGCTCCGCGGCTCCGTTACCTCCCCGGCCGAGATCGCCCGTGCGATCGGCTTGCCCGCCGCAGCGGCCGAGGGACCGGCATCGTTTTTCGCCGACTTCTCCGCGCCGCGCGGAACCCGGCACATCCGGGCCTGCGGTGCAGCCGCCTGCTTCGCGGCGTCCGGCGGCAGGCACATGGCGGAAGTGGAAGCGGCGCTGGGAGTGGAGGCGGGAAGCCGAAGCGCGGACGGCGCCGTATCGCTCCAGGAAGTGCGCTGCCTGGGCTACTGCTTCGGCGGACCGGCAGCCCTCGACGGCGAGGACGCGTGTGCAGGGGCCGACCTGGCGGCCCAATTGCAGGGGTCGTCACCGCGGAAGGCTCCGCCCATCCCGGTGTCCTGCGACAGTGCGTTCCCCGTGGTGACTGCCGGAGTGCTGGGAGCCTCGACGCCATGGTCGGCCTGGCCCGGCGTCGTCGCCGCCGGAACACCTGACGATGTCCTCAGCCAGGTCGAATCCGCCCGGCTGAAGGGGCGGGGCGGAGCCGGCTTCCGCGTCGCCGCCAAATGGCGCGCCGCACTGGAGCATCCTGCACCGCGGGTGGTGGTGGCCAACGGTGATGAGGGCGACCCCGGTTCCTTTGCGGACCGCTTGCTCATGGAACAGGACCCGCACCGCGTGCTCGAAGGCCTCGCCCTGGCCTGCTTCGCTGTCCGCGCGGAAACCGGTGTCGTGTTTGTCCGCTCGGAGTATCCCCACGCCGTCGCCCGCCTGCAGGAAGCGCTGCGCGAGGCACGCGTTGCCGGGCACGTCGGCCCGGACGCGGGAGGCAGCGGATTCAGCCTGGAGATCCACGTAGCTGTTGGCGCGGGCTCGTATGTCTCCGGCGAGGAAACGGCCCTGTTGAACGGGCTCGAAGGTCTGCGCGGCGTCGTGCGGCCCCGCCCGCCGTTTCCCACCGCACGGGGGCTCCACGGACGGCCCACGGTGGTCAACAACGTGGAAACACTCAGTGCGGTGCCGTGGATAGTGCAGCACGGCGGAGCCGCATACGCGGCGATGGGGACCGCGGACGAGGCCGGCACGGTAATCGCCTGCCTCTCCGAACGGTTTCTCCGGCCCGGCGCCTACGAGGTGGAGATCGGCACGCCGGTCCGGCGGATCGTGGAAGATCTCGGCGGCGGGCTTCGGGACGGGGCAGCGATGCGTGCCCTGCAAATCGGCGGCCCCCTGGGCGGCTTCCTCGGCCCCGCCGATCTGGACGTGCCCCTAAGCGATGCCGCCCTCACCAGCCGGGGAGCGGCCCTCGGCCACGCAGGGATCGTCGCCTTCGATGACAGGCTTTCGGGCGAGCAAGTGCTGCGGAACCTGTGGGACTTTGCGGCGGCGGAGAGCTGCGGGCAATGCTCGCCCTGCCGGGTGGGGACATGGCGTGGCCGGGCCCTGTCGGAGCGGCCTGACGGGCCGGATATCCGCCGGGAACGCGGCGAGGTGCTGCGCACGATGGCGGCGGGTAGCCTGTGCGCTTTCGGCCGCCGGGTGCCGGCCGCGGTGCTAAGCCTCGCCCGAGTCTACGGCCTGGACGGATGGCCGTCGTGAAACTCGTTGTCGACGGCCGACTGGTCGAGGTCGCGGCCGGCGCCACGCTGCTCGACGCTGTGCGGGCGGCCGGCCTGGCCCTCCCGACGTTGTGCCACGATGACCGGCTCACCACCGTGGCCTCGTGCCGTACGTGCCTGGTCGACGTCGCCGGCCGGGGCCCGGCCGCCGCCTGCAGCACCCCGGCGGAGGACGGCTTGCGCGTCGCCGTCGAGGCGTCCCGGGCGTTGCGGCGGGATGCCCTGCGGGCCATCGTCGCGGGGCTGCCGACGCGGGCGCTGGATGTCCCGGCCGACCGCAGCGAACTGGCCCGGCAATGCGCCGACTACGGGGTGACAGCCCCGTCTGGTGCCGTCACGCCGCCGGAGCGCGGACTTGACCACTCCCACCCGTACGTCAAGCTTGACCGCGATCTCTGTATCGCCTGCGGGCGGTGTGTCCGCGCCTGCGCGGAGATCCAGGGCACGTTCGCCCTGACCCTCACGGGCCGCGGAGCCGGCACGGTGGTGGCGCCGGGCACCGGTGGTCCCTGGGCGGAGTCCGACTGTGTCTCGTGCGGGGCGTGCGTGGATACGTGTCCCACCGGCGCCCTGTCCGAGCCCGGGCTGCTCAACATGCTGCCGATCGAACGGCAGACCCGGACCACCTGCGGGTATTGTGGCGTCGGCTGCAGCCTGGAGGTCTCCACCCGTGACAACGTGATCATGACCGTCCGGCCCGCCGGTGAGGGCTCAGTGAATCGCGGCCACGCGTGTGTCAAAGGACGGTTCGCCCATGGGTTCCTGGGTTCAGCAGACCGTCTGACAACCCCGCTAATCCGCAGGAACGGAACCCTGGCGCCCGCGTCGTGGGAGGCCGCAACGGGTTACGTGGCCGCCAGGCTTGCCGGGATCCGGGACGCGGACCCGGGCGGATTCGCCGTCATTTCCTCGGCCCGGGCCACCAACGAGGAGAACTATCTGGCCCAGAAATTCGCCCGGGCAGTCATAGGGACAAACAACGTGGACAACTGCGCCCGGCTCTGCCACGCCCCCTCGGCGGCCGGCCTGGCCGCCACGTTTGGCCTGGGCGGCGGCACGAATGCATTCGATGACCTCGACCGGTGCGACGTGATCCTCCTGGTTGGCGCGAATCCGACGGCGGCGCACCCCGTCGTCGGTTCACGGATCTTCCAGCGGGTCATGGACGGCGCCCGCCTGGTGGTGGTGGATCCCCGGCGCACGTACCTGGCCCGGCACGCCGATGTCCACCTTCGGCCACGGCCGGGAACCAACGTGGCCGTGTTCAACGGCCTGGCCCACCTCCTGGTCCGCGAGGGGCTCGTGGACACCGCCTTCCTTGAAACCCACACCAGCGGCTACGACGAGCTGCTCGGGTTGCTCGAGGACTACCCGCCGGAACGTGTAGCCGAAATCTCCGGTGTCCCGGCGCACGACCTCGTGCGCGCCGCCATGATGTACGGACAGGCACTGGTCCCGGCAATCTTCTACGGACTCGGGGTGACCGAACACCGGCACGGCACGGACGGTGTCCGGACCCTGTCCAACCTGGCACTCCTGCGCGGCGCCGTCGGGCCGGGTGACGGGGGCGGGGTGAACCCGCTGCGCGGGCAAAACAACGTCCAGGGTGCGTCTGACATGGGGGCTCTGCCCGACCTGCTGCCCGGCTACCAGAAGGTCCTGGACCCGGCAGCGCGGACCCGCTGCGCCGAGGCCTGGCGGGCCGATGTGCCGCCGCGGCCAGGGCTTCGGATCCCGCAGATGTTCGCGGCCGCCCGGGACGGGGCGTTGCAGGCGCTGTGGGTGATCGGGGAGGACGTGCTCGCCACCGATCCTGACAGCGCTTCGGTGCGGGCGGCCCTGGAAGCCTGCCCGCTGGTGATCTGCAACGATCTGTTCCTCTCCCCTACGGCCGCCGCAGCGGACGTCGTCTTTCCCGTGGCCGCGTGGCTCGAGAAGGACGGCACGTTCGTCAACTTCGACCGGCGCTTCCAGCGGGTCAGGGCCGCCGTGGCGCCCCCGGCCGGCGTCCGCACGGACTTCGCGGTGCTGCACGCCGTCGCGGCCGGCATGGGGGCGGACCTTGGATGCCCCACACCGGAGGAGGCCATGGCGGAGTGCGCCAGCCTGGCGCCGCTGTTCGGCGGAATATCCCACGCACGCCTGGACCGGGACGGCCCGCTGCATTGGCCGTGCGGGTCCGCCGATTCCCCCGGAACACCCCGGCTCTATCAGGACCGGTTCGCCACCCCGGACGGCCTGGCACACCTGGCCGCGCGTCCGTACCTGCCGCCGGGCGAGCAGTGCGACGCAGCGTATCCGTACCTGCTCGTCACCGGGCGCAGGGCGGAGCACTACAACTCCGGCAGCATGACCCGCCGGACCGACAACCTGGTCCTGCTCACCGACGAAACGATCGACGTCGAGCCCGGGGACGCGGCGGCGCTGGGACTGAAAGACGGCGATACTGTCCGGCTGGACAGCCGGCATGGAATGGCGGTCCTGAGGCTCAGGATCACGGACGATGTGGAACCCGGCCAGGTGTTCGCGGGCTTCCACTTCCCCGGCGCAACAGTCAACAGCCTCACCTCCGCCGTGGAGGACGAGGTAACGGGGTGCCCTGAATACAAGGTGACCGCGGTCCGCATCTCCGCGCAGGCGTAACCGGATACCACCCGCAGTCAGCCCCGCACGGCCGCCAGGGCGTCGCGGACGGCGTCGACGGCGACGCTGACGTCGGCGTCGTCCGTGCTCCAGTTGCTCACCGAAATCCGCAGGATATCGCGGTCCTGCCAGCGTGACCCGGACATCCAGACCCGGCCATCGCCCATGATCGTCTCCGTCACGGCGCGGGTCACGGCGTCGTCGCCGAACGCCAGGGACACCTGGGTGTAGTCGACGTCGTTGAGGACCTCGACGCCGTCCAGCCCGGCGAGCTGTTCGGCCAGCTGCGCGGCCCGGTGCACGAGCGTGCGGACCTGGCCGGCGACGCCGTCGCGGCCCAGGGATTTCAGCGCCGCCCACACCGGCACGCCACGTGCCCGGCGGGAGAGTTCGGGCACTCGCTCGGACGGGTCCCCGGCCCCATCCGCGGCCTGGATCAGGTAGCTGGCGTGCAGCCCCATCGCCGAGCGCAGCGCCTGCGCGTCGCGCACGATCACAATCCCGCAGTCGTAGGGGACATTGAGGGTCTTGTGCGCATCCGTTCCCCACGAATCGGCCAGGCCGAGTCCCGCGGTCAGGGCGGACAGTTCGGGCACGGCGGCCGCCCAGAGCCCGAACGCCCCGTCCACGTGCACCCAGGCGCCGTGCGCCTTCGCGACGGCGATGGCCTCGGCGAAAGGGTCGAAGGCACCCGAATGCAGGTTGCCGGCCTGCAGGCACACGAGGGCCGGGGCGGGGCGGCCGCCCTCCCCCGTGCTGAGCGCAAGGTCCAGGGCACAGTCCAGCTCGGCCGGGATGATGCGCCCCTGACGGTCGGAGGGCACCACGATGGGATGCCCGAGGCCCAGATAGCGCAGGCCGAGGTCTATGGTTTCGTGGCGCTCCTGGCCCACGAAGCAGCGGATCCGGGGCGCGCCGGCGAGGCCGTCGCCGTCGAGGTCCCAGCCGGCATCGGCCATGAGCCGCCAGCGGGCGGCGGCGAGTCCGGTGAAGTTGGCCATGGTGGCGCCGGTGGCAAAGCCGACGTCGGACTCTTCGGGAAGACCCAGCAGCTCAAGGATCCATTTGCCGGCGGCGTCCTCGATCGCGGCGGTGGCGGGCGTGGCGAAGCGCAGCCCCGTATTTTGGTCCCAGGCGCTGAGCAGCCAGTCCGCCGCCAAGGCGGCCGGCAGTGTGCCGCCGATGACCCAGCCGAAGAACCGCCCGGACGGCATGGCCATCAGCCCGGGTTCGGCCTTGGCCGCGAGATAGTCCACCACCTCCGCGGCCGGCATCCCCGTTTGGGGCAGCGGGCCGCCGAAGTCGGCCGCGAGCCCGGCCGCCGTGGCCTGCGGCCCGATCCGGCGTGTTCCCTGGCTCTCGAGCCACCGGCGTGCGTGCCCGGCCGCGGCCTCGAGGGCATCCCGGTAGCGTTCCTCACTTGCCGACATAGCTGCATGCTACGCCCGCCACCAGCGGACCGGGAGTCCCGTGCGGGTGCTGCGGGATCAGGCGGCTTAGGACAGGTTGTCCTGCCAGACGTCGGAGCCGAGCTTGATGATCAGCGCGCCCACCACCACCAGGAACACGATCCGGATGAACCTGCTCCCTTGCCGGACCGCTGTCCGGGCACCGAGGTAGCCGCCGGCCATGTTCGCCATGCCCAGCAGCAGCCCGAGCCCCCACAGCACGGCGCCGTGCGGCACGAAGAACAGCAGGGCACCGGCGTTGGTGGCCACGTTCACGATCTTGGCCTTGGCGCTGGCCTCGAGGAAGGCGTAGCCCATGGCCGAGACGAGGGCGATGATCAGGAACGAACCGGTGCCGGGACCGATCAGTCCGTCATAGAAGCCGATCACGCCGCCGATCAGGCAGGCCACCACATAGTGCCGGTGCCCCGCGTGGCGCAGTTTCGTCAGCTGGCCGATGCCGGGCTGGAAGGCGGTGAAAAGCGCGACGGCGATCAGGGCCAGCACGATGATCGGCTTGAACACACTGGCCGGCAGGTTGGCGGCCAGCGCCGCCCCGCCGTAGCTGCCCGCCAACGCGATGGCGGCCATGGGCAGGGAGGTGCGCAGATCGGGCCGGACGCGGCGGTAGTACGTGGCCGCGCTCGTACTGGTTCCGAAGATGGAGCCCATCTTGTTCGTCGCCAGCGCCTGGACCGGGCTGATGCCCGGCACCAGGAGCATGGCCGGCAGTTGGATGAGCCCGCCGCCACCGACGACGGCGTCGACCCAGCCCGCCGCCAGGCCGGCCACGACGATCAGGATGACAGTTCCGAGCTGGATCGACTCGAGTCCGGAGACCATTACCTAGTTCGGCCGGGACGGCGCAGCATCAGCTGTTGCGCACGGCGTTGACCACGTAGTCAACAGCTTTGTCAACGGCTACGTTCTCGGCATTGCCGCTGCGGCGGTCCTTGATCTCCACGACGCCGTCCACGAGTCCGCGCCCGACGGCGAGGATGGTGGGGACGCCGACGAGTTCGGCGTCGCCGAACTTCACGCCGGGGGAAACCTTGGGGCGGTCGTCATAGATAACGTCCAGGCCGGCAGCCTCGAGCTCCAGGGACAGTTTTTCGGCGGCGGCGAAGATTTCCTCGCCGCGTCCCACGGCCACGACGTGGACGTCGGCCGGGGCGACGGCGCGCGGCCAGACCAGGCCCTTGTCGTCATGGTTGGACTCGGCCAGGGCGGCCACGGCGCGGGTGACGCCGACGCCGTAGGAGCCCATGGTCACCACCACCTGCTTGCCGTTCTGGTCCAGGACCTTCAGGTCCAGGGCAGCGGCGTACTTCCGGCCCAGCTGGAAGATGTGGCCCATTTCGATGCCGCGGGCGGTTTCGAGGGGACCGGAACCGTCGGGAGCCTCGTCGCCGGCGCGCACCTCGGTGCACTCGATGACACCGTCCCAGCCGAAGTCGCGTCCGGCGACGAGGCCGAAGACGTGTTTGCCGGCCTCGTTGGCGCCGGTGACCCAGGCGGAGCCGCTGACGACGCGGGGATCCACGAGGTAGAGCAGCTTCGCGGCGCCCTCGCTGCCCAGCAGCGGCGCGTCCAGGGACATGCCGGGGCCGAGGTAGCCCTTGACGATCAGGGGCTGCTTCTTGAGGTCGTCCTCATTGGCGGCTTCGAGCGTGATCTCGCCGGCAATCGGCAGGAAGGACCCGATGTTCGCTTCGACGCGCTTGAGGTCGACGCCGCGGTCGCCGGGGAGGCCGATGACGACGATCTGGCGTTCGCCGGTAGGCAGCGTGACGGCGAGGACGACGTTCTTGAGCGTGTCGGCCGCGGTCCAGGGACCGCCGTCGGCTTCTGTGCGCGGAACCAGGACGTTGGCGGCGTCGACGAGGGTTTCGATGGTGGGGGTGTCCGGGGTGTCCCGGACTTCGGCGGCCGGGGCGTTGCTGAAGTCGATGTCCGCGGGGACGACGGTGGTGACGGCCTCGACGTTGGCGGCGTAGCCGCCGGCCGAGCGCACGAAAGTGTCCTCGCCGATCTCGGTGGGGTGCAGGAATTCCTCGCTCTTGGACCCGCCCATGGCGCCGGCGGTGGCAGCAACCGGAATCACTTCGAGGCCGAGGCGCTCGAAGATCTTCAGGTACGCGCCGCGGTGGGCGGCGTAGCTGTCGTCCAGGCCGGCGTCGTCGACGTCGAAGGAGTAGGAATCCTTCATGATGAATTCGCGGCCGCGCAGCAGGCCCGCGCGGGGGCGCGCCTCGTCGCGGTACTTGTTCTGGATCTGGTAGATGCTCAGGGGCAGGTCCTTGTACGAGGAGTACAGGTCCTTGACCAGCAGGGTGAACATTTCCTCGTGCGTGGGGGCCAGCAGGTAGTCGTTGCCCTTGCGGTCCTTGAGCCGGAAGATGCCCTCACCGTATTCGGTCCAGCGGTTCGTGGCCTCGTAGGGTTCCTTGGGCAGCAGAGCCGGGAAGTGGACTTCCTGGGCGCCGATGGCGGTCATTTCCTCGCGGATGACCTGCTCCACCTTGCGCAGCACACTGAGCCCCAGCGGCAGCCAGGTGTAGATGCCGGGCGCGGCCCGCCGGATGTAGCCGGCGCGGACCAGGAGCCGGTGGCTGGCCACCTCGGCGTCGGCGGGATCTTCGCGCAGGGTGCGCAGGAACAGCTTGGAGAGTCGAAGGACCACAGGTGGGGTATCCGTTTCTGGGGAAGTGCGGGCAAAGCCTAAGAAAAGCATCTAGGTACTAATCTACCGTCCAGAGGGCACCCGTTTGCCGCGCCGGCCCTGCCGCGGCCCCGCTGCGGTGAGGCGCGGGCGATGCGCAGCATATGGAAGAGCCACGCCATAACTGATGGAAGCCCCTGGCCGTTTCCGGCTGGTCATCCCGTCATGGCGTGGCTCCCGTGGCCCCAGCACCCCCAGATCTCAGGCTGCGAGCTACTTGGTGTCGCCTCCAGGCGTCGCCTTCCCCGGACACTGCGCTGGGGAATGTGCTCGACTGTGCGACACGGCTAGGTCGAACCTATGTGACATGGGGTCCGGAATCAATAGTCTGCAACCGGATATTTTGGTCATGTCGTTACAGATCCGCTGCGGGGCAGCAATCGGACTACTTCCCGACGAGCGCGGCGGCCTGATCCAGCAGTTTTCCGGCCCGGGAGACGGCATCGGCCTCGCTGCCGCCACCTGCCGCGCTGACGGTGATGAGAACGCCGTCCTGGATCACCTGTCCGGTGATCGCGGACTGCTTCCGGCCGCCCGGCAGAGCGGTGTCTGTCCGGTACGCGACGGTGCCCGGTGTTGAGCCGAATCCGGCCAGCTTGGTCAGTTTGAGGTCCACTTTGGTGCCATTGGTCGTGAATGACAGGGCTGAGCACTTCTTGAAGTCCTCGCCCTGGGCGAGTCCCTTCTCGAGGAGCTTGGCGTCAGCCCGGAAAGCCAGGGAGACCCCCGTGGAAGCGCCCGTCGCGGCATCCTGGGCCACCCCCGCCGCAACCGCCGTGCCCTCGGTCGAGGCTGCCTGGCCGCCAAGGGCCAGAGCCGCGCACTCCGCGGGTTCCACCGAGATCGATGCCAGCAAGGACTTTGCCTGTTCGACCGACTTCTTGAGATCGGCAAGCCGCATCACGGTGAGCGGCTTGCCCTGCGCATCTTTCAACTGTGTCACGAGGGCCGTCAGTTCATCGCTCGTGTAAGCCTTGGCTTGCGTCGGGCTGGGAGTGGGCGTCGTGGTCGCGCTGGGAACCGTGGTTGCGGCCTGGGCTTGCGCACTCTTGGCTGTGTCCGGCGAGCCGGTGGGGGTGCCACATGCGGCCAATCCCACGGCGCCCCAGGCGAGGAGCGCCGAGGCCCCGAAAATGCGCAGCACTGATGTCTTCATGTTTCCCCCAATAAACTAGACCGGCAGCCGGCATTTGCCCGCTAGAAGAGCACTGTAGCGAAGGTGCCCACCTGGCGAAAGCCCACCCGATCGTAGGTGGCGCGCGCCTTGGCGTTGAACCCGTTGACGTACAGGCTGGTCACCGGTGCGAGGGTCTGGGCGAGGACGACGACGGCGGCCATGTAGCCCGCGCTCAGTCCCAGTCCGCGGAACTCGGGATTCATCCAGACACCCTGGACCTGGGTCACTTCCGGCGTGACGGCGCCGAGTTCGGCCTTGAAGACCACATCGCCGGCGGCGTTCACGTGCACGAGGGAATGGCCCTGGCGGATGAGGCTCTTGACGCGCCGGCTGTAATACTCCCTGCCGCCGAGGTAGGGCGAATAGCCCACCTCTTCCTCGAACATCGCGGCGCAGGCGGGCAGGATCTTGTCGAAGTCGGCCAGCTGGCCAAAGCCCAGTGCGGGTTCGGGCCGGACAGCGGGCGGGCCCGAGATCGTCAGCAAGGGCTGGTGGTCCCGGACTTCGTGGGCGGTCTGGCCGAGCTGCTCCAGTGCCGCGTATATGGCCAGGACAGTTTCGGCGGGGCCAAAGATCGAGGCGTAGCGGCGCCCGGAGCGGTGCGCGGCCATGGCAATGAGGCCGGCGAGTTCCGGCGCCAGCTCGATCGGCACCAGGTTGGCGCCGGCCCAGCAGGCACCGAGGAGCGTGCCGCCGTCGAACACGCCAAGAATGCTGGCGCCCCCGGCCGTGGGAGACGCCGTGCCGGCGGCCTCCAGGTGCGAGAGGATGAAGACGTTGGCGACGGCGTCCCGGTGCGCCAGCGCCAGCAGTTGTCCGGTGTCCGCGCCGCCAAGGACGCGGACGACGACGCCGGGAGCGGCGTCGTCCCTACGAGACGCTAACCACGGGGCTACCCTTGACAGCATCTTCGCCATCGGCGTCCCCCATCTCTTCCGCGATACGCATGGCTTCTTCGATCAGTGTCTCAACAATCTGATCCTCCGGGACAGTCTTGATGACTTCGCCCCTGACAAAGATCTGGCCCTTGCCATTGCCGGAGGCAACGCCGAGATCGGCCTCGCGGGCCTCGCCGGGACCATTGACTACACAGCCCATGACTGCCACCCGCAGCGGCACCTCCATGCCTTCCAGGCCAGCGGTGACCTGCTCGGCGAGCGTGTAGACGTCCACCTGGGCGCGGCCGCAGGACGGGCAGGAGACGATTTCCAGCTTGCGGGGGCGCAGGTTGAGCGACTGCAGGATCTGGTTGCCCACCTTGATTTCCTCGACCGGCGGCGCCGAGAGGGAGACGCGGATGGTGTCGCCGATCCCGCGGGAGAGCAGGGCGCCAAACGCCGTGGCGGACTTGATGGTGCCCTGGAAGGCCGGTCCGGCCTCGGTGACGCCGAGGTGCAGGGGCCAGTCGCCCTTTTCAGCCAGCATCTCGTAGGCAGCAACCATGATGACCGGGTCGTTGTGCTTGACGGAGATCTTGAAGTCGTGGAAACCGTGCTCTTCGAAGAGCGAGGCCTCCCAGACGGCGGATTCCACGAGGGCTTCCGGGGTGGCCTTGCCGTATTTCTTCATGATGCCCGGTTCCAGGGATCCGGCGTTGACGCCGATCCGGATGGAGGTGCCGTGGTCCTTTGCGGCCCGGGCGATCTCCTTGACCTGGTCATCGAACTTGCGGATGTTGCCAGGGTTCACGCGCACGGCGGCACAGCCGGCCTCGATCGCGGCGAAGACGTACTTCGGCTGGAAGTGGATGTCCGCGATCACCGGGATCTGGGACTTCCTGGCGATGATCGGCAGCGCCTCGGCGTCATCGGCGGACGGGCAGGCGACGCGTACGATGTCACAGCCGGAGGCCGTGAGTTCCGCGATCTGCTGCAGGGTGGCGTTGATGTCGGTCGTCGGCGTCGTGGTCATGGACTGGACGCTGATGGGCGAATCGGAGCCGACGCCCACTGATCCCACCTTGATCTGGCGCGTCTTCCGGCGGGGGGCAAGGACGGGGGGCGGTGCTGACGGCATTCCCAGGCTGACCGAGGTCACATGGACTCCCTTGTAGAATTCGAAGTTGCGAAGGTGCGGGCGGGACGGGCTAGGCGTGCCCGGCCAGAAGACCGGTCAGCGGCGCCCACACGGTGGTGCGGGTGCCCGAGATGGCACCGGCGGCTGCGAAGGGATCCTGCCGCAGAAGGTCATTCAAGGCCGCCTCATCGGCCGCCTTGAAGATGAGCAGCGCGCCTGCGCCGTCGCCGTAGGGGCCGCTGGCCAGCAGGGCGCCCTCGCGGGCAAGTCCCGCCGTCCATTCGCGGTGTGCCGGGCGGCTGGCATCGCGGACCTCGGATGATTCGGCGTCGTACACGTACTCCACAGCAAAAACAGTCATATGGATACACTATCGCCCTGTTTGCCCGGTTCCCATCCGGAGGCGCCGGGGCACGCGGTCAGCCGAGGAAGAGGACCTTGGCCAGTGCGGCGACACCGGCTGCCCAGAGCATGGAGGTGAGGGTTCCGATGATGAACCGCTCGGCGGCCACCGGCGTGGCTTTCAACTCGGCAAACCGGCCGAGGCCCTTGATGGCCACGACATAAGCGATGGCGACGGGCTGGCCGGCCAGGATTGCCAGGCACACGGCGAACCGTTCCAGGATGCCGATAATGGCGCCGCCGCGCAGGATGCGCACGCTGCTGACGGTCTCGGCGGACTCCGCGGCGGCCGCCGCTGCCGGGGTGGGCGTTGCGGTGTCCGGCCCGGCCGGCTCCGCGGCCGGCTGGATGTCGGGGTCCGTGGTGGAGTCCGCGGAGGGGTCCTCAGCCGCGTCCCCGCCGGCAGCGGTGCCGCTTCCGGCGTCGGCGGTGCCGCTTGCGTCGGCCCGGTCATCAATGGTCCGGGCGAGGCGGAACACCCAGGCGGTGACCGGCCAGCCGACGAATCCTGCGGTGAGCAGGGCCAGCGTGATCCAGAGGGCGTTCACTTCTCTCCTTCGGTGCTGTCGTGGGCGAGGGTCAGCAACAATTCTGCGGCCGGCCTCGCGGCCCATTCTTCCTGCCAGCCCGAGCGAAGGACTGCGCGGCTCACCGACTGCTCCGTGATTCCGAGTTTCTGTGCCGCTATTTTTTGGCTGCCGTGGGTTCCGTGGGTGTCTTGCCGCACCGAGCGCAGCACGTCCACCACCTTCCATTGCGCCGCGGTCCGGTCCTGGACCAGGCGACCAATCAGCCGGAGCACCGCCTCCGCGTTGGCGCAGGCCCTGGCCCCCTGGGACCCGTTAGCGGCGTCCGCGGCCGCATTCGCTGCATTTGCCCGACGGCGGTCGCGGCCGGCGACCACGGCGAGGGGCACATGGGCGGCCGCCCCCTTGGCCCGGTCAACGGCGGCCCGGGCCGCCACGAAGGCGGGACCGGAGCCTTCGCGCGGGCTGGCGGGCAGCGGCAGGTCCACCTCCCCCACCCCGATGCCGACATACCAGCGGCCGCTGCGCAGGGCGTGCAGGGCGATCTCCACCACCTCGTCGGCCCGTTCAACGACGCCCTGGACCTCGTCGCCGACCGATCGCTCAAAGCGCCCGGCGGTGGAGAGTGCGCTGAGCCCCTTCAGGAGGCCGGGGACCCGGTCGATGTCGCCCGTGCTGCCGCGCTGGTCGATTGTCATGACGTACATGACCCCAGCCTAGGGAGGTGATCATGGATAATCAATCATTTTCAACTGATTATTTAAAATCAGCCGAAATAGGCTTATGAATGATAGTCAGCGGGATTTGGCTGGAATGCCGGCCGGCACTATCCGAAGAGGTTGACCGGCTTGACGATGTCGGCGTAGATCAGCAGCGCACCCATGCCCATCAGCAGCACCGCCACCACATATGTCACCGGGAGCAGCTTGGCGATATCGAAGGCGCCGGGATCCGGGCGGCCGAACAGCTTGGCGATCTGGCGGCGGGCCCCTTCGTACAGCGCGCCCGCGATGTGGCCGCCGTCGAGCGGCAGCAGCGGAATGAGGTTGAAGACGGCCAGGGCGAAGTTGAGTCCGGCCAGCAAACCCACCAGGGCGGCGAAGCGGGACTGCAGCGGGACCTCCTCCATCGCGGCGACCTCGCCGGCCACCCGGCCCACGCCCACCACGCTGATGGGGCCGTTGGGATCCCGGGGTTCCTCGCTGAAGGCCGCCTTGGCCACGCCGGCCACGCGCTCCGGCAGGTTCACCACGACGCCGGCAACCTGCTTGATGTTCTCCCCCGCCATAGGCAGAACGGACGACGACGGCTGCTGCACGAGTGCCGTCTGGGCGCCGATGCCCAGGAAGCCGACGTCCTGGTACTGGAGGCTGCCGTCAGCGGCCTTGGCCTGCCGGCCGTCGGGGCCGAGGACCGGGCGGGCGGAGAGCACGGGCGTGACAGTGGTGGAGACGGCGGCACCGCCGCGCTCCACAGTGATGCTGACCTGCCGGCCCGCCGAGGCGCGGATCCAGCCGGTGAGTTCGTCCCAACTGGTGACGGCCTTGCCGTCGAAGGAGGTGATGGTGTCATTCGGCAACAGGCCCGCGGCCGCGGCGGGGGTGGGCTTGCAGTCTGCGGAGTCCGGGTCCACGGTCTCGCCGGCCTTGACCTGGCACTTGGAGACGTCCGCGATGGTGGTGGTTTGGCTGGCGGTGCCGAATCCCATCAGCAGCACCGCGGTCAACACGACGCCGATCAGCAGGTTCATCGCGGGGCCGCCGAGCATGATGATGATCTTCTTCCAGACCGGCAGCCGGTAGAAGACCCGGTTTTCGTCGTCCGGGCCGATTTCCTCGTGGGCCAGAGAGCGGGCATCGGATGCCAGCGACTGGAACATTCCGGTGCTGGAGGTGCGGACGGTGCCGTCTTCCTTGTTGGGCGGGTACATCCCGATCATGGACACGTAGCCGCCCAGCGGGATGGCCTTGAGTCCGTACTCGGTTTCGCCCCTCCTCTTGGACCAGACGGTGGGTCCGAAACCGATCATGTACTTGGTCACGCGGACCTTGAACAGCTTGGCCGGGAGCAGGTGCCCGACTTCATGCAGGGCAATGGACGCGGCGATGCCGATCGCCACGAAGACGACACCGAGGACAAAGAGGAGGACGGGGCTCATACTGTGATCTGCTGCTTCCTAGACGCTTCTGACGGCTAAACGTTCGTGGGTGCGGGCGCGTGCCCATCTTTCAGCATCCAGCACTGACTCCACCGTCAGCCCGGAGGAGCCTGTGTGTTCGCTGAGGACGGCATCGATGGTGTCCACGATGTCGGTGAACCGGATCTGCCCGGCGTGGAAGGCCATCACCGCTTCCTCGTTCGCGGCGTTGAACACGGCCGGGAAGGTGCTGCCCTGCATGGCGGCAGCCTTGGCGAGGGCGACGGCGGGGAATGCCACGGCATCCAGCGGCTCGAACGTCCAACTGGTGGCCTTGCTCCAGTCACAGGCGCTGGCGGAGCCGGGCACGCGGTCCGGCCAGCCGAGGCCGAGGGCAATGGGCAGGCGCATGTCCGGCGGCGAGGCCTGGGCGATCGTGGAGCCGTCGACGAACTGGACCATGGAGTGCACCACGGACTGCGGGTGGACCACGACGTCGATCTTCTCCAGGGGGATGTCGAAGAGCAGGTGCGCCTCGATCACCTCCAGGCCCTTGTTGACCAGGCTGGCGGAGTTGGTGGTGACCATCAGGCCCATGTCCCACGTGGGGTGGGCGAGGGCGTCCTGCGGCGAGACATCGTGCAGTTCGTCCCGGGACTTGCCGCGGAACGGCCCGCCCGATGCCGTCAGGATCAGCCGGTCCACTTCCGCGGCTGAGCCGGAGCGCAGGCATTGGGCAATGGCCGAGTGCTCCGAATCCACAGGTACGATCTGCCCTTCGCGGGCCGCGGCCTTGACCAGGGCACCGCCGACGATCAGGGACTCCTTGTTGGCCAGGGCCAGCGTGGCACCGGATCGGAGCGCGGCCAGGGTGGGGGCAAGTCCGATGGATCCGGTGATGCCGTTGAGGACGACGTCGGCACTGATTTCCGCGATCCGGGTGGAGGCGTCGGGGCCGGTGATGATCTCGGGACGGTAGCCCGTCACTGAAGCCGCGCGGGCGGCGTCGTCGATCATGTCCCGGAGGGCGGCGGCCTCCCCGGAGGCGACGCCGACGGCCCAGGCCCGGGTGTGGACGGCCTGCCGGGCCAGAAGTTCGAGGTTGCCGCCGCCGGCGCTGAGCGCGACGACCTCAAAAAGGTGCGGGGCGCCGTCGACGACGTCGATCGCCTGTGTGCCGATGGAACCGGTGGACCCGAGGAGGACGATTTTGCGCGGCTGCATGATTCAAGTATCCCGCACGGCGTTCTGTGCTCGGGTTGCCGCTTTCCTCGCGCTGGCGGGTTGCCGCCACTCGTTGACGCAGCAGGGCGGAGGCGTAACGTGGAAAACGTGGAGTGGACCGCGTGGTTCGACGCGCCGGAGTACGAGTTCGCCCGGCAGGTGCTGCAGCGCAGCACCGCCACCCTGTATTTCGTGGCCTTCCTCTCCTCGCTCAACCAGTTCCCGGCCCTCCTCGGCGAGCGCGGCCTGTTGCCGGTGCCGGAGTACTTCGAGGGCTTCAACCGTTTGGGCCGGCCGAGCCTGTTCCGCTGGCGATACTCGGACCGGCTGTTGCGGACAGCGTGCTGGAGCGGCATGGCCATTGCCGCCACGCTGGTCGCCGGGCTGCCGCAGCTCGGGCCGCCCTGGGTTCCGCTCATCGCGTTCCTGGCCCTGTGGCTGCTGTACATGTCGATCGTGAACGTGGGGCAGACGTTCTACGGCTTCGGTTGGGAGATGCTGCTGCTCGAGGCAGGGTTCACGGTGGCCTTCCTCGGCTCCGACCAGACTCCCCCGCCGCGGACCATCCTGATCCTGCTGGTCTGGCTGGTGTTCCGGCTGGAGTTCGGCGCCGGCCTGATCAAGATCCGGGGCGGCCCGGAATGGCGGGACCTGACGGCCCTGTATTACCACCACGAGACCCAGCCGATGCCGGGGCCGCTGAGCCGGCAAGCGCACCTGCTCCCCAAGGCCTGGCACCGGCTGGAGGTCCTGGGCAACCACTTCGCCCAGCTGGTGGTGCCCTTCTTCCTCTTCGCCCCGCAGCCCTTGGCCAGCGCCGCCGCCGGGATCATCATTTTCACCCAGCTGTGGCTGGTGGCGAGCGGAAACTTCGCCTGGCTGAACTGGCTGGCGATCATCCTGGCCTTCGCTGCGGTCAGCGATCCCGTGGCGCACGCCGTGATCCCGGCGATCCCGCTGGACTGGCATGCCGCAGCCGCGTCCGCAGGAACCGGAGCAGAAGGGGCCGGGGCGGGCAGCCAGGCGCCGGTTGCGTGGCTCGTGGTGGTCCTGGTTGCCACCGTGCTGCTGGTGGTGCTCAGCTACCGGCCCATCGAGAACCTCTTCTCCCACCACCAGTTGATGAACGCGTCCTTCAACCGCTGGCAGCTGGTGAACACCTACGGCGCGTTCGGCACCGTCACGAAGCGGCGGATCGAGATCGTGGTGGAGGGGACGCTCGACTCGGATCCCGGCGACGACGCGGACTGGCGGGAGTACGGGTTCAGGGGCAAGCCCGGCGACGTCCGGCGCATCCCGCGCCAGTTCGCCCCATACCACCTGCGGCTGGACTGGCTGATGTGGTTCCTGCCGCTGCGTACCGTGCATGAGGAGTGGTTCTACGCGTTCCTGGCCAAACTGCTGGCGGCGGACCGGCCCACGCTGCGGCTGCTGCGCCATGACCCGTTCGACGGCGGACGGCCGCACTGGGTGCGTGCCAGCAGCTACCTCTACCGTTTCTCCACCCGGGCCGAGTTCCGCGCGACGGGCCAGCGCTGGATCCGGACCCCGCTGTATGTCGTCATCCCGCCGTCGCGGCTTCCGGCTGCGCGCCCGACGTCGGAGGGCTGAGGACTGTCCCGGGCAACCCAGTGACCGCGGTGCGTTCTCCTGGGCCCGTTTGCCGCGAATGGCCGGAATGAGGGTCGTCATTCCGGCCATTTGCGGCAATTCAGTGGAACGCCCGCGCCTAGACGGACACCTCTTCCTTCGCCGGCGTAGCCTCCAACGTTGCCTGGCGGCGGCGCAGCCACCACGAGGCAACGAAGATCAGCGCCATGGAGACGTACACCACCAGGGCGAACGGCGAGGAGAACAGGGCCATGGGGTCGTTCTGCGAGAGCTGCAGCGAACGCCGCAACTGCACCTCGAACATCGGTCCCAGGATCATCGCCACCACCATGGGCGCCACAGGGTAGCCGTAGCGGCGCATGAAGTAGCCCAGGATGCCCACCACCAGCAGGATGCCGACGTCGCTCGGGGAGAAGTTCACCGAGAAGGCGCCCAGGGCGGCGAAGACCAGGATGCCCGCGTAGAGGTAGGGCCGCGGGATCTGCAGGATCTTCACCCACAGGCCCACCAGCGGCAGGTTCAGCACCAGCAGCATGAGGTTGCCGACATACAGCGACGCGATCAGGGTCCAGACAAGCGCCCCCTGGTTTTCAAACAGGAGCGGGCCGGGCTGGATCTGGTAGCGCTGGAACGCCGTGAGCATCATGGCCGCCGTCGCCGTCGTCGGGATTCCGAGGGTCAGCAACGGCACCAGGACACCGGCGGCCGCGGCGTTGTTGGCCGCTTCCGGTCCGGCGACGCCTTCGATCGCGCCCTTGCCGAACTGGGCCTTGTTGGCGCCCTTGGCCAGCTTCCGCTCGGCCGCGTAGGACAGGAACGTGGAGACGTCCGCGCCGCCTGCCGGGACGGTGCCGATCGGGAACCCGATGAAAGTTCCGCGCAGCCACGGCTTCCAGGACCGCTTCCAGTCCTCCTTGGACAGCCAGGCGTTCTTGCCCTTGCTGACCGGGATGAGCTCCACGGGGCCGTGCCGCAGCTTGGAAGCGACATAAAGCGCCTCGCCGAGGGCAAAGAGGCCTACGGCAACGAGGACCATGTCGACGCCGTCCACCAGGGTGGGGTTGTCGAACGTGAAACGCTGCTGCGCCGTGCTGTCATCGATGCCGATCAGGCCGATGAACAGCCCGAGGGCCAGGGATGCCAGGCCGCGCAGGACGGAGGCGCCCAGCAGCGCACCGACGGTCAGGAAGGCCACCACCATGAGGGCCACATAGTCCACGGGGCCGAGGCCGACGGCGAAGTCGGCCACGACGGGCGCCAGGAAGGTCAACAGGACCGTGGCGATAGTGCCCGCGATGAAGGATCCGATCGCCGCCGTCGCCAGGGCTGCCGCTCCCCTGCCGGCCTTGGCCATCTTGTTTCCCTCGAGCGCCGTGACGATCGAGGAGGACTCACCCGGCGTGTTCAGCAGGATGGAGGTGGTGGAACCGCCGTACATGCCGCCGTAGTAGATCCCGGCGAACACGATCAACGCGGCCGCGGGGTCCAGGGCATAGGTGATAGGCATGAGCAGAGCCACGGTCATGGCGGGGCCAATGCCGGGCAGCACTCCGACGGCGGTGCCGACGAAGACCCCGCCCAGCGCGTAGAGCAGGTAGACGGGCTGCAGCGCGGTGCTGAATCCTTCGAGCAGGAGCATGAAGCTATCCATGGAAGAACGGCACCCCCTCGAGCAGCGGCCCCGGCGGCAGGGACACGCCCAGCAGGCCACCGAAGACGTACTGCAGCACCAGCGCCAGGATCACGGACACGGTGATCGCCTTCCAGAGGGGTTTGGCGTCCAGGGACCAGGCGGCACCGCTGAAGAGCACGGCGGCGGCCACCGGCCAGCCGGCCGGCTCGATCAGGAAGATGTGCAGCACCACGAAGCCCACCAGTTTGGCCAGCGCCACCCAGTCGGTCTTGGCGGTCACGTCCAGGTCTTCGCTGTCCTCGGCCTGCCCGACCTTGCCGCGGAGGACCTGCAGGACCACGCCGGCGCCGCACAGCACCAGCAGGCCGCACACGATGTAGGGAAAGGCGCGCGGGCCGATGCCGGTCTCCGACGGCGGAATCGGAATGGATCCCGCCGTCGCCAGGCCCGCGACGCCCACGCTGACGAACACCAGGGCGAACAGGATCTCCCCGGTCGGCCGTTTGGCGGGCGCCGCGGCGGAAGACGACTGTGATGCGAGGGACGACACTGCTACTTGACCAGGCCGATCTGGGTCAGGGTGGTCTTGACCTTGGCGATGTCCTCGGTCAGGAAGGTCTTGAAGCCGTCACCGGCCAGGAACGCGTCGTCCCAGTTGTTCTTGGTCAGGGTGGACTTCCAGGCCTCGGACGCGTGCAGCTTGGTGACGACGTCGGTCAGCTTCGCGCGCTGGGCGTCGTCGATGGACCCGGGAGCCACCACGCCGCGCCAGTTGGTCAGCACGACATCGATCCCCTGGTCCTTGAGCGGCTTGATCCCGGGAAGGGCCGGGGCCTCGGCCTTTCCGGAGACGGCGAGCGCCCGGACCTTGCCGGCCTTGACCTGTTCGGCGTACTCGCCCACGCCGGAGATACCGGCCTGGACCTTGTTGCCGAGCAGCGCCGCGATGGACTCGCCGCCGCCGGAGTAGCCGATGTAGTTCAGCTTGTCCGCCTCCACGCCCTGGGATTTCAGGATCTGCCCGGCCAGGATGTGGTCCGCGCCGCCGGCCGAGCCACCGGTGATGGCCACGCCCTTGCCGTTGGCCTTGATGTCCGCGACGAGGTCGGCGACGGACTGGTACTTCGACGACGCCGGCACCACGAGGACCAGCGGCTCTTCGGTCAGCCGCGCGATCGGGGTGGTGTCTTCGAGCCGGGTCTTGGCGCCGTTGGTCTCGACCGCACCCACCATGACGTAGCCCATCACCATGAGGGTGTTGACGTCCTTCTCGGTGGCGAGCTTGGCGAGGCCATTGGTCCCGCCGCCGCCGCCGATGTTGGTGACCTGGGCGGAGGAGACGAGCTTATTCGTCTGCAGGTCCTGCTGCATGGCGCGTCCGGTCTGGTCCCATCCGCCGCCGGGGTTGGCCGGGACGATGATGCTGAGCTTCTTGATGGGGTCGGCGCCCGCGGACGCGCCGACAGCCGTGCCGGTCCCGCTTCCTGCGCAGGCGGACATGGCCAGGACGACTCCGGCGGCGCCGGCAATGAGGGCGGCGCGGCGGGTGTGGGTGGGCCGGGTGAAAAAGTTCTGGGCAGTCATGGTTTCTCCTTGAGCGAATGTGATGCACATCATTGGAATCACGTCACCGACCCTAGGAGCGCCCGGAGAAGGGCAACAGCATTTGGCCTTAGAGGTAGTAGTGGTCATATTGGTCACGGCCCCGGCCGCCTTTTTGGCGGGCGGACTGCGTTGCCAATGGGAAACTTGTGACATGTTTCACAGGATTCCCCTTCGGTACCAGCTGGTCGCGTTGCAGCTGGGCATCGTGCTGGCCGTCCTCACGGCGGTGGGGGCCGTGACCATCCGGATGCAGGAACAACAGCTCCGGGACGCCTACAAGGGCCGGCTGATCGGCGTGGCCGAAAGTGTTGCCCAGCTGCCCTCGGTCATCAACGCGTTCGGAACGCCGTCGCCGGCCCAGACCATCCAGCCGATCGCGGAAGTCATCCGGCAGGCATCCAATGTCACCTATGTGGTGGTGACAGACCGGCACGGGGTCCGGCAGTCGCACCCCAATCCGGCGGAAATCGGCCGGCCGGTCTCCACCGATCCTTCCGTGCCCCTGTCCGGGGAGATCTACGTGGGTACCCAGACGGGCACGCTCGGTGAGTCCTGGCGGGTGAAGGTTCCCATCTTCGATGCGGCCGGCGCGGTGATCGGCTCCGCATCCGTCGGGGTGCTGGAGAGCACCCTGGCCGCCGACCTCCATGAGGACATGCCGCAGCTGTTCGGCTGGCTGCTCGGGGCGGCGCTGCTGAGTTCGCTGGGCGCGATGTATGTCTCGAAACTGGTGTGGCGGCGGATCTACAAACTCGAGCCGGAGGACATTGCTGCCCTGCTGGAGACGCGCGACGCCATGCTCCACGGCCTGGGTGAAGGACTGGTGGCGGTGGACGCCGACGGCAGGATCGCGCTGGTCAATGATGAGGCACGCCGCCTGCTAGCCCTGGCAGGGGACATCACCGGAACCCCTGCAGCGGCAAGCCTGGAACCGGCGGTCCTCCGCTTGCTCTCGGCCGGGTCCGCCACGGAGGAACTGGTGCTCTCGGGTGAGCGGATCCTGCTGGGCAAGGTCAATGCGGCCACCGTCGACGGCCGCGAGGTCGGCAAGGTGCTGATCCTGCGTGACCGCACGGAACTGCACACCGTCCTGCGTGACCGCGACGGCGCCGTGGACGTGACGCAGGCACTCCGTGCCCAGGCGCACGAATTCGCCAACAAACTGCACGTCATTTCCGGGCTGCTGGAGCTCGGAAAGCAGGACAAGGCCATCGAATACCTGGGCCGCAGCCACAACGACGCCGTCTTCGCGAACCGGCCGCTGGCGCCCGGAATCACCGATCACGGGGTCCAGGCTCTGTTGATCGCCAAGTCCACGGTCTGCGCCGAGCGCGGCATCGAGATCATCGTCAGCCCGGATTCGCTGTGCTCGGCCGATGACTCGGGCGACGTCATCACGGTGCTGGGCAACCTGATCGACAACGCTGTGGACGCTGTTGGTTACGACAGCACTGTTGCCATCCGGCTGGGCGAGAGCGCCGACGGCGGGCGGACCATCGTGGTGGAAGACGACGGACCCGGCGTCCCGGTTCCTGAACGCGCTAAAGTGTTCGAGCCCGGCGTGACCAGCAAGGAGGCCGAGGGAATCAACAGCCGCGGGTTTGGGCTGGCCCTGGTCCAGCGGGTTGCCCTCCGGCGCGGAGGCCGGGCGGCGGTATCCTCATCGGCGTTGGGTGGAGCCTGCTTCTCGGTAGAGCTCAGGACAAAAGAGGCGGAACTACAGAAGCAATGAGCGCCATACGCACCCTCATCATCGACGATGACGTAGCAGTGGCCGGGATCCATCACGGGTTCCTGCTGGCACGCGGCGGATTCGACGTCGTGGCCATGGCCCACACCGGGCAGCAGGGCCTCGATCTGGCCGCGGAGCTGGGGCCGGAGCTGGTATTGCTGGACATCCACTTGCCGGACATGTCCGGCCTGGATGTCCTGCAACGGCTGCGCGGGCGCCGGCGGCCGGTGGATGTCCTCGTGATCACCGCGTCCAGGGAACTTGACACCGTCCGGGGCGCGATGGCCGGCGGGGTGCTGCACTACCTGGTCAAGCCTTTCTCCTCGCAGGCATTGATCGAACGGCTGGACGAGTACGTCATGCTGCGGGAGGAACTGGCCTCCGGCGGCACCGGAGAGCTGGACCAGGCAAGCATCGACCGCCTGGTGGCTCCCTCCCGCCGGTCCGCGCTGGCGGAAACTCCGGCGCGCACCCCGGCGGGACAGTCAGCCCAGCCGGAACCGGGCCAGGCTGTCCTGCGGCTGCCCAAGGGACTCTCCCGGCCCACCCTGGACGCTGTGGTCGAGGCACTGAAGGCCAGTCCGGAGGACGTCTCCGCGGCCGGCCTGGCGCTGCAGCTGGGCCTGTCCCGGGTCAGTGCCCGCCGCTACCTCGAGTACCTCGTGGTTCACGGCCATGCCCGGCTGACGCCCCGCTACGGAGCGGCGGGCCGGCCCGAGAACCGCTACCTCTGGCGCCGCTGAACATGTCTGGTTCTTGAAGGCCGCACTGAGCATGTCCAGTTCTTCAAGGCCGCACTGAGCATGTCCAGTTCTTCAAGGCAGCACTGAGCATGCCCAGTTCTTCAAGGCAGCACTGAGCATGCCCAGTTCATGAAGGCCGCACGGAGCATGTCCAGCTCATGAAGGCAGCACTGAGCATGTCCAGTTCATGGGGCAGCCCGGGACACATGGCACCAATGCGGGGACAGGGCCTCGGAGACTGGTCGAGGATTCAGAGCCACAGGGCACCCATTCGACGCAGATGGCCGCAATAGGACCAGCCAATCCGGCCATCTGTGGCGAATCAACGAAGCCCAGCCCGGCAGGGTCCCACCTCGGCACCCGCGAAGATGCCCGGCCAGCCCCGGGACGCCGGCAGCCACCCAGAGACACGTGGCACAAATGCGGGGCACGGGCCTCGGAGACTGGTCGAGGATTCAGAGCCACAGGGCACCCATTCGACGCAGATGGCCGCAATAGGACCAGCCATTCCGGCCATCTGTGGCGAATCGACGAGTTTCACACGGCAGAGCTTCACCCGGGCACACGTTGGTGGGCACGTGACTGCGTCCAGGACCCGATGGGCACGTGACCGCGTCCAGGACCCGATGGGCACGTGACCGTCCAGGACCCGATGGGCACGTGACGGCGTCCAGGACCCGGCGGGCACGTGACGGCGTCCAGGACCCGGCGGTCAGGACCCGACGCGGCCCGCGCGGCGCAGTGTGGACGCGGCGTGCTTGAGGATGGGCCCGTCGATCATCTTGCCCTTGAACTGGAAGACGCCCGAGCCTGCGGCAGAGGCGGCGTCGAGCAGCTCGGCGGCCGCTGAGACGTCGGCCTCGGTGGGCGCGTAGGCTTCGCGGACCACGGCCACCTGGTCCGGGTGGATGCAGGCCTTGGACGAGAATCCGGATGCCACGGCGTCACGGGATTCGAGGGCCAGCCCGGCCAGATCCGGGATGTTGACGTACACGGCGTCGATCGCGTCCTTGCCGAAGGCGCCGGCGGCCAGCAGGACACTGGAACGGGCGTGCAGCGCGACGGCCCGGTAGCTGCCGTCCTCCGATCGGCTGGAGGTTCCGCCGAGCGACGCCAGCAGGTCCTCCGCACCCCACATCAGGGCCACCACATTGGGCTCGGCGGCGATGGCGGCGGCGTTGAGCACGCCGGCGGCCGTCTCGCAGAGGGCAATCACGCTGTAGCCCTCGAGTACCCTCAGCTGGGCCGCGCTCTCCGCCTTGGCCAGCATGATGTGCCGGTAGGGCGTGTGCTTGAGGCAGTGCAGGTCCTTCTCGAACTCGTCCGTGCCCGCCGGGTTGACCCGGACGATCGTGCGGGACGGATCCAGTTCCGGGACGTCGCCGGTGGCGCCGAGTTGGGCGAGGATGGCGCCCCGGGCCCGCTGCTTGTCGGCGGGGGCGACGGCGTCCTCGAGGTCCACGATCACGGTGTCGGAGCGTTCGGCGGCTTTCTGGTACCGCTCGGGGCGGTCGGCGGGGCAGAACAGCAGGGCAGGGCCCATCAGGAAACTCATGTCTCTATTCTCCCCTTTTGCGCCGCTTCCAGCTCGGCAGCGGCGTGGGCCTCGCGTGTCCACATCAGGCAGCTGCGGACGGCGAGCGCCACTACGTCCCCGCGCTGGTTCCGTCCGGTGTGCTGCATGGTCACGATGCCCTGGCCGGGGCGGGACGCGGACAGTCTCTTCCCGGTCACCACCGTCTCCGTGTACAGGGTGTCCCCGTGGTACAGCGGGCGCGGAAAGGACACATCCGTCAGGCCCAGCTGGGCGATGATGGTGCCCTGGGTCAGCTGCGGCACGGACTGGCCCACCACCGTGGCAAGGGTGAACATCGAATTCATCAGCCGCTGGCCGAAGGGCTGCCCTGCGCTCCAGGCCGCGTCGAGGTGCAGGGCCTGGGTGTTCATGGTCATGGTGGTGAACAGGACGTTATCCGTCTCCGTGACCGTCCGGCCCGGCCGGTGGGCGTAGACCACGCCCTCCTGAAGCTCATCGAAATAGAGGCCGCGCTGCTCGATCACCCGGGGGGTGCCGGTACCCGGGTGTGCGCCTGTGCCCGGTGAAGTCGTGTCTGCGTCGCTCATACGGTCAGTTCCTGGTCTTCCTCAAAGAGTTCGGCTCCGGTGGCGGCCACCACGTCCTCCACGGACACGTTCGGCGCCAGCTCCCGCAGCACCAGCCGGGACTTCCCGCCCTCGGTCACGACGTCGATCACGGCGAGGTCGGTGATGATCCGGTCCACGCAGCCCTTGCCGGTCAACGGCAGCGTGCAGGTTTCCACGATTTTCGGTTTGCCGTTGCGGTCCACGTGATCCATCATCACGATCACCTTCTTGGCCCCGAACACCAGGTCCATCGCGCCGCCCATGCCCTTGACCATCTTGCCCGGGATCATCCAGTTGGCGAGGTCGCCGTTGGCGGCGACCTCCATGGCGCCTAGCACGGCCACATCGACGTGGCCGCCCCGGATCATGCCGAAGGAGACGGCGGAATCGAAGAACGCCGCACCCTTGTTGACCGTGACGGTTTCCTTGCCGGCATTGATCAGGTCCGGATCGACCTCATCCTCGGCCGGGTACGGCCCGACGCCCAGGATGCCGTTTTCCGAATGCAGCACCACCTCGACGCCGGCCGGAATGTAGTTCGGTATCAGCGTCGGCATGCCGATGCCGAGATTGACGTACTGGCCGTTGTGCAGTTCCTGCGCCACCCGGGCCGCGAGTTCATTGCGGGTCCAGCCCTTGCCGTCAATGCCGGCGGCGTGTACGACGGCGGAGCGGCGGTATTCGTGGCGCACGGCCTCGGGACGGGGTGGGGCCTCGGGGGCTTTGTTCGTTTCCACGGCTATGCTCCTGCCTGCTCCGGCGACAGAATTGGTGTGCCGGAGGCGCCGGTGGCCACCGCAACCGTCCGCTTCTCAATGCGTTTCTCGCCCTGCGGGGCCAGGACCACGCGCTGGACGAAGATCCCCGGGACGTGGACGTGCTCCGGGTCCAGCTCCCCCGGCTGCACGAGTTCCTCGACCTCGGCGATGGTGATCTTCCCGGCCATGGCGCACAGCGGGTTGAAATTCATGGCCGTGGCGTGGAAGACGAGGTTGCCGTGGCGGTCACCCTTCCAGGCGTGCACCAGGCCGAAGTCGGGCGTCAGCGATTCTTCCAGCACGTAGTCGGCGCCGTGGAAGCTGCGGACTTCCTTGGCGGCGGAGGCAATCGCGACGTTGCCCTCGGCGTCGTACTTCTGCGGCAGGCCGCCGTCGGAGACCTGGGTCCCGACGCCGGCCGGGGTATAGAACGCGGGGATGCCCGCGCCGCCGGCGCGCAGCTTTTCCGCCAGCGTGCCCTGCGGGGTGAGCACCACCTCCAGCTCGCCGGAAAGGTACTGCCGGGCGAACTCCTTGTTCTCGCCTACGTAGGAGCTGATGGTGCGCCGGATCCGGCCGTCCTTGAGCAGGATCCCGAGGCCCCAGTCGTCGACGCCGCAGTTGTTGCTGACGGTTTCCAGGTCCGTGGCACCTCGCTCATGCAGGGCCTCGATCAGCGTCACGGGGATGCCGCACAGCCCGAACCCGCCGACGGCGAGGGAGGCGCCGTCGTGGATGTCCGCGACGGCCTCGGCGGCGCTGGCAACAACTTTGTTGATCATCGGTGATCCTTCCGGCCGGCTACAGTCCCAGTTCGCGGGCGATCAGCATCAGCTGGACCTCCGTGGTGCCCTCGCCGACTTCAAGGATCTTGGAGTCGCGGTAGTGGCGTGCCACGGTGAATTCGTTGATGAAGCCATAGCCGCCGAACACCTGGGTGGCGTCCCGCGCGTTGTCCATGGCTGCCTCGCCTGCGACCATCTTAGCGATGGCCGCCTGCGTCTTGAACGGCTTGCCGGCAAGCATCCGGGCGGCCGCGTCGTAGTAGGCCAGGCGGGCCGTGTGGGCGCGGGCTTCCATCCGGGCGATCTTGAAGGCGATGGCCTGGTACTTGCCGATGTTCTGCCCGAACGCGCTGCGTTCCTTGGCGTATTTCACCGACTGGTCCACACAGCCCTGGGCGGCTCCGACGGCGAGTGCCGCGATCGCGATCCGGCCTTCATCGAGGATGGAGAGGAAGTTCGCGTAACCGCGGCCCCGGGTGCCGAGCAGGTTCTCCTCGGGGACGTGGACGTTGTCGAGGGTCAGCGGGTGGGTGTCGGAGGCGTTCCAGCCAACCTTGTTGTAGGCCTTTTCCGCTGTGAAGCCCGGGGTGTTGGTGGGCACCAGGATGGTGGAGATTTCCTTCTTGGTGCTGCCGTCCGCACGCTCCTCCTGGCCGGTGACGGCGGTGACGGTGACGAGCCTGGTGATGTCCGTGCCGGAGTTGGTGATGAACTCCTTGTTGCCGTTGATGACCCACTCTCCGCCGCCCAGCTTGGCTGTGGTCTTGGTGCCGCCGGCATCGGAGCCGGCTTCCGGCTCGGTCAGGCCGAAGCCGGCGAGCGCCTTGCCGGAGGCCAGCAGCGGCAGCCACCCCTGTTTCTGCGCCTCGTTGCCGAAGCGGTGGATCGGCATCGCGCCGAGCGAGACGCCGGCCTCGAGGGTGATGGCGACGGACTGGTCCACCCGGCCGAGCTGCTCCAGGGCCAGGGCCAGGGCGAAGTAGTCCCCGCCCATGCCGCCGAACTCTTCCGGGAACGGCAGGCCGAAGAGGCCCATGTCCGCCATCTGGGAGACCACTTCGTAGGGGAAGCTGTGCTCTTCGTCGTGCTTGGCGGAGACCGGGGCCACCACCTCGTCGGCGAATTCGCGGACGGTGTCGCTAAGGATCTGGTAGTCCTCGCTGAGTTCAAAATCTGGCATGGGGTGACTCCTTTGTCTGAGGTGCATCTGTGGTCTGTTGAAAATGGGTGTTGGCTGGGCTGGGACTGGCCAGCCCGCGGTGGATCAGTACGGTGCAGTCATTCGGCCGCACCCATCGCGATGACGGCTTCCTCGATCGTGTCCTCCGCCTTCGAGGGTTCAGTCGGGACGGCGGGGTGGATCGTCGCCAGCACCTGGTCTGCCTTGACGAGGTCGCCGGAGCCGACGCTGATGTGGACGGTTCCGTCCAGGGGCGCCACGAGCTGGTGCTCCATCTTCATCGCCTCCACGGAGAGCAGGACCTGGCCGGCCTCCACGGTGTCGCCGTTGCCGACGGACACGGATACCACGGTGCCGGGCATCGGCGAGCGCACGGCCGGGTCAGCCGCGCCTTCCTCGCGTTCGATCGCGGCCAGCACCCTGGCCAGCCGCGCCTCGCGGGTGAGCACCTCGAGGCGGCACGACCAGCCCTCGTTGCCGAGGAAGAGTGCCGATAGGGCGCGGGGATCGGGAGCCATCCATCTCTGGGCGGCAGGACCGGTGCGAACGGGGGCAAGTGCATAGCTGCTGGCCCCGCCATCGAGGGTGAGCACCGGGCGATCCCGCGCGGTGTACTCCAGGAAGGCGGTGAGCTGCGGCCCTCCGTTAACGCTTACAGTGACCTGCTCCCCCGCGGCCGGGCCCCTCACCTCCACTGTGGCGACACCGCCATCGGGAGTTCCCAGGCTGATCCGGCGCGGCGCCGGCGCACCGATCCGCCAGCCGTCGCGGCGCTGCCACGGGCTGCCTTCACGCTCCTCCTGCTTGGCTTCCTCCGTCAAGGCCAAGGCGTACAGTGCGGCGACCACAAGTTCGCTGTCGCCCACCCGCCGGAAGCTGAAGTCCGGCATCTTGCGTTCGATCAGGCCGGTGTCGAGCCGGCCGGCGCGGACGTCGGCGTCGTTGACCAGCAACCTGAGATACTCAACATTGGTGTCGACGCCCAGCACTGTGTACCCGGCGAGCGCCTCGTCCAGGGTATCCAAAGCCGCCGCCCGGTCCTCGCCCCAGGCGATGACCTTGGAAATCATCGGATCGTAGCTGGAGGAGATCTCGAGTCCGTGGACGAGGGCGGAGTCCACCCGGACGCGGCCGCGGGCCGTTTCGACTTCGTTGCGCGCCGGAGCGCTCGGGCGCTGGGCCGGGCCGGGCAATTCGTCCAGTAGCAGCACTTCACCGCCTGAGGGCAGGAAGTTCTTCTCCGGCACCTCGGCGTAGACGCGTGCCTCCACCGAGTGGCCGGTGAGCACGACGTCGGCCTGGGTCACCGTGAGTTCCTCGCCGGCGGCGATGCGGACCTGCCATTCGACGAGGTCCACGCCGGTGACCATCTCGGTGACCGGGTGCTCTACCTGCAGGCGGGTGTTCATCTCCATGAAGAAGAACTCGTCCGGGGCGGCGTCCGAAACCAGGAATTCCACGGTGCCGCCGCCGCTGTACTTCACGCTGCGCGCGGCGTTGCAGGCAGCCTCGCCGATCCGGGCCCGGATAGCCGCCCCGTCGGGGAGGGACTCCAGCAGCGGGGACGGGGCTTCCTCGATGACCTTCTGGTGGCGGCGCTGCAGCGAGCACTCGCGCTCCCCCAGATGGATGACGTTGCCGTGGTTGTCCGCCAGCACCTGGACCTCGATGTGCCGCGGGGTGAGCACGAGCCGTTCCAGGAACAAGGTGTCGTCGCCGAAGGCGCTCGCCGCGACCCGGCGGGCGGTGGCCAGCGTGGCTTCAAGGTCCTCGGCGCGTTCGACGATGTGCATGCCCTTGCCGCCGCCGCCGGCGGAGGGCTTGATCAGCAGCGGGAAGCCGACGCCGGCCGCGGCCTCGATCAGCTGGGCGTCGGTCATGCCGGGTTCGGCGATGCCCGGGACCACCGGGACACCGTAGCCGGTGACGTGGTTCTTGGAGCGGATCTTGTCGCCCATGACGTTCAGGGATTCGACGCCGGGGCCGATGAACGTGATCCCGGCTGCTTCCAGGGCGCGGGCGAAGTCGACGTTTTCGCTCAGGAAGCCGTAGCCCGGGTGCACGGCTTCGGCGCCGGTGTCGCGGCAGGCCTGCAGGATGGCGTCAATCTTCAGGTAGCTCTCGGTGGCGGCGGCGGGGCCGATCCGCACCGCGACGTCCGCCTCCCGCACGTGCCGGGCACCGGCGTCGGCGTCGGAATAGACGGCCACCGAACGGATCCCGAGGGCGCGCAGGGTCCGGATGACGCGGCAGGCGATTTCGCCGCGATTGGCGACGAGCACGCTGCCGAACAGCGGGGTGCCGGTGGTGGGGGCGGCTGGCGGGGTGGCCACGGAAGGCGTGGTGGGCGAAGAAATGGTCATTGCTGGCTCACATCCGGAACAGGCCGAAGGAGGTCTCCGGCAGTGGGGTGCGGGAGACGACGTCGAGCGCCAGTCCCAGGACGGTGCGGGTGTCCGCGGGGTCGATCACGCCGTCGTCCCAGAGCCGGGCGGTGGAGTAGTAGGGGCTGCCCTGGTCCTCGTACTGGGCCTTGATGGGGGCCTTGAACGCTTCCTCGTCCGCGGCGGACCATTCCTCGCCGCGGGCCTCGTACTGGTCCCGCTTCACGGTCGCGAGCACGCTGGAGGCCTGGTTGCCGCCCATCACGGAGATCCGCGACGCCGGCCACATCCACAGGAAGCGCGGCGAGTAGGCCCGCCCGCACATCGAATAGTTGCCGGCGCCGAAGGAGCCGCCAATCACCACCGTGAGCTTGGGAACCCTGGCGGTGGCGACGGCGGTGACCATCTTGGCGCCGTTCTTGGCGATGCCGCCCTGCTCGTAGTCCTTGCCGACCATGAAGCCGGAGAGGTTCTGCAGGAAGATCAGCGGGATGCCGCGCTGGTCGCAGAGTTCGATGAAGTGCGCGCCCTTGAGGGAGGACTCGCTGAACAGCACGCCGTTGTTCGCCACGATGCCCACCGGGTGGCCGTGCAGATTGGCGAAGCCCGTGACCAGGGTGGTGCCGTAGTTCTTCTTGAACTCATGGAACCGGCTGCCGTCGACCAGCCGGGCGATGACCTCGCGCACGTCGTACTGGGCGTTGACGTCCGTGGGAACGGCACCGTAGAGCTCGTCCGGGTCGGCAACGGGCTCGACGACGGTGTCCACGTCCCAGACGGGCGGGGCGGGCTTCGGCAGGGTGGAGACGATGTCGCGGACGATCTGGAGGGCGTGCTCGTCGTTCTCGGCCAGGTGGTCGGTGACGCCGGAGATTTTCGAGTGCACGTCGCCGCCGCCGAGTTCCTCCGCCGTGACGATCTCGCCGATCGCGGCCTTCACCAGCGGCGGGCCGCCCAGGAAGATGGTGCCTTGGTTGCGGACAATCACCGTCTCGTCGCTCATCGCGGGAACGTACGCGCCGCCGGCGGTGCAGGAGCCCATGACGGAGGCGATCTGCGGGATCTTCGCCGCGGACATCCTCGCCTGGTTGAAGAAGATCCGGCCGAAATGTTCCTTGTCCGGGAAGACCTCGTCCTGCTTGGGCAGGAACGCCCCGCCCGAGTCCACGAGGTAGATGCACGGAAGCCGGTTTTCCAGCGCGATTTCCTGTGCGCGGAGGTGCTTCTTCACCGTCATCGGATAATAGGTGCCGCCCTTGACCGTGGCGTCGTTGGAAATGACCAGCACCTGGCGGCCGTGCACCAGCCCGATGCCGGCAATGACGCCGGCGCCGGGCGAGTCGCCGTCGTACATGCCGTCCGCCGCCAGCGGGGCGATCTCCAGGAAGGGGCTGCCGTCATCGAGCAGCTGGTCAATGCGCTCGCGCGGAAGAAGCTTGCCGCGCGCCACGTGGCGTTCCCGGGACTTTGCCGGCCCGCCCAGTGCGGCGGTGGCGAGCCGATCCCTCAGCTCTCCGGCCAGCCCCAGTTGGGCTTCCCGGTTCGCGGCGTAGGCGGTGCTCGTCGCATCCACCCGGCTGGCGATTGTCTCCATTGACTGCTTCCGTTCCCTGACCTGCGCGGACCTGCGCGCCGGACCGGCAGCTCAGGCCGCCCCGGCTATTTCGGTTAGTACCGCATAACTGAGATTTAGGTTAGTCTCTATTAACTGTGATGTCCAACACAGGGATCATTTGCAACGAGGGGATGCTCCGGTGACCGAGCCCAGCCAGACTGCCCAGCTTCCGTCAGCCCAGGCAGCCTCAACGCACGCAGCCTCGACCCAGCGCAGCCAGGCCAAGGCCAACAGGCGGCAGGCCCTCCTGTCCGCCGCCGCCGCGCTCTTTGCCTTGGAGGGCTTTAACCGCGTTTCCCTGGAGGATCTCGGCGCCGCTGCCGGCGTCAGCGGGCCGGCCGTCTACCGTCATTTCGCCGGCAAACAGGCCGTCCTCGGCGCCCTGCTGCTCAGTGTCAGCCAGGACTTGCTCGACGGCGGACGCAAGGTGGTGGCCGATTCCGACGGCGACCTGGCGGCGCTGGGCGGGCTGGTGGCCTTCCACGTCGATTTTGCCCTCAGCAACCCGGACGTCATCCGGGTCCAGGACCAGGACTTCAGCAACCTGGCCGGCGAGGACCAGGCCGAGGTCCGCACGCTCCAGCGCAACTACGTTGAACTCTGGGTGGACGTGCTGGCCGGACTGCACGAGGGCACGGAGGCCGCCGAACTGCGGATGCGCGCGCACGCCACCTTCGGCCTGATCAACTCGACCCCGCACTCCGTGCGCAGCCACGGGCGCCGGATCGGCGTCCGACGCGCCAGGCCGCTGCTGGAAAGCATGGCGCTGGCCGCGCTCCTGGCACCGGCGACGCTGCCGGAAGACTGACGCCCCGCCGGACTGCACCCCTTCCGGGGCCGCGGAACCCGCCCACCACGCTCCATCCAGCCTGCGCCCCGGGGGGACTTTGGCACGGACACGCCGCCAACTGGGCCGCCGCCGTCGAAAATTATCCCCAAAGTGCCCCCGGACGGAAGCACCCGCCCACAAAAAACTGCCGGCTGCCCCTTCCTTTCGGACGGAGCAGCCGGCAGCTGTCTAGAGGGGGCCTAGACCATCGCGAGGACCATGCCCGGATCGGCCAGCATGGCCCCGAGATCCTGGAGGAACCGCGAGCCCTGTTCGCCGTCGACCAGCCGGTGGTCGAAGGAGAGGCTGAGGGTCATGACCTGGCGCAGGGCGACCTCGTCCTGGTACTCCCACGGCATCTTCTTCACCGCGCCGAGGGCCAGGATGGCTGCCTCGCCCGGGTTCAGGATGGGCGTGCCGGCGTCGATGCCGAAGACGCCGATGTTCGTGATGGAGATCGTGCCGCCGGAGAGCGCCTCGGGGCTCGTCTTCCCGGCCCGGGCCGTGTCCGTCAGTTCCGTCAGGGCGGTGGAGAGATCCATGAGGGACATCCGGTCCGCGTCCTTGATGTTCGGAACCGTCAGCCCCCGCGGGGTCGCGGCCGCGATGCCCAGGTTCACGTAGTTGAACTGGACGATCTCCTGGTTGGCCTCGTCCCACCGGGCGTTGAGCGTCGGGTGGTTGCGCAGCGCAATCAGCACCGCCTTGGACACGAGCGTCAGCGGGGTGAGCTTGTACCCGGCGAACGCGCGGCTGGCCTTGAGCCGTGCCAGCAGCTCCATGGTGGGCGTAACGTCGACGGTCAGGAACTCGGTGACGTGCGGTGCGGTGAAGGCACTGGCCACCATGGCGGCGGCCGTGAACTTCCGCACCCCCTTGATGGGCGTGCGGGTCTCCCGCTCGCCCCGGGCCTGGACAAGCCCTGCGGCCTGCGCTGTCGCGCCGGCGGCTTCCTCGGCCCCAAGTCCCTGCACCGCCGAGGGCAGGTCCCCGCCGCCGACGAAGTTCAGCACATCGTCGCGGGTGATGAGCCCGTGCTCCCCCGAACCGGTCACGGCCTCGAGGTCGACGCCGAGATCCTTGGCCAGCTTGCGCACCGGCGGCGTGGACCGCGGGCGCTCCCCCGGTGCGGAAGCGGCCGGCTTGGTTTCGACCGGCTCTGGTGCGCGGAAAGGTGCGACCGGCTCGACTACGCGGACCGGTGCCACCGGCTCGGCCGCGGCTGGAGAAGCTGCCGGGGCAGCGAACGTGCGGGCCCGGCGGGCGGGCCGGCCGGAGGCTTCGAGGACGGCGCCGTAGCCCACGAGGTTCGGCTCACGTTTGCCGCCGGCCTCAGCGCCGCCGCCTGAGCCGTCGGCACCGTCGTCACCCTCAATTTCGAAGGAGACGATCGGCTTCCCGACCTCCACGACGGTGCCGGGCTGTTCGTGCAGGGCCGCAACAACGCCGGCGAACGGCGAGGGCAGCTCGACGACGGCCTTGGCCGTCTCCACCTCGGCGATGATCTGGTTGAGGGTGACGGTGTCCCCCACCGCGACCTTCCAGGCCACGATTTCCGATTCCGTCAGTCCTTCGCCGAGGTCCGGGAGCCTGAATTCCTTGATCATGGTGGCGCTCATCCTTCCAGCCCGCTGAGGGAGTTGGGGCGGCCGAGGGCACGGTCGACGCCGTCGAGAATCCTGTCAAGGCCCGGCAGGTGGTGCATTTCCAGCTTGGAGTAGGGGTAGGGAACGTCGAAGCCGGTCACGCGGACGGGAGCGGCCTCGAGGTGGTAGAAGCAACGCTCGGTGATGCTCGCGGCGACTTCGGCGCCGAGGCCGCCGGACTGGCTGGCCTCGTGGGTGATGACCAGCCGGCCGGTCTTGCGGACCGAGGCCTCAAGGGTGGCGAAGTCCAGTGGTGCCAGTGAGCGGAGGTCGATGACCTCGACCGAGATGCCTTCGTCGGCGGCCGCCAGGGCGGCGTCGCGGGCGGTCTTGACCAGCGGGCCGTAGGCCACGAGGGTGACGTCCGTCCCCTCCGTGACCACGCGGGCCTTTTCCATGGACAGGGCAGTGCTCAGGTCGACGCTCTCGTCCACCTCGCCCTTGTCGTGGTAGCGCCGCTTGGGCTCGAAGTACAGGACGGGATCATCGGAGGCGATGGCCTGCTGGATCATGGTGTAGGCGTCCTGGGGGTTGGACACGCTGATCACGCGCAGCCCCGAGGTGTGGGTGAAGTAGGCCTCGGGCGATTCCGAGTGGTGCTCCGGCGAGCCGATGCCGCCGCCGAACGGCACGCGGATGGTGATGGGCATCTTGACCGCGCCCTGGGTGCGGTAGTGCATCTTGGCGACCTGGCTGACGATCTGGTCGAACGCCGGGTAGATAAACCCGTCGAACTGGATCTCCACCACCGGACGGTAGCCGCGGTATGCCAGGCCGACGGCGGTGCCCATGATGCCGGACTCGGCGAGCGGGGTGTCCACGACGCGGTGCTTCCCAAAGTCTTTCTGCAGCCCGTCCGTGACACGGAAGACACCGCCAAGGGCGCCGATGTCCTCCCCCATCAGGACCACCTTGGGATCGTTTTCGAGGGACTTGCGCAGGCCCGAATTGATGGCTCGGGCAAAGGTCATCTGCGTCATCAGCGTGCACCTTCTTCAGAAGCGGCTTCTGCGGGATCGCCGAAGGAAGCCAGGTAACGGGAGTAGTGCTCCTGCTGGCGGTCCAGCCAGGAGTGAGGCGTGCTGTACACGTGCTTGAAGATATCCAGCGGCTGCGGCTCGGGCATGTTGATGGTGCCGGCCCGGAGGTCCTTGGCCACGGCGTCGGCCTGCGCGGCGACGGCGGCCTCGAGGTCCGCGGTCAGCAGCCCCTTGCGCTCCAGCAGCGATTTCACCCGGCTGATCGGGTCCTTGGCGGCCCAGTCCTCGAGCTCGTTGGCATCCCGGTAGCGGGTGGGGTCATCCGCCGTCGTGTGCGGGCCCATCCGGTAGGTCACGGCCTCGATGAAGGTGGGGCCGCCCCCGCGCCGGGCGCGGTCCAGGGCGATGCGGGTGGCTGCCATGACGGCGAGGACATCGTTTCCATCGACCCGCATGCTGGGGATGCCGAAGCCGGATGCCCTGTCCGCAAGCTGGATGTGGGACTGCAGCCGGACGGGCTCGGAGATCGCCCAGTGGTTGTTCTGGCAGATGAAGACGACCGGCGCCTGGAAGCTCGCGGCAAAGACCATGGCCTCATTGACGTCGCCTTCGCTCGTGGCGCCGTCGCCGAAGTAGGCCACGGCGACGCAATCGGCGCCGTCGTTCTGGATGCCCATGGCGTAGCCCGTGGCGTGCAGGCTCTGCGCACCGATGATGATCTGCTGGGTGGCAACGTTGACGGTGAACGGGTCCCAGCCGGCGGACGCGTTGCCACGCCACGCGCGGACGAGGTCCTCCGGCTTCACTCCCCGGCAGTAGGCGACGCCGTTGTCGCGGTAGCTCGGGAAGACAAAGTCGTCCTCGCGCAGGGCGCGGGCCGAGCCGATCTGGGATGCTTCCTGGCCGAGCAGCGGCGGCCACAGTGCCAGTTCGCCCTGCCGCTGGAGGGCGGTGGCTTCAGCATCGATCCGGCGGATGACCACCATGTCCTCATAGAGCGCGCAAAGCTGCTCATCGCTGACGTCCTGGAGCCAGGGATCGAACTCGGGATGGCTGATGCGCTCGCCCGCCGGGGTGATGAGCTGGACGAGGTCGCCGCCCGTCCGCCGCATAGAATTTTCACTGTTTCCGGGGCCCCCGGCGGCAATGCCGCCCTTGCCCGCGTCGTCGGTAAACACTGTTGTCCGCACCTTCTGACGTCGTCTGACCGGAACGCGCAGGACTCGTGATCCCGCGGCGCGCCAGCCGCCCGGGCGCCGTTGCCCCGGATAATTGTGACCCTACTCACAATGCTCATCGGGTACAACCACCCGCAAAAAAGTTGAGCATTATGCACTGTTTGGCATCCGCCAACCGTGCTAATCTTGCGCATTATGCAAACCTTGGATGGCACTGACACCCGCCTGCTTTCGGCCATGGCGCGGGACCCCCGGCGGACCGTGGTTGCCCTCGCCCAGAAGCTCGGGCTCTCGCGCAATACGGTGCAGGCCAGGATGGCCCAGCTGGAGAAGAAGCACGTGTTCCTCTCCTTCGAGCGGCGGATCAATCCGGTGTCCCTGGGGTACCCGCTGATGGCTTTCATCTCCGTCCACGTCCAGCAACAGAAGCTCGGTCCCCTCGCCGTCGAGCTCGCCGGGATTCCGGAAATCCTGGAGGGCTACGGCCTGACGGGCTCGGCCGATCTGCTCCTGCGGGTGGTGGCGCTGGACGCCGAGGACCTGTTCCGGATCAACGGCAAGATCCTGGCCTGCGACGGCGTGGACCGGACCGATACGGCACTGGCGATGGGCGAGCTGATCCCGTTCCGGATCCAGCCCCTGCTGGAGCGCGGATCCGCGGATAACTGATCCGCTTTTCATCTGTGCCGTGGGCGGCCGCGGCGCTAGGCTGTGTCCGTTGGGTCCCCCTGAGTCCTTGGGTCCGCGCACGCGGCCCAGTGCAACAGGCAGTGGCTTGTCTGGACTGCCGGAAAGGCTTGAACCGTGAGCAGTCCCGAGGAACCACACCGCCCGGTGCCGCCGCAGCCCGGGCATGAGCCTGCAGCCGGCCACCCGGCGCCCGGCCAGCCGCCCGTTCCGTACTACGCGCCCACGCCCGGGCCACCCGCCGACGCCGCGGCACCCAACTACCCGCCACCCGCCGACGCCGCGGCACCCAACTACCCGCCACCCGCCGACGGCGCGGCACCCAACTACCCGCCACCCGCCAACGGCGCGGCACCCAACTACCCGCCACCGGCCAACGGCGCGCCTCCGTACTACGGAGGCCCGGGTCAGCCGCCGCCCTACTACGGCGGCGGCGCCCAGCCGCCCCCGAAAAGGAGCCGCAAGGCCCTGTGGATTGTCCTCGGGATCGTCGGCGGTGTGCTCCTGCTGGTGAGTGCCGGCGTCGTTGTCCTCCTCAACGTGCTGGGCGGAGCCACCAACCAGGCCCGGGGCATCGCGGACGATTTCACCAGGCTGCTGATCGCGGGCGAGGTCAGCACCGCCTACGAGAAGTACCTGGATCCGGCCCTCATGCGGAAGATTTCCCCGGAGGAGTTCGCCGCGGGGGTGCAGAGCCTGGAGCTTGACGGCAGCTGTAAACCAAACTTTTCAACCCTCAACGTCAGCTCCAACAACGGCGCCAACGCCGCCGACGTCGCCGGAACGATCGACTGTGACACGAAGAGTGTGGAGCTGGCCTACCGCTTCGAGGGCCACGACGAGCTGAAGATGGTGAACATTCGGCTGAGGCCTCAGCGCTGATCCAGGAAAACACCTTCGCATCGGACGCCCTTCCACGGGAGAGGCTCCCGTGCTGCTGCACGGGAGCCTCTCTGGTGGTGCGGCCTTTCTAGTGGTTGGTAGCCTTTTCGGCGCCCACACCCGTCAGGGAACGGACCTCCATTTCGGCCTGCTTCGTGGCGTCTTCCTTCCGCTTGTCCAGCACGGTGCCCAGCCAGCCCAGGAAGAACGCGAGCGGGATGGAGACGATGCCGGGGTTGCTCAGCGGGAAGATCGCGAAGTTGGCGCCGGGAATCATCGACGTCTTGGCCCCGGAAACCACCGGAGAGAGCGCAATCAGGATGATGGCCGCGGACAATCCGCCGTACATGCTCCACAGGGCTCCCTGGGTGGTGAACCGGCGCCAGAACAGTGAATAGAGGATGGTCGGAAGGTTGGCGGAGGCAGCCACGGCGAAGGCGAGCGCCACGAGGAACGCGACATTCTGTCCGTTGGCGAAGATGCCGCCGGCGATGGCCAGCAGGCCGATCACCACCACGGTGCGGCGGGCAACCTTGACCTCGGTGGCGGCGTCTGCCTTCCCCTTGGCGATCACGCTGGCGTAGATGTCGTGTGCGAAGGATGCTGCCGCGGTGATGGTGAGGCCGGCGACGACGGCCAGGATGGTCGCGAAGGCCACCGCCGAGATGAAGCCCAGGAGCAGCGGACCGCCGAGGTGGAAGGCGAGCAGCGGCGCGGCCGAGTTGACGCCGCCGGGGGCTGCCTTGATGGTGTCGGCGCCCACCAGCGCAGCTGCGCCGTAGCCCAGGACCAGGGTGAACAGGTAGAAGATGCCGATGAGCCAGATGGACCACACCACCGACTTGCGGGCTTCCTTTGCGGTCGGAACCGTGTAGAAGCGCATGAGCACGTGTGGCAGGGCTGCGGTGCCGAGCACCAGAGCCAGGCCGAGGGACAGGAAGTCGACCTTGGAGGTCTCGGTCTTGCCATACTGCAGTCCCGGGTTGAGCAGGTTCGGGTTGCCCGAGGTTTCCACCGCGCCGCCCAGCAGGTCGGAGAGGTTGAAGCCGTAGATCGCGAGGACCCAGAAGGTCATGACGGCGGCTCCGGCGATCAGGAGCATGGCCTTGATGATCTGCACCCAGGTGGTGCCCTTCATGCCGCCGATCAGGACGTACATGATCATCAGGGCGCCGACGACGATGATCACCAGGGCTTGTCCGCCCCAGTCGCTGATGCCCAGGAGCAGTGAGATGAGGCTGCCGGCACCGGCCATCTGGGCCAGCAGGTAGAAGAAGCAGACGGCCAGCGTGGAGATGGCTGCCGCGATGCGCACGGGGCGCTGCTTGAGCCGGAAGGAGAGGACATCGGCCATGGTGAACTTGCCAGTGTTGCGGAGCAGTTCGGCGACGAGCAGCAGGGCGACGAGCCAGGCGACGAGGAAGCCGATGGAGTACATGAAGCCGTCGTAGCCGTTGATGGCGATGGCGCCGGTGATGCCGAGGAAGGACGCTGCGGAGAGGTAGTCGCCGGCGATGGCGGTGCCGTTCTGCGGGCCCGTGAAGGAACGTCCGGCCGCGTAGTAGTCGGCCGCCGTCTTGTTGTTGCGGCTGGCCCTGATCACAATGACCATGGTGATCGCGACGAAGAGGGCGAAGATGCCCATGTTCAGCAGGGTGGTGTCCTTGAGATCCGCAACGTTGACTGCGGGAACCATGAGTGTCATTTTGCTGTCCCCCCAACCGGGTTGCCGTGCTTGTCGAATTCGTGCCCCTCGATTTCCTGGCGGATCTCGGAGGCAATGGGGTCCAGCTTGCGGTTCGAATAGCTGACGTACCAGCCGGTGATCGCGAACGTGGAGACAAACTGCAGCAGGCCCAGGATCAGGCCAACGGTGATGTTGCCCCAGACCTTGATCGACATGAATCCCACCGCGTAGTCGGCCAGCAGGACATAGGCGAAGTACCAGAGCAGAAAGGCAATGGACAGCGGGAAGACAAAGCTGCGGTGACGTGTGCGCAGTTCCTGGAACTGCTCCGTCGACTGGACTTCCTTGAAGTCCACGGCCGCCGCAGCGTCCGTTTCTTGGGCGTCGTGACCCATCGGTTCCTCCTCATTGAGACTGGTGAGCCCACACCGGTTGCCGTGGTCTGCGCGGGACGCGCCCTACAACCCAATCTGCCGATGTGACTGCAATCACTGTGCACCGTGGCGTGGGTTGCCTACTACAGCCGGGGCGAGCTGCGTCGCTCAGCGGTCCCGGCGTTGCGCCAAACGGCGACCGATACACCTGTTTCGCGGCCATCGGGGTCCGGGCACGTGCCAGAGCCGTCAGCCCGGCACCGGCGGTAGGCTGGGCATCATGCCGGACTCTCCCCTGTTCACCGCCGCCGCTGTCGCGGTGATCGCCATGGCGATCGCGGTGGTCGTCGCCGTCGGGCTCCAGGTCCTCCGCTCCTTCCGCGACCTCGGCACCGATGCGGAGCGCGCCACGTACAAAACGCTCCACGCCGCCTCCCGGGCCGGCCAGTACCTGCGGACCGGGCTGAACCCTGCCGGCGCGGCCAAGGCCAGCCGGCAGCTGCGCAGCATCCTGGGCTGCGATGCCCTCGCCATCACCGACACAACCGGCGTGCTCGCGTGGGACGGCGCCGCCGAGGAGCTCAAGCCTGCCCTGATGGGGCTCGCGTCAAAAGTGTTCGACGGCGGCCACCTCGCCGTCATTCCGGCAGGCGAACTCGAGCTCCTGGCCGCTGGCGACGGCGGCGTGATGCTGGCGCCGGAGGTGGAGCGCGCCGTCGTGATCGCCCCGATCAAAACCGGCACGCGGGTGGTGGGTGTGGTGGCCGCCTTCGCGCCGGCCGCCGGGGCGGGACTGGTCCGTGCCACCGGCGAGGTGGCTGACTGGGTGGCCACGCAGGTGGAACTGGCCGAGCTCGACGCTTCCCGCACGCTCCTGATGGAAGCCGAGGTCCGCGCCCTCCGCGCCCAGATCAGTCCGCACTTCATTTACAACTCGCTCAACGCGATCGCATCCTTCATCAACACGGATCCGGTCCGGGCGCGGGAGCTCGTGGTGGAGTTCGCCGATTTCACCCGTTACTCCTTCCGCCGCCACGGCGACTTCACCACCCTGGCCGAGGAACTGCGCTGCATCGACCGCTACCTGCTCCTGGAGCGGGCCCGGTTCGGGGACCGCGTCCAGGTCAGCCTGCGGATCGCTCCCGAGGTGCTCAGCACCGTGATCCCCTTCCTGAGCCTGCAGCCGCTCGTGGAAAACGCGGTCCGGCACGGGCTGGAGGCCAAGGAGGGCCCGGGCCACATCTCCATCACGGCGAACGACTCCGGCGCCTTCGCGGAAGTGACGATCGAGGACGACGGCGTGGGCATGGACCCGGACCAGCTGCGCTCTGTCCTTGCCGGGCACAGCGACGGCGACCACGTCGGGCTGCGCAACGTCGACGCCCGCCTGCGCCAGGTCTACGGCGACGACAACGGCCTCGTGATCGAGACCGCGCCCGGCGAAGGCACCCTGATCACGATGCGCGTTCCCAAGTCCCAGCCCCGGCACGACGCCTGATTCCGGTCGGGCAAGAATGTCCGCGGCAGTACGCTAGAGCCATGATTAACGTCCTCGTCGCCGACGACGAGCTCCCCGCCGTTGAGGAACTGGCCTTCCTGCTCGGCCGGGATGACCGGATCGGCGCCATCCACCGGGCCTCCTCGGGCGCCGAGGCCTTGCGTGCCCTCGAAGCCGAAGACGTCGACGCCGTGTTCCTCGACATCCACATGCCGGCGCTGTCCGGGCTGGACATTGCCCGGGCCATCGCCCGCAGCGCCCGCCCGCCCGCCGTCGTTTTCGTCACCGCGGACGAGGACTGCGCGCTGGAGGCCTTCGAGCTCGCGGCCGTGGACTACCTGCTCAAGCCCGTGCGGGCCGAAAGGCTGGCCAAGTCGATCGGACGCATCAGTGAACTGCTCAAGGACGGTGCCCCTGCACCCGAAATGATCACCGTGGACCTGGGCGGGACCACGAAAATGATCCGTCGCGAAGACGTGACCTACGTCCAGGCCCAGGGTGATTACGCCCGGCTGCACACCGCCGATGCCAGCTACCTCATCAGGGTTCCGCTGGCGGACCTCGAACAGCAGTGGGCCGACGCCGGGTTCCTTCGCATCCACCGCTCCTACCTGATCGCGCTGAGCCACGTCAGCCACTTGAAGCTCGCCGCAGCCCGGCCCAGCGTCACGGTGGCTGGAGCCGAACTGCCTATCAGCCGCCGGCACCTGCCAGCTGTCCGGGAAAAGCTTGGCGCAACCCGTATCCGGCCGCAGGCATGACAAGGGTCCGGGTCACGGCGCCGCGCAGCGTCACACCAAACAGCGTCACACCAAACGGCACCGCCCTGAACGGCGGGCGCTCCGCGGCAGCCTCCCTCGAAGCGGAGGAGGAGACCGACGCCGGGCAGCTGTTCGTCCGTTCGCTCATCCGGTCCCAGCTCCGGCTGGGCCTGGTAGTGGCCCTGGGATTCCTGCTGATCATGCTCGCCTTCCCGCTGATGCTGGGGCTGGTCCCGGGCCTGGCGGACTCCACGATTGCCGGCCTTCCCTTCGACTGGGTCCTGCTGGGGGCCGGGATCTATCCCGTGATCGGCCTCAGTGCCTGGCTGTACGTGCGGACCGCGGCCAGGAACGAGGCCCGCTACCGGGACCTCGCCGGCGACAAATGACCGAACAGGTGAGGGCCCCCGTGAACGGCTCGGCGGGCGGCCAGGTACGGGGCCCGGCGGGCGGCCACCCACGCGGCCGGGTGAACGGACAGTGAACCCCGTCGTCGGCGTCGCGGCGTTCGCCGCCGTCTCCCTCGCCACGGCTGTGATCGGTTTCTACGGGTTGCGGATCTCGCGCACCACCGGGGACTTCTACGTGGCGTCCCGGACGGTCAAGCCGTGGTGGAACGCCTCAGCAATCGGCGGGGAGTACCTCTCGGCCGCGAGCTTCCTGGGTGTCGCCGGGCTCATCCTGCTCTCCGGCACCGACGCCCTGTGGTATCCGGTGGGGTACACGGCCGGATACCTGATGCTGCTCTTGTTCGTCGCCGCTCCCCTGCGCCGCTCGGGCGCCTACACGATCCCGGACTTCACCGAGGCGCGCCTCGATTCGCGTGCCGTCCGCCGCGTCACAAGCCTGGTGGTGGTCCTGGTCGGCTGGCTCTACATCGTCCCGCAACTCCACGGCGCCGCACTGGCCATCCGGATCACCACCGGGCTGCCGGCGTGGGTGGGCCCGGTGGCGGTGGTCGCCGTCGTCTGCATCACCGTGGTGGCGGGCGGGATGCGCTCCATCACGTTCGTCCAGGCGTTCCAGTACTGGCTGAAGCTGACCGCGGTGGCGGTGCCCATCGTGTTCATGCTGCTGGTGCTGGGCGGCAACACCTCCCCGGCGGAGGCAGCCCCCGCGGTGAATCCGACGGCGCTGGCACCCTCGGGCCTCTATCAGGTCATTTCGCTGCTCGTGGCCCTGCTCTTCGGTACCCTCGGCCTCCCGCACGTGCTGGTCCGGTTCTACACAAATCCGGACGGACAGTCGGCCCGCCGCACCACCCTGATTGTCCTGGGCCTGCTCTCGGTCTTCTATCTGTTCCCCACGGCCTACGGCATGATCGGCCGGGCCTACGCCCCCGACCTCGCCCAAAGCGGGCCGGCCGACGCCCTGGTGCTGCTGCTGCCTGGCCGCCTGGTGGGCGGGGCGGCCGGCGACCTGCTTTCTGCGCTTGTGGTGGCCGGGGCGTTTGGGGCGTTCCTGTCGACGACGTCGGGCCTGGTGGTCTCGCTGGCCGGCGTGATCAGCCAGGACGTGTTCGGCGGCAGCGTGCGGGGCTTCCGGCTGGCAGCGCTGATCTCGGCGCTGGTGCCTCTGGGAATCGCGTCGATGACCGAATCGCTGGCACTGGCCGGCAGCGTGGGACTCGTGTTTGCCTTTACCGCGTCCACGATCTGCCCGGTCCTGCTGCTGGGCATCTGGTGGCGGGGACTGACGGACGCCGGGGCAATCGCGGGCATGGCGACCGGGGGCGTGCTCTGCGGCAGCGCGATGGTGGCCGGTTCGGTGCTGGGGGCGGCACAGACACCGTCGTGGCTGGCGCAGCCGGCCGCGTGGACGGTGCCGGCCGCGTTCGCCGTCACGATCCTGGTGTCGCGGGCCACGCGGGGCCGGGTGCCGCGGACGATGACGCGCCTCATGACCCGGCTGCACACCCCTGAACGGCCGCTCGCGACGGAACGGTGACCCGGCGTCGGCGACCCGGGCGGTGGGGATCCGGCGTCGGTGGCTCGGGGTGAGGTTCCCGGCAGCGGGGTTCCGGGCCGGTGGGCTCCGGGTGGGGGCGTTACTAGTCGATGGCCGCCATGAGCTCGACGGCGCGCTCGAGGAATGCGTCGACCTGGCTTTCCTCGTAGCCTTCCCGGCCCACCGCGGGGCGGAACACGGCGCGCCGGACGTTGTCCACGCTCAGCGGCTGGTCCTCCTCGAGGTAGCCGATCAGCTCGTGGCAGAGGTCGTCGACGTCGGTGGTGTTGTAGCTGCGGGCCTTGGGCTTGGACGGGCGCCGGAAGCGCTGGCCGTCCGGGCGGTGCAGGCGCCCGCGCAGGACGCCCGCGAGCCTGCCGATTTCGCGCAACCAGGCTTCCTCGCCGCGTTCGGCAACCAGCTCATCGCGCTCGCGCCGGGCGAGGGCGTCCTCGAGCCGGTCCAGCGCGGCATCCACGCCGGCCGCGGCGTAGCCGCCCTTCACGGGATCGAACGACACTGCGCGGACGTCCGAGCTCTTGATGGCGCGGGAGGCCGAGGACGGAGCTTCGAATGACACCCGTGCGCGCTGCAGGAAATCGTCGACCTGCCTGGCGTTGTAGCCATACTGGTTCCGCTGCACGCGGTCAAAAGACGCAGGAATCTGCCGTTGAATGTCCACTGTTACTTTGTTCCTTTGATGCCGTTCGGCTGGTTTGCTCGGCACCATTCTAGGCGCCGGAAGTGCTGGTCCGGTGTGCTTCTAGGCGGCCGTGAGGGCCGAGAACAGAATGAACGCCACCGGCGAGGCGAAGACAATCGAGTCCAGCCGGTCCATGACGCCTCCGTGTCCGGGGAGGATGCTGCTCATGTCCTTGATGCCGAGCTCGCGCTTGACCATCGATTCGGCCAGGTCGCCGGCGGTGGCGGCTGCCACCATGCCCACCGCGAGCACGACGCCGAACCACCACGGCTCGCCGAGCACGAAGATCATGGCGAGCACGCCCACGACGACGGCGCCGGCGATCGAGCCGGCGAAGCCCTCCCAGGTCTTCTTGGGGCTGATCTTGGGGGCCATCGGATGCTTGCCCAGGGAGGCGCCCACGAGGTAGCCGAAGGTGTCGTTGGCCACCACCAGGAGCAGCAGGGTGGCGATCTGCCACGCACCGGCCGGAATCACGCCGTCAGGCCACAGGCCTACCGGTGTCTCGCCGTCGGCGGTGTGCAGCAGCAGCGTCGCAAAGCTGATCAGGAACGGCACCCAGGACAGGGTGAAGACCCCCGCGAAGATGCTCCGCGCCGAACCGGCGGCGCCTTCCAGGGTCCGCCACAACAGCACAGCCACGCTGCTGACGAGCATCGCGAAGAGCAGGCTTTCGAGGCCGCCGAAGTAGGCGGCGATCGGCATGGCGACCGTGCCGACCATCACCGGCACGATCGGCAGGCGCGTGCCTGCGGCCTCCAGCGCACGGAAGATCTCCCAGACGCCGAAGATCGCAAAGGTAGCGGTCACCAGGACGAAGCCCAGCGGGAGGAACAGCAGGCCGCCGAGGACGCACACCAGCATGCCAACGCCCACCACGGTGGCGGCGGGCAGGTTCCGGCCCGCTTTGGGCGTCGGGTTCTCGCGCTGCTTCCCCCGCCTCCGGGCGCGCGGCCCGGAGGCCTCCTGTGCCTGACTCATCAGACCTCGAGCAACTCAGCTTCCTTGCGCTTGAGCAGCTCGTCGATCCCGTCCACGTGTGCCTTGGTCATGGCGTCCAGTTCCTTCTCGCCGCGGGCGCCTTCGTCTTCGCCGGCGTCGCCGTCCTTGACGAGCTTGTCCAGCGTCTCCTTGGCCTTGCGGCGGATGTTGCGGATGGACACCTTCGCGTCCTCACCCTTGGACTTGACGATCTTGACGTATTCCTTGCGCCGTTCAGACGTCAGCTCGGGAATGGTGATCCGGATGACGTTGCCGTCGTTGGACGGGTTGGCGCCCACCTCGGAGTCGCTGAGGGCGCGTTCGATGTCGCGCAGGGCCGTCTTGTCGTACGGGGTGACGAGGATGGTGCGGGCATCCGGGACCGCGAAGGAGGCCAGCTGCTGCAGCGGCGTCGGCGTGCCGTAGTACTCGACGATGACCTTGTTGTACAGGCCAGGCGTCGCGCGGCCGGTCCGGATCGAGGCGAAGTCTTCCTTGGCTACCTCAACTGCCTTGTCCATCTTGTCCCCGGCTTCGAGCAAGGTTTCTTCGATCACGGTCTCTCCTCAGAAATTGGTGCGTCCCGGGGGCCGGGGCGCGGCACGTCTTCTTGGTGCGCCTGATGTATTCCGCCGGGCGCTTTTTGTCTTCCGCCTGGCGGCGGAAAGGTCCTGAAAACATCCTAGCCGTTGCTAGGGGGTGACGACGGTGCCCAGGTCCTCGCCCCGGATGGCGCGGGTGACGTTGCCCTCGCCTTCCATGCCGAAGACCACCATCGTGAGGTTGTTGTCCTTGCACATGGTCATCGCGGTCTGGTCCATCACGCGGATGTCGCGGCGGAGGGCGTCGTCGTAGCTGAGGCGGTGCAGCTTCTCCGCCGTCGGGTCCTTCTTCGGGTCGGCGGTGTAGACGCCGTCGACGCCGCTCTTGGCCATCAGGACGACGTCGGCGTGGACCTCCATGGCGCGCTGGGCGGCCACGGTGTCCGTGGAAAAGTACGGCAGTCCGGCGCCGGCGCCGAAGATGACAACCCGGCCCTTTTCCATGTGGCGGATGGCGCGGCGGGGAATGTAGGCCTCGGCAACCTGGCCCATGGTGATGGCGCTCTGCACGCGCGTTTCCACCCCGGCCTGCTCCAGGAAGTCCTGGAGCGCGAGGCAGTTCATGACGGTTCCGAGCATGCCCATGTAGTCGGCGCGGGAGCGGTCCATGCCGCTCTGGGACAGTTCGGCGCCGCGGAAGAAGTTGCCTCCGCCGACGACGATTGCGACCTCGACGTCGGGAACTGCGGCGGCGATCTGCTTGGCCACGCCACGGACGGTATCCGGGTCGACGCCCAGTTTCCCGCCGCCGAAGACCTCGCCGGAGAGCTTCAAGAGGACGCGGCGCCTGTTCTTCTTTGGCTGGGCTGAAGTGGTGACGGTTTCCATGGTGCCTTCCCGTTGGTGAACTCTGAGTTAGGTTATCGTGCTGGGCGCCCAGGGCGGCATTCCGGCCGTGACCGGAACCGGTGCCTCACGGGTGCATGCAAAAGGGGTGGCCACCGTGGTGACCACCCCCTTAGCGTGTCTTGCTAGTGCCTGACTGGTGTCTGGCCAGTCTGACTAGGAACCGACGCGGAAGCGCGTGAACGCGGTTCCCTTGACGCCGGCCTCTTCGAGGACCTGGGCGACAGACTTCTTGGCATCCTTGGCGAATGCCTGGTCGAGGAGAACCTCGCCCTTGTAGAAGCCGGTGACGCGGCCTTCGACGATTTTGGTCATCGCGGCTTCGGGCTTGCCCTCGGCCTTGGCGGTTTCCTCGGCGATGCGGCGCTCGGACTCGACGAGCTCGGCCGGAACATCCTCGCGGGAGAGGTAGTTCGGGGACATCGCAGCGACGTGAACGGCGACGTCGTKGGCTGCGGTGGCAGCCGCTTCGCCTTCGCCGTCAACAGCAAAGAGCACGCCGACCTGGGCCGGGAGATCCTTGGAGGTCTTGTGCAGGTAAGCGTCGACCGTAGCGCCCTCGATGCGGGAGATGCGGCGGACAACAACCTTCTCGCCCAGAACAGCGCCCTCTTCGATGACTACCTCGGACAGCGGCTTGCCGTCGACCTCGGTGGCCAGCAGGGTCTCGAGATCGGCAGCGCCGGACTCGACGGCCACGGTGAGGACCTTGTCAGCCAGCTGGATGAACTTGTCAGCCTTGGCGACGAAGTCGGTCTCGCAGTTGACTTCGATCATCACGCCGACGCCGTTGGCGACCTTGGCAGCAACCAGGCCTTCAGCGGTGGAGCGGCCTTCGCGCTTGGTGGCGCCCTTCAGGCCCTTGATGCGGATGATTTCGATGGCCTTCTCGGCGTCACCGTTGGCTTCGTCAAGAGCCTTCTTGACATCCATCATGCCGGCGCCGGTGCGCTCGCGCAGAGCCTTGATATCAGCGGCAGTGTAGTTCGCCATGTGAACCCCTCTGTCTAGAAATTTATGTGGTGTACGGACCGACAGGACGGCTGCTCACCGAGTGAGCGGCCATCCTGTCGGTACCCCCTATGCAGCTGAGCGCATGTGGGGAGATCCAGATTTACTTGTCTGACTACTTGGCTTCGTCGGCGGCCGGTGCTTCTTCAGAAGCGGGTGCCTCTTCAGCAGCCGGAGCAGCTTCAGCGGCCGGTGCCTCTTCAGCAGCCGGAGCAGCCTCAGCGGCGGGGGCTGCAGCAGCTTCAGCCTTGTTGCCTTCGAGGAGCTCGCGCTCCCACTCGGCCAGCGGCTCTTCCGGAGCTTCCGTGGTGCCGGTGGCGCGCTGGTTGCGGGCGATGAGGCCCTCAGCAACGGCGTCGGCGACCACGCGGGTCAGCAGGTTGACGGAGCGGATGGCGTCGTCGTTACCCGGGATCGGGAAGTCGACTTCGTCGGGATCGCAGTTGGTGTCCAGGATGGCTACAACCGGGATGTTCAGCTTCTTGGCCTCGTCGACAGCAAGGTGTTCCTTCTTGGTGTCAACGATCCACAGCGCGGACGGCGCCTTGGTCAAGTTGCGGATACCACCGAGGTTGGTTTCCAGCTTGGTGAGTTCGCGGCGAAGGAGCAGCAGTTCCTTCTTGGTGTAAGCCGAACCGGCGACGTCGTCGAAGTCGATCTCTTCGAGTTCCTTCATGCGCTGGATGCGCTTGGAGACCGTCTGGAAGTTGGTCAGCATACCGCCGAGCCAACGCTGGTTGACGTAGGGCTGGCCAACGCGGGTGGCCTGCTCGGCGATGGATTCCTGCGCCTGCTTCTTGGTGCCGACGAAGAGAACGGTGCCGCCGTGTGCAACGGTGGCCTTCACGAACTCGTAGGCACGGTCGATGTAGGACAGCGACTGCTGCAGGTCAATGATGTAGATACCGTTGCGCTCCGTGAAGATGAAGCGCTTCATCTTCGGGTTCCAACGGCGGGTCTGGTGTCCAAAGTGGACGCCGCTGTCAAGCAGCTGGCGCATAGTTACGACGGGCATGCCGACGCTCCTTCCGGCAGGTCATTCATGAGAGAGCCCATGGCCCTCTTACCCTGCCAATAGTTGACGGTTGTTTAGCATTCGCCCGGGATGGGCGTTGCTCCTGGCATCCACTGCACTTCCCATCCGCGCCATGCCATGTGGAACGGACCGCAGGAGGCGCAGTCCTCCGCAGCCGAAGTTTGTGGCTTCTTTTGAGGAGGGCTGGATACGCGTAGTCAGTTGTTGTTCCCCCGCACCCCTGAATGAGGCGTGCCGGCTTCGGCAATCACGAAGTATCGCGACCTACAAGCGTGAGGGCACAGCAAACTGCTCCACCAAGTGTACTACAGCGGCCCCGCCCCGGAAGACGGTTTTGCCACGGCAGCGGGGCGGGGTTCCGGGGCTCGGGCGGGGGTCGGCGGGCACCTTATCCACATAGCCATGGCGGGAGATTCCGCCCGGGGTGCTGCCTTGGCAGGCTGGGGCCATGAAGCTCCCCATTGGCCTGCCGGCCTTGTTCCTGGCGGCACTGTTCCTGGCGGCACCGTTCCTGGCGCAGTCCCCCATCACCGCCGACGCCGCCCATATCTCCGCCGGCGCCGACGCCGCCCGGGCTGCGATTCCCCCCGACGCCGCCCGGGCTGCGATTTCCCCCGGCCAGGGCTCCCCACGGGCAGAGCCGGTCCCGGAACCTGCCTGGAGCTGGCCGCTCAGCCCGCGGCCGGCGGTGCTGCGCGCCTTCGATCCCCCGGCCAGGCCGTGGCTCAGCGGTCATCGCGGTGTCGATATTGAGGCGGCCTTTGATGGCGCCCCGCTCCTGTCGCCGGCCGCCGGGACGGTGAGCTTTGTCGGGACGGTGGTGGATCGGCCGGTCATCACGATCGATCACGGCAACGGGCTGCGCAGCAGTTTCGAGCCGGTGGCGAGTTCACTGACGGCTGGTGCCGCGGTGGCGGAGGGCGAGGTCCTGGGGCAGGTGCAGGCCGGCCACTGCGGCCCGGCCCCGCCCTGCCTCCACTGGGGCGTCCGCCGCGGCGAGGACTACGTCAACCCGCTGGCGTTCGTGATGGACCTCAGGCCTTCCGTCCTGCTCCCGCCCCTGGAGCCGGGTCCATGATGCAGCATTTGGCGCCGCCTTTGATGCGCGGCTCCTCCGTTGAGGCACGCGGGCCTCCGCGGCGGCCGTTTGGCGCGTCAGACGATCGCGGAAATGCCCGTGATCGCCCGGCCGGTGACCAGGGTGTTGATTTCGTGCGTGCCCTCGTAGGAGTAGATGGCTTCGGCATCCGCAAAGACCTTGGCCATTTCGAAGTCCGTCACGATCCCGTTGCCGCCGAGGATGCTCCGGCCCAGGGCCACGCTTTCACGCATGCGCGCGGTGGTGAACGCCTTGGCCAGGGCGGACTGCTCGTCCTTCGCCTCCCCCGCATCCTCCAGCTGGGAGAGCCTCACCATCATGCCCATGGAGCTGACGGCGTTGCCGAGGATCTGCACGAGCTGGTGCTGGATCAGCTGGAAGGAGGCAATCGGGCGGCCGAACTGGCTGCGTTCCACGGCGTAGCGCCGGGCGACGTCGAAGGCGGCGAGCTGCTGCCCCACCGCTTGCCAGGCAACGGCCAGGCGGGTGACTTTCAGGACCTTGTTCGTGTCGCGGAAGCTGTTGGCATTGGCGAGCTTGAAGAACTCCGGCACCACAACGTTATCGAGCGTGATGTCGGCGTTCTGAACCGTGCGCAGCGAGATCTTGTTCTCGATTTTCGAGGCACTGTATCCCTCGGTCTTGGTGTCCACGAGGAACCCTTTGACCTGGTTGTCGTCGACATCGCGGGCGTAGATGACCACCCAGTCGGAGAAGGTTGCGTTGCCGATCCAGCGCTTGGCTCCATTGAGGATCCAGTTCCCGCCGTCGCGCCGCGCCGTGGTGCGCGTACCGCCGGCGACGTCGGAGCCGCCAAGGGGCTCGGTGAGGCCGAAGGCGCCGATCTTCTTGAGCGAGTAGATCTCGGGAAGCCACGCGTCCTGCTGCTCCTGGGAGGCAAGGGCTTCGATGGAGCCGGTGAAGAGTCCGTCATGGACGCCCATGAACGTCGCGATCGACGTGTCGGCGCGGGTGGCCTCCGCGTGCAGGATGCCGGCGAAGAGGTTCGAGTAGCCCTGCCTCCGGACGGGGCTGACCAGGTCGATTTCTGCCAGCTTCGGGATCAGCTCCATGGGGAACTCAGCGCGATTCCAGCAATCGACGGCGATCGGCCGGACTTCGCGGGCAAGGAACTCGCGGACTTCGGCCAGCCTGTCCTGCTCCTTGGCGCTGAGCAGCTGCTCGAACGCAAAGAAGTCGCCATCGGCGTAGGGCAGGTTATGGATGTCGATGGCAGCTTTGGACATGGTGTTCCTTCACTCGATCAGCGGGGACCAAAAGGGCGCGGGCTTCGCGCCGACGATATGTTACTCATGAGTAACATATCGCAGTGTCGAGTCGCCTGCAAGCGTCAGACCCGACAAAAGCCCGACAAAAACGGGAGCCGTGGCCGACGTCGGACGTCAGCCACGGCTCCCGTGGTTGCGGGCCCCGGATGAGGAGGCTGCCGCAGAAATGAATGTAGGGCTACTCGGACTTGAACCGAGGACCTTAGGATTATGAGTCCCGCGCTCTAACCAGCTGAGCTATAGCCCCCTGCGCCCGGAGCCGGACCTGGCCCGCGGGGGCCGGATTGGTTCCGGGCAAAAATACTCTAGCAATAGTAGACGCATCACACGTGCACGCCGCCACCGGCGAGCGGCCTGGCGCAACTGACCTGGATGCTGTGGGACTGGACACACTGGGACTGGACGCGTTCGGAGTGGACGCATCCCTGCCAGGCGGCGTGCCTAGAGGACCAGGTCGTCGTAGCTGGCGCCCCGGTAGATGTCCTCAAATGTCTGCAGCGTGCGCGCGATGCCGTGGCTTTCCACCATTTCGCGGCTGGTCTTGCCCATCGCATCACGCTCGTGGTCCGGCAGCGAGAACACGCGCGTCAGCTTGGCGGCGAGGTCGTCGCTGTCGTTGGGGATAAAGAGGTAGCCGTTTTCCCCGTCGCGGACCAGGTGCGGCAGCGCCATGGCGTTGGCCAGAAGGACTGGCGTCGACGCCGACATCGCCTCCAGGGTCACGAGGGACTGGAGCTCCGCCGTGCCGGGCATGCAGAACACGTCGGCCGTGATGTAGGCCTTGCGAAGCTCGGCGTCGCTGGCCAGGCCGAGGAACCTGACCCGGTCCGCCAGTCCGAGCCGGGCGACCTGTGCCTCGAGGGCAGGACGGACTTCGCCGCCGCCGACGATTTCGAGGTGGATGTCCAGTTCTTTGGGCGTCTTGGCTACGGCGTCGATCAGGACGTCCACGTGCTTCTCCTCCGCCAGCCGGCCGGCGAAGAGCACGGTGGGGCTTGCGTGGCGTTCCGCGGTTTCGCCGGGATGCAGCTCGTAGGCGGCGGCGTCGATGCCGTTGGAGAGGGGCAGGACCTGGCGGAGGAAGGCGTGCTGGTGCATGGCCTTGGCGGCAAGCGGTGTGGGTGTGGTCACCACGTCGGCCTGGCCCATGACCTTGCCCATGTCACGCCAGGAGATCCGGCCCACGATGTCTTTGAACCATTGCGGGAACGGCAGGAAGGGGTTCAGGTTTTCGGGCATGAAGTGGTTGGTCGCCACCACCCGGATGCCGCGCTTCACGGCCTCGTACAGGACGTGCTCGCCGATCATGTAGTGGCTCTGGATGTGCACCACGTCCGGCTGGATGCGGTCGAACAGCAGCCCGATTTCCTTTTTGATCTCCCAGGGGAAGGTGACCCGGAAATACTCGTGCGTGGGCACGGAGTGGGAGCGCAGGCGGTGGACGGTGGCCTCGTCGCTGAACTCGCTGTAGCTCGGGCCCTTGCCCGGGCGGCATGCCAGGACGTGGACCTCGTGACCGCGGGCGGTCATCCCCTTGGCCAGGCGGTAGCCGAACTGGGCGGCGCCGTTGACGTGGGGCGGGTACGTGTCAGCGGCAATCAGGATGGTCAGCGGCGGCTGGTTGTCGGACGTGGTCACGTGGAGAGCTCCTGGTGGTCGCTGTGCGGTCAGCTGGATCAAAGGTGGCCGGCTGGCCATCGGCGCACGGGCGCCGGGCCTGCAGCCGAAGTCTGGGCGGACGCCCTAGGACCTGCCCGCAGTCTTCCGCGCGTCCTTCTTGCGCTTGGTGACTTCCGGGTGGTGTCTGGAAAGGGCTATTACTCCCACGATAGCAAGTGATGCGGCCGTCCCCATGGCGATAGCCATCACAGGCTGGACGTCGGGACGCAGTTCTCCCAGAATTACGATGCCGATTGCGATGCCCACGATGGGGTCGATCACGGTCAAACCGGCGATCACGAGGTCCGGCGGTCCGCTGGAGTAGGCATTCTGTACGAACCACGATCCCAGCACGCCTGCAGCCACAATTGCCACGGCGCTGTACCACGGCACATTCAGCATGAACTGCCCGTTCGGGTCCAACAGATGCCGGCCGATGATGCGGGTCAGGACCGCCACGAAGCCGAACAGGACGCCGGCGCCGAGGATGTAGACGAAGGCGCTCATGCGGTGCTTGAACAGGACGGCGAGCGTTCCGAAGAGCCCGACCGCCAGGGCCAGGAGCAGCACGATGGTCAGTTCGTCCGAGCTGCTGACGTTGTGGTTTTCCTGGGTGACATTGACGGCCAGCACCACAAAGAGTGCTGAACCTGTCACGCAGAGCGAGATGGCCACGATGGTGGCCCGGTTCATGCTCAGGCCCTGGTCCTTGGTGTTGACCACGGTGGTGATGACCAGGGCGATCGCGCCGATCGGTTGCACCACCGTCAGCGGGGCCATGACGAGCGCGACGGCGTTCATCGCCATCCCGACGCACAGCAGCATGAACCCGAAAAGCCAGCGCGGATTGCGCGCGAGCCGAAGCAGGCCGTGGGTGCTCAGCGCCAGGCCGCCGGTATCGGCCTTGACCGCGCTGCCCTGGCGCTGGGCGCCAAAGGCCAGGCAGAAGGCACCGAGCACCGCAAGCAGTACCGCAACCCAGACCATCAGTGGGAGCCGCCGTCGTGCGCGCGAAGTTGCCTGCCCTTGCCGATGATGGCCCAGACGTAGTTGTAGGCCGCGATCCAGTGCCCGACGAGGCCCAGGCCCAGGAAGATCCACGCGACCGTGGCGTACACGTCCGCTGCGGGCACCGGCAGTTTGGACAGCACCAGCAGCGGGGTGCCCACCAGCAGCAGGCCCGTCCGGATTTTTCCGATCCGGCTCACCGGCAGATCCGGGTGGCCGTGGAAATAGAACAGTGACAGGGCCAGCAGGACCGCGTCCGGGACCAGCAGCGCGGCGAGATACCACCACTCGACGACGCCTGCGATCACGAGGGTCACGGCGACGGCGATCAGCGAAAGCCTGTCCGCAATCGGGTCCATGACCCGGCCGAGGTTGGACATTTGATTGAAGCGGCGGGCGATGTAGCCGTCCACCCAGTCGGTGCTGGCCATAATGGCGAGCACGAGGGCACCGTAACCGTACTTGTGCTCCGAGAGAACCAGCCAGATGAACACCGGAACACCAAGGAAGCGCACCACGGTCAGGACATTGGGGACCGTGAAGACCGCGTCGCGGTGGACGAGGGGCTGCCCGGGGCGGGCGCCAGCGCCGATGAACTTCATCGATTCCCCCCTTCCGTGGACGGCAACGGTTTGGCGTTTGGGTTCAGGGATCTGCCTAGCCCTTTAGCAGCCTGCGCACAAGGACCGCGAGGGCGGCTCCCGACGCGGCGAGCACAGCCAGGGGCTTCCAGCGCTGCTTGATCGTGTCGGCCAGACCCTGCCCGTCAGCGGATGTGGAGGACCCCGCCGAGGTGCGGACTGAGGAGCGGAAGCCTGCGATCTTGTCGCTGAGCTGCTCTTTGCCGTCCTGGAGCCGGGCCTGGGTGGCGGCCAGCAGGGTTTGGGCCTGGGTCTTGACGTCGAGTTCGCGGCCGAGGTCGTCGCGCACGCCGGTGAGATGCGTGCGCCGCTGGTCCACCCGGCGTCGGAGTTCGGCCTCTGTGGGGGGCGGCCCGAAGTCGGGCTTGGCTGCCGCTTTGGCTTCCTTCTCCGCCTTCGCCTTGGCGGCGGCGGCTTCCTTGGCGGCCTTGGCGGCTTTGTACTGTTCGGAGTTCGGATCCAGGATCGCCGCGTCGAAGGCGGAGCCCTCCTTGGCGATGCCGAGGTCGTACTTGAGCCCCCGGATAGTTTCCTCGGGGACCAGCGGCATGAGCTTCTTGAACTTGTTCAGACCGATGAGCGCCCCGATCGCGGCGATGACCAGGAAGACTGCGCAGACCAGCAGGGCGGCGAGCCAGGCGGGCATGATCGTGGCCAGTCCCATGATTGCCGCAACGACGAGTCCGACCAGCAGGAGCGCAACGAACACCAGGGCGACGGCGAAGAAGGCGCCTGCTACGCCGAGCTGGATCCCCTTGCGCTTGATTTCGGCCTTGGCCAGCGCAATCTCGTCACTGAGTTGCCGGGGCGCCAGCTTGAAGATCATCTTCAGGGTTTGCGGCAGCGCGGAAATGCGCAGCCCACCGCCTGTCCCGCCGCTGTGACGTCCGCTCATCGGTCCCGCCTAACTGGTGCCATCCGTCGATCCGCTCGCGCGGGCTTGCCGGGTCTGGACAGCTTCGCACAGACCCCGGTGTCAAAACTATCATTTAGGCTCTTGGGAGGCCCTTTCGGGCAAGGTGTGGCGCGCCTGCCCAGCCACCGGCTGGCCGTCCCGGCGGGCCCTAGGATGGACCTCTGTGAGCACACCCCACAATCCCGGTGATTCCCTGAGCCGCCGTCGTAAATTCCTCTACATCCTGACGCTCGGCGCTCTGACCGCCCTCGGGCCGTTCACGGTTGACCTCTACTTGCCCGCATTCCCGGCCCTGGAAGAAAGCCTTGGCGTCTCCGCGGCCGCGGTGCAGCTGACGCTCACGGGGACGACCATAGGATTCGCGCTGGGACAGCTGGTAGTGGGTCCGCTGAGTGACAAGTTCGGCCGGCGGCTGCCCCTGATCGTGGCGACGGCGGTTCACATCGCGGCATCCCTGGGCGCCGCGCAGTCCACAGACATCGCCACGCTGGGCTTCTTCCGGGTCCTCATGGGCGTCGGGGCTGCCGGAGGCGGTGTGGTGGCCATGGCCATGGTCCGTGACCTGTTCAGCGGCTACGCGATGGTGCGGATGTTCGCGAGGATGGCCCTTGTCAACGGGCTGGCCCCGATCCTCGCCCCGGTGATCGGCTCCCAGCTGCTGTTGCTGGTCCCCTGGCCCGGCATCTTCTTATTCCTGGCCGCCTACGGGACCTGCGTCATCATCGCGGCCCTCTTCGTGATCCGGGAGACCCTGCCGCCGGAGCTGCGCGGCAAATCCGGGATGACCGCGGGCCAGCGTTACAAAGTGCTCTTCTCCGACCGGATCTTCGTGGGCCTGCTGCTGGTGGGCGGGATGAACTTCGCGGGCCTCTTCACCTACCTCTCGGCCTCGCCGTTCCTGTTCCAGAACGTGTACGGGTTCACGCCCCAGCAGTACGGCCTGCTCTTTGGCGTCAACTCGCTGGGCATCGTGGCAGGCGTGCAGACCAGCGCAAGGCTCATCAAGCGCGTCCCGCCGCAATGGATCCTGGCCTGTTCCACGGCCTGGATGTTCGTCATGGCCGTCCTGATTGTCGTCTTCGACCAGCTGGGGTTCGGGCTGTGGGGCGTCCTGGTGCCGCTGTGGTTCTATATCCTCGGCGCCGGTTTCACCTTCCCCACCGTGCAGGTCCTGGCCCTGTCCAAACATGGCGCCCAGGCAGGAACCGCGGCTTCCCTTCTCGGCGCGGCGACCTTCTTGATGGCGGGCCTTATCTCGCCGGTGGTCGGCTGGCTCGGCGTCAGCTCCGCAACCCCGATGGGCGCTGTCCAGGCCGTCTGCATCCTGCTGGCGGCCGCTGCACTGTGGCTGGTTGTACGGCCCAGCACGGTGCCACCGATCCAGTAGCCGGGCTCCCCGGCAGGACATGCCCATTCTTCGCGGCTTCCCCGGCGGGACATGCCCATTCTTGGCGCCCAGGGCTGGACATATTGGCACTATGTCCACCCGCCAGGAGCACCACTGGACATGTCCCCACCGGCAGCCCGAATAGCGTGAATACCGGACACCGCCACACTGCGCTTCTCTCCGTTGCCCTGCCCGGCTGCCCCCTGTGGCCCGCCCGGTCGCTCGGCCGCACTCGGTCGCCCTGCCAAGCCGCACCCACAGCCCTGTCCCTGGCCTGCAGCCCTGCGCCCCGTCGCACCCTGTTCGACGTCCGCGGCGGGCGATAAAGTTATTTCATGCCCGACAGGCAGGATCACCCGCCCCTTCCGGCCACTTGGCAGCGGTGCGACGCCGGAATCCTGCCCCTGTGGTGGGATCGCTTGTGCGCCCAGACCAGTCCGCAATCGGCGGCCCTGTTTGCCGCCGGCCTTTTCACCGAAGACCGCCGGCGCCCAATTGCCCAGTGGTACAACCCTGCCTATGACTCCGCCCTCCTCGTGGCACCGGAATCTTCCCCGGAGTGGCCGGTGCAACGGTTCGGCATCTTCTATGCGCCCCCGGGCGGCGGATTCACCCAGGTGCACTCGGCGCCGCATGAATGGCACCCGCGGGAACCTCGGAAGTCCCCCACCGAGCTGGAGGCCTTCCAGGCAGCGGTCGCCGAGGCCCAGCGCTTTCTCCAGGTGGAAATGTACTTCGTCTGATCCCGCCCCTGAACTGCCCCTTGGGACGTCCGGCTGAAAGCCCAGCCCACTGACGGAGCAACAAAAACGACGAAATAAAAAAGGTCCCGCGGCTGGTTTTCACCGGCCGCGGGACCTGTCCGCTCCTCCTGCTGGACTTGAACCAGCAACCCTTCGATTAACAGTCGAATGCTCTGCCAATTGAGCTAAGGAGGAATGAAGCAGGTACGACATTAGCAAAGGTTTTGCCGGTAGGGAAATCGGCCACGGAGCCAGCGCCAGCCAGTCGCGATATACCCCCTCCGGGTATAAAAAAGTCCCCGTTCCGGAACCCGGAACGGGGACTGCGCGCTCCTCCTGCTGGACTTGAACCAGCAACCCTTCGATTAACAGTCGAATGCTCTGCCAATTGAGCTAAGGAGGAATGAAGCGGGTATAAGCCTAGCAAACACCAGCCCGGGAAACGAAATCGGCGGCTCAGGCGTCCGAGCGCAGGGACCGCCGCTGCATCTCGAGTTGCATGAGTTCGCGGTTCAGCCGCTGGAATTCCTCGGGGTCAGCCGAGGCGTCCAGGCGCTGCAGCTGGCCCATCTTCTCGGCCTTGACCCGGGTGATCTGGAGTTCGAACAAGCGGGCGAGGATGTCCTTGCAGTAGCGCAGGACGCCTTCGGGAGTGTTGGCAGGCAGGGGCACCACAGAGAGCTCGGACACGAGCGGGCGCAGCGGTTCAGGGACCTCCTGCAGCAACTGCTCGACCCAGCGCACCGGATCCCCGGAAAACCCGAGTCCGGTGGCCCGGATGGCCTCGTGGATGGCGAGATAGGCGGGTGTGGAGAACCGCGCTTCCGAGAAGCGCTGCCAAGTCTCGCCCTCGAGCATGCCGGGTTCCTGCAGCGCGACCTCGAGCGCCTGACGCTCCATCGCTGCCACGGGGTCCCGGGGATCAGGGCGATTGAAGGACGGGAGTACGGCCGACGGCGGCAAGGGGGCAACGCCGGGCGCGGTCCCGGCATAGCCGCGGCCGGACCCGGCATAGCCCTGCCCGCCGCCCTGCCCGTGGCTCTGGGCATGGCCGCCGCCGCCCGGCGGAGCCGATGCGGCCTGCGCGGCGCGCTTGGTCGCCGCACCGACGGCCCTGCTGACCTCCTCGACCGGCATCCCCAGCCAGCCGGCGAGCTCCCGGGCATAGGCCGGCCGGATTCCGGCGTCGCGGATCTGCGCCACCACGGGCGCGGATTCACGCAGGGCCGCGATCCGGCCCTCGACAGTGTCCAGATTGTGCCGCTTCAGGGCGGCCCGGATGGCGAACTCAAACAGCGGGCGGCGGCTCCCGATCAAGTCCCGGACGGCGGAGTCGCCCTTGGACTGGCGCAGTTCGCAGGGGTCTGCGCCATTGGGTTCGACCGCCACGAAGGTTTGCGCGACAAACCGCTGGTCCTCTTCGAAGGCGCGCAGGGCCGCCTTCTGCCCGGCGGCGTCGCCGTCGAACGTGAAGATGACCTCTCCCCCACTGCCGTCATCGGAGAGCAGCCGGCGGGCGATCTTGATGTGCTCGGTGCCGAAGGCGGTCCCGCACGTGGCTACGGCCGTCGGAATTCCTGCCAGGTGGCAGGCCATGACGTCGGTGTAGCCTTCGACCACCACGAGCTGGCGGTCCTTGGCGATGTTGCGCTTGGCGAGGTCGATTCCGTAGAGGACCTGGGACTTCTTATAGAGCGCGGTTTCGGGGGTGTTCAGGTACTTCGGACCCTGGTCGTCCTCATAGAGCTTGCGTGCGCCGAAGCCGATGGTGTCGCCGGCGATATCCCGGATGGGCCAGATCAGCCGGCCGCGAAAACGGTCATAGATCCCCCGGCCGCCTTCCGAGAACATGCCGGTGAGCTTGAGCTCGGCGTCCGTGTAGCCGCGGCCGCGAAGGTGTTTGAGGAGCGAGTCCCAGCCCTGCGGTGCGTAGCCCACACCAAACTGTTCGGCCGCCGCACGGTCGAAGCCGCGCCCGTAGAGGAAGTTGCGGCCCTCCGCGGCGCCTGGGGTGAGCAGTTGGGCGCGGAAGAACTCGTCGGCCACCTTGTGCGCGTCCAGGAGACGCTGGCGCCGGCCGATGTCCTCCCGGTTGGGCCCGGACCCGCCGTCCTCGTAGTGGAGCTCGAAGCCGATCCGGTGGGCCAGCTTCTCGACAGCCTCGTGGAAGGAAATGTGGTCCAGCTTTTGGACGAAGGAGATGACGTCGCCGTCCTCGCCGCAGCCAAAGCAGTGGTACCGGCCAACCTGGGGGCGAACCGTGAAGGAAGGTGAGCGTTCGTCGTGGAAGGGGCACAGACCCTTGTAGGACCCCAGCCCGGCTCCCTTGAGCGTCACGTAGCCGTCGACGACTTCCTTGATGTCGGTGCGCTGGCGCACTTCATCGATGTCTTCGCGTTTGATCAGGCCGGCCACAGTGCCATCCTAGTCCCCGGGTACGACGCCGACGGGCCGGTCATGGTGGCCCTCACCACAGCGACGGCAGGCTGCCCACGAGACGCTCGTACATGGCCAGCGCCGAGCCGTCCGTCAGCGACGCGACCTGGTCGATGACGACGCGCAGCCGCGCGGCGTCGTCGCCCGCGTCGAGCCAGTCGGCGGCGAACATCGGCTCCAGGTGGCGGTCCCCCGTGGCGCTGAGCGCGGTGACGAGGGCATGCAGGACCTCGCGCTGGCGCTCGTAGATGGGCTGCCGGTGTTCGGTGGTCATCACGAAGGTGGTGGCCAGGCCCTTCATCACCGCGATTTCCATGACGGTCTCATCCGGGACGATCAGCTCCGCGTTGTAGCGGGTCAGGTTTTCCGGGCCGTAGACCGTGCGGGTGGCCTCCAGCGCGCTCTGGCAGAAGCGGCCGATGAGCTGGCTGGTCATGTCCTTGAGCGCCGCCATGGCCTTACGGCTGCCGTCGGCCTCGCGCACCCAGACATCCGTGCCCTCGAGCCGAGCCAGCGCGGCGTCGATCGCGGCGGGATCGTTGTGCGGCAGGTACCACTGCTTGGCGTAGCCGACGACGCGGGCGCGGTGGTCCGGGTTGTCCATCCAGCGCAGCTGGAAATGCCCTGCCACGATCGCGTCCTCGACGTCGTGCACCGAGTAGGAGATATCGTCCGCCAGGTCCATGACCTGCGCTTCGAGGCAGGACCGGCGTTCTGGGGCGCCGTCGCGGATCCAGTCGAAGATGGGGAGGTCGTCCTCGTAGGCGCCGAACTTGCTGGTCCGCTCCCCGTGGATGACCGGGGCGTTCACAGCGGACCACGGGTACTTGGCAGCGGCATCGAGGCTGGCCCGGGTCAGGTTCAGGCCGGCCGGCCGGCCGTCGGCGGCCAGGACCTTTGGCTCCAGCCGGCTCAGCAGCCGCAGCGTCTGGGCGTTGCCTTCGAAGCCGCCGATCCCGTGCGCCACCTCGTTGAGGGCCGCTTCGCCATTGTGGCCGAATGGCGGGTGGCCCAGGTCATGGCTGAGGCATGCGGTGTCCACGACGTCGGGGTCACAGCCCAGCGCACGGCCCAGTTCACGGCCCACCTGGGCAACTTCGAGGCTGTGGGTGAGCCGGGTCCGGACGAAGTCGTCGGTATCCGGGGCCACCACCTGGGTCTTCGCGCCGAGGCGGCGCAGCGCCGAGGAGTGCAGGACCCGTGCACGGTCGCGCTCGAAGTCCGAGCGGTAGGTGCTCTTGGGCGGCTCCTCGACCCAGCGGGCCCAGTCGCGGGAGGTGTAGCCGTCCAGGACGGGGGCGGTGGTCCGGGTCTCAGCCACCGGAGACGTCCAGTTCGGCAAAGGAAATGTCGCGGGTCTGCGCGTCATCCAGCGTCCGGTTCAGCAGCCAGTCCTTCGGTAGCGCAGGCTTTTTGGGCGAACCGGCGCGGCCGCGCGGACCCTCGGCGTCGCCTCCGGGATACGGCGAGTCGAGGTCCAGCTGGTCCAGGGTCCCGCGCAGCACCTCAAGGCTGGTGACGAGCGCCAGCTTGGTCCGCAGTTCGCTGCCGACCACGTAGCCCTTGAAGTACCAGGCAATGTGCTTGCGGATTTCGCGCAGGGCCTTGCCCTCGTCTCCGAACGTCTCGACCATGAGCTCCGCGTGCCGGTACACGCTCTCGGCCACCTGGCGCAGGTCCGGCCGGTGCCGCTGGTCGCTGCCTTCGAACGCGGCCATGAGGTCGCCGAACAGCCAGGGCCTGCCCTGGCAGCCGCGGCCGACGACGACGCCGTCCACACCCGTTTCGCGGACCATCCGGACCGCGTCCTCCGCGGACCAGATATCTCCGTTGCCGAGGACGGGAATGTCCGGCAGCGCCTCACGCAGCCGGGCGATGGCGGACCAGTCGGCCTGGCCGGAATAGAACTGGGCGGCCGTGCGGCCGTGAAGGGCGACGGCGGCGACGCCGGAATCGCGGGCGATCCGGCCGGCATCGAGGTAGGTGAGGTGGTCCTCGTCGATGCCCTTGCGCATCTTGATGGTCAGCGGGACGTTGCCCCTGGAGGCTTCCTTCACCGCCGTCTGGACGATCGAGGTGAAGAGGTCGATCTTCCACGGCAGGGCCGATCCGCCGCCGCGCCGGGTGACCTTGGGCACGGGGCAGCCGAAGTTGAGGTCGATGTGGTCCGCCCGGTCCTCCTCGACCAGCATCCGGACGGCCTGTCCGACAGTGACGGGATCCACGCCGTACAGCTGGACGGAGCGGACTTTTTCGTCGTCGTCGTGCGAAATGATGCGCAGCGACTCCGGCGTGCGCTCGACGAGGGCGCGGGAGGTGACCATCTCCGCCACATACAGGCCGCCGCCGTATTCACGGCACAGCCTGCGGAAGGCGGAGTTGGTGATGCCCGCCATGGGAGCCAGGATCACGGGGGTGTCCACCGTGATCGGGCCCAGCTTCAGGGGCGGGAGTTCCAGCTTGGGGGCGGGAGGGGTTGCTACAACAGTCACCCGACCATTGTCTCAAAGACGGGCAAATCGGCCCGGTCCCGCTCCGGCTATGTGGAAATCTCCCCTCTATGGCAGCGTTCGGGTGCCGACAGATCCCCCGTCAGCCGCGGAGTGCGGCCCGCCGCCCGCGGCGCGTGGCAGCACCACCGGCTCCGTCGGACCCGCCCGATTCGGGCCCGCCCGATTCGGACCCGCCCCAATCCGGCCCGCCCGCGTCCGGCCCGCCCGCGTCCGGCCCGATCCGTTCCGGTTCGGTCCCTTCCGGCTGAGTTCGTTCCGGCTGAGTTCGTTCCGGCGCGACCCTTGCCACCGCACCGCCCCTGATGCCGGTGGCCTTGACCACCAGTACGGCGATGAGGGTGGTGACCGGCACGGCAAGGACGAGTCCCACTGAGCCGACGAGGGTGCGGATGACTTCCTCGGAGAGTTCGGCACTGGTCAGGGCGTCCCCGAGCGGCCGCTCGTAGAGCATGACCAGGATCAGCACCGGCAGGGCCGCACCGGCGTACGCAAACGCGATGGTGTAGACGGTGGAGGCGATGTGGTCCCGGCCGATCCGCATGGCGGACGTGAAGAGCTGCCGGGCGCTGGTTTCGGGGGCGAGTTCCCACAGTTCCCAGACGGCCGAGGACTGCGTGATGGTGACGTCGTTGAGCACGCCCAGCCCGGAAATGATCAGTCCGCACAGGATGATGCCGGAGATCGAGATGTTGTCCGAGATGTTGGTCAGTGTGGCAGCGTCGTGGCTGCCCACACCGGCGAGGTTTGCGGCGTCGGTGGCCCAGGCCGCCAGCAGCGCTGTGATGGCGAGGCCGAACATCGTCCCGAGCAGCGCCGTCGACGTGCGGGCGGAGAAGCCGTGGGCGAAGTAGAGCACCCCGATCATGATCACCGTGGATCCCACGAGCGCCAGCAGCAGCGGCGGCTTGCCCTCGACCAGCCCGGGCAGCATGAATGAGATAAGCACGACGTAGGCGCCGACAAGTCCGATCAGCGCCCGCAGGCCGCGCCAGCGCGCCACGGCGATCACGACGACGGCGTAGAGCACGGCCAGGAAGATGATGGGCAGGGTCCGGACAAAGTCGACGAAGACGTAGGCCGGCGCGCCCTGGCCCGCGGCGCCCTGCACCTTTGAGAGGTTCAGGTAGCGGATGTTGTCCCCGGGCTTCACGCCGTGGGACTTCGCGACGTCAGGGTTGATGACCACCTTCACCGGGTTGCCGCCCTTGTCCGGCTCGGTGTAGGCGAACGTGCATTGTGAGCCCTCGTTCGGGGGCTGCGGCGCGGTGCCGGAACCGGGGGTGCCCTGCTGCGCCGCGGCGTCGCCGCCGGCCTGGACATCCGAACAGCTGCCGACGACGACCCGCTGGATTTTGCCGGTATCAAACGTCACCCCCGGGGCCGCCGCGTACGGGCTGGCCAGCGTGATGCCTTCCTTGCTCCCGGACGGCCACATGAAGGCCATGGCCGCCAGGGTCAGCAGGGTCAGCGGGATCAGGATGGCAGCCAGGATCCAGTTGGCCTTCTTCCGCGCCGCGAGCATTTGGGGCGTCGGCTCCGGATCTTCGTTGTGGGAGTGCGAGTGTCCGGCGCCCATCAGCAGTTCAACCTCATGCCGAAAACTTTACGGCGTGGACGGGGCCGCCCCCGACCGATGGCGCCGCGCTTACGCCGGGGCGATGTTCTGGTTGACGTGGAAGAGGTTCTGCGGATCGTACTTGGCCTTGACCTCCCTCAGCCGCTTGTAGTTCTCCCCGTAGTTCTCCGCAATCCTGGGCAGATCATCCCCGTCCATGAAGTTGATGTAGCCGCCGGGAGCCGAATAGGGCCGAAGGGCGGCCGCGTAGTCCCGTACCCACGCGATGTTTGCCTCGTTGTCCGCGGGGTCCAGCCACTGCGCCGCGATCACGGGCGAGAACTTCACGTTCCGGTTGGCGAACGCCGTGTCCTTGGCGCCCACCCGCTGGACTGCACCATCGATGGGGTAGAGGTGTACCGCGGTCTGCACGCTGGGGACCTTGCTGCCGTGTTCGATGTGCGCGGCGATGGCGCCGTCGTTGAGCTCGGCCAGAAAATCCGCTTTCCAGTAGGCTTGCATGCCGGGGGGCTGCAGCGGGTCGAAAGCCGTGTTCAAGGCGGGGTACGGCATCTGCCCCACCATGGATCCCGCAGCCGGTGCGGCGTCCAGGAACGGCTGCCAGCGTGCCGGACCTTCCGTCGGATCGCCGGTCCACATGCCGACGATGACGCACACCGGTTTGCCATGCCACTCCTCGGGCAGGAACGGAACTGGCGGGCCCTGGTGGAAGCCCAGGAACGCGCCAAACTCTTCAGGGGCGGTGGCCATGTGGTCCCGATAAAACCTCGCCACCGTCTCCGCATGCTCGATGGGGTAAATGATGATGCCGGCGTGGACCATGTCCACGGGGTGCATCCTGTACTCGAACGACGTCACGACGCCGAAGTTCCCGCCGCCGCCGCGCAACGCCCAGAACAGGTCCTCGTTCTCGCTTTCGCTGGCGGTAAGGAACTTTCCCTCGGCCGTGACGACGTCGGCAGAGAGGAGGTTGTCGCAGCTGAGACCATACTTGCGGCTCAGGTACCCGATGCCGCCGCCGAGGGTCAGCCCGGCGATGCCGGTCGAGCCGACAATGCCGCCAGGAGTTGCCAGCCCGAAGGCATGGGTCGCGTGGTTGAAGTCGGCCCACGTCGCACCCGGCTCCGCGCGCGCCGTCGCGGCTGCGGGATCGACCCGGACGCCGGTCATGTTGGAGAAGTCGATGACCAGGGCGTCATCCCACGTGCCAAAGCCCGGGGCGCTGTGTCCTCCACCGCGGACCGCCAAGTCCAGGGAGTTGTCCCGGGCGAAGTTGACGCAGGAGATGACATCGGCCACCTGGGATACCTGGGCCACCGCTGCCGGCCTCTTATCGATCATGCCGTTGAAGACCGCACGTGCCGCGTCGTAGCCGGCGTCGCCGGGCGTGATGATCTGTCCGCGGACTTGCCCGCGCAGGCTATCGAACTGTGTTCCGTTCATTTTCTATACCGTCGATTTCGTCGTGAGATTCGACCGGACGGTCCTCTGCGCTCCCAGCCGGCGTGGCGCCCGGAGGTTTACCTGCTCATGCCTACTCTTCCCGCATTTCCCCGTCAAGGGTTCACGGCAAGCCGCACCCATCACCGGGGGCGCCGGCTCCGAATCCACACTAGGGACCACCTGTCTTGACGGGAGCGGGCCGCAACCTATGGTTGGTAATTGACGGACGAAGGACCGGAAGGACACATACGTGGCTATGCGCAAACTCGACGACCGCGAGCCGGAGGCGGGCCGTTCCGGGCCTGCCGCCAAAGCCGTGCTGTCCATCGCCGAAGCCGCCGGGGAGACCCGCGGAGTCGCGTTGGTCCTGCACGGCGGGCGGGCCGACAGTTATGACGCCGTCCGCGGCCGGCACCTGAGTCCGGCCCGGATGGTGCCCTTCGCCCGGGCGCTGCACAGGCAGGGCGGCCCGCACGGGCTGGCCGTGTGGACCCTGCGCAACCGGTACCGCGGCTGGAACGGGGAGGACATGTCCCCCGTTCACGATGCCCGCTGGGCGCTCGCCCGGATCAACCAGGAACATCCCGGCGTGCCGGTGTACCTGCTGGGCCACTCCATGGGCGGTCTCACGGCGCTGTGCGTGGCCGACACCCCGCAGGTCGAAGCCGTCGTCGCGCTCGCCCCGTGGCTCAATCACAAAACCTCGGTCCAGCCTGTCGCAGGCCGCCGGGTCCTGATCGTCCACGGGACCGAGGACCGCTGGACCAGCCCGGCGAAATCCCTGGACTATGCCCGGCGCGCCGAGGGCGTCGCCGCGTCCATTGACTACGTCTCGCTCAAGGCTGCCGGCCATTTCATGGTCCGCCGGCTGGCGCTGTGGAACGTGCTGGCGAACGGCTACGTCCTGGATGCCTTCGGCGAGGCAACGGGCGCCGAGATCGCCGGCGCCAGGGACGCATTGCGCGGCGCCCTCGGCAGCGCCCCGCCGGCAGCCGGAACACGTATGCCGGTGGTGTTGTGATGCCGCCGTTCCCGCTCGACGCTTTCCTGGCCAGCCTGCCATGGGTCATCGCGGGACTCGTGGTGCTGCTGGGAGTGACCTTCGCGGTTGCCGTGCGGCAGAACCGGCACTCGGTCATCGACACCGTCTGGGGCCTTGGCTTCGTGGTGGTGGCCGGCATCTCCTGGGGGCTTTCCGCCGGATACGGCGACGCCGGCAGGCGGCTGCTGCTGCTCGCCCTGGTTGCGGTGTGGGGCATCCGCCTCGCCGTCCACATCGGGGCACGCGCGCGCGGCGGCCACGAGGACCCGCGCTATGTGGACATGCTTTCCGCGGCGCCCGGATCACGCAACGTCTATGCCCTGCGGCGGGTTTACCTGCCCCAGGGGCTGGTGATGTTTTTCGTCTCGCTCACCATCCAGGTCGGCATGTTCGCCACGGGAGGCCTGGGCTGGGTGGCCTTTGCCGGCGTCCTGCTCTGGATCCTAGGCTTCGTGTTCGAGACGGTCGGCGACTGGCAGCTGACGCAGTTCAAGGCCGATCCCGCCAGGCGCGGCACCGTCCTCAACACCGGCCTGTGGCGCTACACCCGCCATCCCAACTATTTCGGCGACGCCGCCGTCTGGGCAGGGCTCTTCCTCGTGGCCGCCGATTCCTGGCCGGGGGTCCTGACCATCCTCTCCCCCGCCCTGATGATCTGGACTCTTGCCGGCAAGACCGGGAAGCCGCTGACGGAAAAGGCAATGTCCGCACGTCCCGGCTACAAGGAATACATCGAATCCACCTCCGGCTTCCTGCCCTGGCCGCCCCGGCGGCGGGTGGGCGGGCACTGACATGCGGGGCCCGGGAGGTGCCCGGCATGGGCTGGGCTGGCGGCCCGTGAAGTGGCGGCCGGAGCCCAGCGACCGGTTCTACCGTTTCATCGTCCGCACCGGGCTGGCGCTGCGCTGGCTGTTCCGGATCCGTGTCCTCGTCACGGGCCGGGAGCATCTGCCGCCACCCGGGCCGCCCAGCGCATCCCCCCGCGGCGCATCCACCCGCGCCCCGTCCCGTCGGTTGGTGCCCGGCCGGGGCGCCGTCGTCGCGATCACGCACTTCGGCTACCTCGACTTTGCCTTTGCCGAGATGCTGCTGTGGTGGCACAACCGGGCCCAGCTGCGTTTCCTTGTCACGCAGGGCGCCGCCGACCACTGGTTTGCCGGCCCCGCGGTCAGCGCCGCCGGGCATGTGGTGGTCGGGTACGGGTCGGGAGCACACGCTTACGACGCCGCCGTCGCCCGGCTGAGGGAGGGCGAATACGTCGCCGTCCTGCCCGAGGCCGGCGTGAGCCGCAGCTTCACGGTGCGCGAATGCAAGACCGGTGCGGTGCGGATGGCCGCCGAGGCCGGCGTGCCGATCATCCCGGTCTCCATCTGGGGCGCCCACCGGCTGATGACCCGCCACCATGCCTTCTCGCCGCGGCGCGCCKGGCGCGCCCCGGTCCGCATCCACGTCGGCGAGCCGATCCTTCCCGGCTCGCTCCCGGACCCGGCCGACGACGCCCGGACGGCGACGGCGCGCTTGGCCAAGACGCTGCAGGACGGGATCGACGCCGGCATCGCCGACTTCCCCCTGCAACCGGCCCCCGGGGCCTGGTGGATGCCGGCAGGTCTCGGCGGCGGCGCCCCGACAGAGGAGGAACGACGCCGCCTCGACGAGGCCGACGGTCCCCGGCGCGCAGGTGCCAGGCGCCGATAAGCCCTACTTCCGCCATCGTCTTGACTAAACTCCATGGGGTACAAAAAGCACTCAATGGAGAGGGACACCTGTGGCAAGCACAGTCGTGACCAAGAGCGGAACCGAAGAACGCGGTCTCGCCCGGATAGCCCAACGAATGGCGGCGTGGACGGAGCGGTGGTTCCCGGATGCCTACATCTTCGCCCTCGCCGGCGTCGTCATCATCGCGGTGGCCGCGCTGGCCATCGGCGCCACGCCCCAGGCGATCGCCGACTCGTTCGGCAACGGCTTCTGGGACCTGACGGCCTTTACCCTGCAGATGGCCATGGTGGTCCTCACCGGCTACGTCGTAGCCACCTCCCCGCCCGTGGCGAGGCTGATCAACAGGCTGGCCCTCGTGCCGTCAACCGCGCGGAGCGCCGTGAGCTTCGTGGCCGTGCTGGCCATGTCCGTGTCCTTCCTCAACTGGGGGCTCAGCCTGATCTTCGGCGGGCTGCTGGCCCGCGCGATCGCCCGCCGCAAGGACCTGACGGTGGATTACCGTGCCCTGGGCGCTGCGGCCTTCATGGGCCTCGGCGCCGTCTGGGCCCTGGGGCTGTCCTCCTCTGCCGCGCAACTGCAGGCCACGGCCGCGTCGCTGCCGCCGGCGCTGCTGAAAATCACGGGCATCCTGGACTTCGGCACCACAATCTTTACCTGGCAGTCGCTGCTGACGATGGCCATCCTGATGGCCCTGACCACCGTGATTGCGCACTTCTCCGCACCCCAGGGCGGCTCGATCCGCACCGCAGAGGACCTGGGCGTGGACCTGGACGATGAGCCGGCCGAGTCCGCGCCGCGTTCCCGGCCGGGCGAATGGCTCGAATACAGCCGGGTCCTGCCGATCCTGGCCGGCGTCCTCACGCTCGGCTGGCTCGTCTCGCAGTTCCTCACCAAGCCGTTTCTCAGCGTGGTCAGCAGCCTCAACGGCTACCTGCTGGTGTTCCTCATCCTGGGCCTGGTCCTGCACGGGACGCCGCGGAACTTCCTGCAGGCCGTGACGAAAGCCGTTCCGGCCACCGCGGGCATCCTCGTGCAGTTCCCGCTGTACGCGGCGATGGCGGCCATCCTGACCAAGGCCACGGGAACCGGCGGCATGAGCCTCTCCACGCACCTCGCGGCGTTCTTCTCGGACATCGGCAGCGGCGGCGGCTTCGCCGTCGTCATTGCCCTGTACACGGCCGTGCTGGGAATCCTGGTCCCCTCCGGCGGCGGAAAATGGCTGGTGGAGGCGCCCTACGTGATGCAGTCGGCCACCGACGTGCAGATGAACCTTGGCTGGACCGTGCAGATCTACAACATCGCCGAGGCGCTGCCGAACCTGGTCAACCCGTTCTTCATGCTGCCGCTGCTTGCGGTGCTGAGGCTGCGCGCCCGGGACCTGGTGGGCTTCACCTTCCTGCAGTTCGTCTTCCACCTGCCAGTGGTCCTGCTGCTCGTCTGGCTGCTGGGTATGACCTTCGACTTCGTGCCGCCGGTCATGCCCAAATAACTGCGTCCCCCCAACAACTGTGTCTTAACGCAGACTGACCCGCAGCTGTGGCCGTTATCAAGCTTCATTACGGCCMCAGCTGCGGGTCAGTCGGGGTGAGGCCTAGGCCGGGTCGGAGACGACGAGCGTTTCCGAGCCCTGGACATGGGCCTTGCCGCTCTCGAGCAGCGGTTCGACGACGGTGCGCAGGGCGGTCATTGCGTCGTCCAGTTCGAGCATCACCGGATGCTGGTAAGCGATCAGGGCCAAGAGGTCCCGGACGGCGGCCCGGGCTTCATCCGCGCCGAGCTTGGGTTCGTGCCCGAGGAAGACTTCAGTAGGATCAGTGGGCCCGGCCGAGCCACCGGCACCTGCACCTGCATCGGCGCCGCCGTCGGCCCCCGGAGTTGCCGCCGCGTAGCTGATGGCGAACCCCTCCAGCCGGCCCTTGCGGCTGGCCGCAATGCCGTGCCCGAAGGCGCTGGCCTTGGGCGCCCGCAGCACGATCGCTCCGTGGGCGCCGCTGAGGTCATCGAGGAAGAGGCGCTGCACCGCGGCGACGCTCAGCTCCCCCGGGCTGTCCCAGCCGTGCACGGCGGTGTAGTAGCGTCCCACGACGTCGCTGAGCTCCACCGAGCCTGTGGCCAGGTCCTCGACCTGGTCGGTGGCCGCGGACTCCGACCCGTCGCCGAACACCGGCAGCTTGAGCGGCGCCGGGTCAACGACGACGAGGCGGGAACGCTGGATCGGGGCCAGGCCCGCGGCCTCGGCAAACGCCGCCCCGGGGGTGCCCGGCTCCACTTTGCAGCGCAGTCTGGACACGCCCGACGGCGCCTGGGCGGCCTCGTGCCGCAGCATGGTCAGCAGCGTGGACCCGAGGCCGGCGCGGCGGTGGTCCCGGGCGACCTCGACATACGCCCAGAGCCGTTCCGGGTGCAGCGAGGCCTCGTGGACCACGGCGGCCGCCACGGGAATGGCGACACCGTCCACGACGTCCTCGGCCACGATGCAGCGGCGCCACGGGGAGTTGCCCGAGGGCGCCAGCGTGCCGCGGAACTGTCCGGCCTGGACGGTCTCAGGGCCGCCCCAGATTTCCAGGAGCGCGAGGTCGTCGCCCTCCCGCCATTCCCGGTATGCGATGGCCATGATCAGGCGCCGATCAGCCGTGCGGCCAGGTAACCCTCCACCTTGTCCAGGGAGACGCGTTCCTGGCTCATGGTGTCGCGTTCGCGGATGGTGACGGCCTGGTCCTCGAGCGTGTCGAAGTCGACGGTAATGCAGAACGGTGTGCCGATCTCGTCCTGGCGGCGGTAGCGGCGGCCGATGGCGCCGGCGTCGTCGAACTCGATGTTCCAGCTCTTGCGCAGCTGCGCTGCGAGGTCCTTGGCCTTCGGGGACAGGTCCTCGTTGCGGCTCAGCGGCAGCACGGCCGCCTTCACCGGCGCCAGGCGCGGATCGAGCTTGAGCACGGTGCGGATGTCCACCCCGCCCTTGGCGTTGGGGGCCTCGTCCTCGGTGTAGGCATCGATCATGAATGCCATGAACGAGCGGGTGAGGCCGGCGGCGGGCTCGATCACATACGGGGTGTAGCGTTCGTTGGTGGCCTGGTTGAAGTAGCTCAGGTCCGCGCCGGAGGCCTTGGCGTGGGTGGAGAGGTCAAAGTCGGTGCGGTTGGCGATGCCCTCGAGCTCGCCCCACTCCGAGCCCTGGAAACCGAAACGGTATTCGATGTCCGTGGTGCCCTTGGAGTAGTGGCTGAGCTTGTCCAGCGGGTGCTCGAAGAAGCGCAGGTTCTCTTCGCGGATGCCCAGGCCCGTGTACCAGGACATGCGTTCCTTCATCCAGTACTCGTGCCACTGCTCGTCGGTGCCGGGCTCGACGAAGAATTCCATCTCCATCTGTTCGAACTCACGGGTGCGGAAGATGAAGTTGCCGGGCGTGATCTCGTTGCGGAAGGACTTGCCGATCTGGCCGATGCCAAACGGCGGCTTCTTCCGCGAGGTGGTCAGGACGTTGCCGAAGTTCACGAAGATGCCCTGGGCCGTCTCGGGCCGCAGGTAGTGCAGGCCTTCTTCGCTGGCGACGGGGCCAAGGTAGGTCTTGAGCAGCCCGGAGAATTCGTGCGGCTCAGTCCACTGGCCGCGGGTGCCGCAGTTGGCGCAGGCGATGTCCTTGAGGCCGTTCTCGGCGGGACGGCCCTTCTTCTCCTCGTACTCTTCTTCGAGGTGGTCCGCGCGGTAGCGCTTGTGGCAGGACAGGCACTCCACCAGCGGGTCGGAGAACACATCCACGTGGCCGGAGGCCTCCCAGACCTGGCGGGGAAGGATGACGGAGGAATCCAGGCCTACGACGTCTTCGCGGCCGCGGACCACGGACTGCCACCACTGGCGCTTGATGTTTTCCTTGAGCTCGGCGCCGAGCGGCCCGTAGTCCCAGGCAGAACGGGAGCCACCATAGATTTCACCGGCCTGGAAAACGAATCCCCGGCGCTTGGCGAGGGAAATGATCTGGTCGAGGACGGATTTTGCTGCCATGGGAACTCCAATTTTCTACAGGGCCGCTGGGTGCGGTCCGTGGTGTTGGCCCCGGGACGCCGGCTGGTTGCCGGCCGGGACGATACGAACAAAGCGGTACGAATAAAGCGGTACGAACAAAGCAATGCAATCAATGCGGTACGAACAGTGCGATGCAAACTCCAAGCCTACCGGCCCGCTACCGCTTCAGCGCGCCCTTGGGCCAGGGCAGGGTGGCCAGGACGATGGCGCCGAGCGTCAGGACGGTGCCGAGGACCGTCGGGAGGGTGATCACCGTTCCGGGCACCGGCAATACCAGGTCCAGTCCGAGGGACCCCAGCAGCTGGCCGGCGATCATCCCGAGGCCGGTGACCAGCACGCCCAGGCTGCGGACCAGGAGGGCGCCGATGCCGATGAAGATGCAGCCGAGCGGGCCGCCAAGGTAGTACCACCACTGCGCCGGGAGGGGGTTGCCGGCCCCGGCCACGGCGAGTTTGATCAGCCACGCCACCCACAGCAGGGCCGCTCCGGCGATGAAGTTCACCAGTGTCGCGGCGATGGGGGTGCCGTAGTGCACGGTCGCCGTGCCGTTCATGGCCTGCTGGAAACTCATCAGGAACCCGGCCAGGAGCGGAAGCAGCACGGGCACCAGCAGCTGCAGCCCGGATTCCCCGGCGCTGAACCGGGGCGACACCGCCCAGGCGACGGCGGCGACGGTGAGCACACTGCCGAGCACCCGGATGCCGGTAATGGGCCTCTTCCCCGCCGGTCCGATCCCCATCCGGTCCACCAGCAGGCCGCTGAGGGTTTGCCCCGTCACGGCGGCCACCGTGAAGAGGGCGACGCCCAGCAGTCCCACGGTGAAGGACTGGGCGAAGACGAAGAAGGCGCCGATGCAGCCGGCCAGGACGTAGTACGGCGGAAACTGCCGTTCGCGCACGGCCGGCAGGATCCGCGCCAGCCCGGCCCGGCCTCGGCGCAATGCCAGGGAAATGGCCACCATGACGACCAGCCCGGTGCTGAAGCTGACGACGGCGGCACCGATTCCGTCCCCCAGCGCCACCCCGAGCGCGCCGTTGATCCGGCCCTGGATCGGGATGAACAGCCCGGTCGCGACGGCCATGGGCAGGCCGACGATCAGCGGGAGACGGGGGGTGTGGGTCATTGGTGTCACCTTAGGTCAGGCATCATTGCTTGTATGAGCAATCCGGAATTCGAAGACATCACCATCCGCGACAGCATGATCCGGCTGGGCCAGCTGCTGAAACTTGCGAATCTGGTGGAGGACGGTGTGGAGGCCGCGGAGCTGATCAAGAACGGGCTGGTGAAGGTCAACGGCGAAATCGATGAGCGCCGCGGCCGCCAGCTGCACGACGGCGACACCGTCACCGTGAACGGCCGGACCGTGCGGATCAGCGCGCCCCCGGCCGCCTAGCCGCCCGCCCGGCCGCCTGCTTCCCTGCGCACACTTCCCCGGCGCGGCTACTTCTTGGAGTTGAGCACCACGTGCGTGAGGAACTCCGAGACGTGACCGATTTCCTGCTGGTTGATGCCGTGCCACATGCCCGTGTAGAGGACCTTGGTGAGCTTCACATGCTTGCGGACCCAGCCGATGGTGTAGTCGATCTTGTCCTCGGTGATCACGGGGTCCTGCTGGTCCCGGCCCCAGAACAGCGGCACAGTGCCGTCCAGTTCGCCGTCGCGGAAACTGGGGTCATCACCGGCGTCGACGACAAACCCGGACAGGCCGACGACGGCGGCAAAGTCCGCCGGGCGCTGCCGCAACAACGTGGTGGCCATGGCCATGCCCATCGAGAATCCCAGCAGTGTCACCGACGGGTGGTTGGCTTTGACGCCGTCAAGCCAGTCCTGGACATACGCTGCGGCGACCTTGACGGCGTCGAGCGAATAGTCAATGGACGCTGTCAGCGGGAACCAGGTGAAGCCCGGACCCATGGCGATCGGGGCGCGCAACGAGGCCACCGCGAAGTCCTGCGGGAGCATTTCCGCCAGGCTGAGCAGATCCTGTTCGTTGGCGCCGTAGCCATGCAGCAGGACAAGAAGCGGCTTGCCGGCCCGTTCCTGCTCCGGCTGGGACCATTGGACGACAGGGGCGGGGAAGGCGTCAGCGTGAGTCATGGAACCATTCTTACAGTTACCCGGCGGTAACAACTGACGGTGGCGCAGCTTAACGGGAACAGTGCAGGATAAGGGGGTGAGCAATACCGATCCCATGGAAAATTCACCGGACACCTCAGCCGAGACCCCCGCAGACACCGTCACCCACCCCTGGACCCGCTATGTGGCGATGGGCGACTCTTTCACGGAGGGCATCGGCGACCCGGAACCGGCCAGTCCGGGCGGCCACCGGGGCTGGGCAGACCGCGTGGCCGAAGAACTCAGCCGTGGGCACAACGACTTCGCTTACGCCAACCTGGCCGTCCGCGGCAGGCTCCTGCAGCAGATCGTGGAACAGCAAATGGCGCACTGCCTGTCCCTCAAACCGGACCTCATCACGCTCTCCGCCGGCGGCAACGACCTCATCCGCCCCGGCGGCGATCCGGACGTGCTGGCCGAAAAGCTGGACTCGGTGGTGCAGATCCTCAGCCTGGGCGGCGCCACCGTCGTCCTGTTCAACGGCCCGGATACCGGCTCCACGGTACTGGGCCGGATCCGCAGCAAGGTGGCCATTTACAACGAGAACCTGCGCACGATCGCCGCCCGCCACGACGCCGTGATCGCGGACATGTGGTCGCTGCGCCAGCTCAATGACCCACAGATGTGGAACGTCGACCGGCTGCATTTCTCACCGCTGGGCCACCACACGATCGCGGCCATGGTGCTGGATTCGCTCAACGTCGAGCACACTCTCCAGCCCCTCTCCCCCAAACCGCTGCCACAGCGCAGTTGGCGCGAGGCGCGCAGCGGGGACCTGGTGTGGGCCAGGGAGTATTTTGTCCCCTGGGTGGTGCGGCGGCTGCGGCACCGCTCCTCCGGCGACGGCATGACGGCCAAGCGGCCGCTGGCCGGCCCGGTGTTCGGTCCCGGCGTTCCGCTTGGCTCCGGCGAAGGCCCACCCGGCGCCGAGGACGCGGTGCGGTCCTGAGCCTGCGGGGCATAAGCTGGAAGAACACTTCTCCGGCCCTACCGATGAGCCCGCAGATGAGAAGGCCCAGCAGCTGAAAGGCCCAGTACCGTGAGCAGTATGTTCTTCTGGATCATCGTGTTGTCGTTCCTGGTTCCCGTGGCGATGCGCCTCTACCGCAGGTCTGCCCGCGGCCGGAACCAGGGCACGCCGGGACAGTTCGGCCGGTTCCCCGGCAACCAGAACAACCCCGGCCAGGGCAACCAGCCGCGGGACGGCTACACCCAGCAGGACTACTTCGGCGGCTTTGGCCAGCTGGGCGCCCCGAAGCAGTCGGGTCCGGCCAACGAGCCGTACCCCAACCCGCAATACCCCAACGCGGAGTACCAGAACCCGCAGCACCCCAGTCCCCGGTTCCCCGACCAGCCGTTCCCGAACCAGCCGTATCCCGGCCAGCAGTACCCGAACCCGGCCGGTTACCAGTCCCCCGTCCCGTATGAGGACAGCCCCGAGTACCTGAACAACCCGCCGCAACCGCAGCGGCCGCAGGCATCGCAAACTCCCCCGGCGCCGGGCGCGGGACAGCCGCAGGCGCCGCAGACTCCCCCGCCGCCGCCGTCGGCCGGGCAGGGCTACCGGGCCCGCAAGCTGGCCGAACTCGACCAGCAGTACACCGACGGCAAGCTGTCCATGGAGGACTACATGGCCCAGCGCGCCGAAATCATGAAGGGCTAGGACCCTGTTGGGCCGGCGAAGTTGACGTCGGCCGCGTTGACCGTTCCCGCCGTCCGCCCCGGCGCCCTGTGGTACTGCCAATACAGATTGGTGTGGGCCACCACCAGATCAGGCGGCGGCGCGCCATAATCGGTCAGGTCCTCGGTGGTGTGGGCGTCTGCGACCAGCGTGACATCGTAGCCGCGGGTGATCGCGCCGTGCAGGGTCGAGCGGATGCACTCGTCGGTCTGCGCACCGGCCAGGAAGACACGGCCGATGCCCCGCCCGGCCAGCACGGACTCCAAGTCGGTGCCCTCGAAGGCGTCGCTGTACTCCTTGGCCACGAGCGGCTCCGTACCGCGGCGCGCGAGCTCCGGCACATACTGCCAGCCGTCGCTGCCGCGCGGCAGGTCCTCGCCGCTGTGCTGGACCCAGACGACGTCCACCCCGGCGCCGCGCGCCTTGTCCACGAGGGCGGCGATGGTTGCGACGACGTCGTCGCGGCGGTAGGCCTCTGCGACGACGCCGACCTGCATATCGACGACGAGCAGTGCCGTGTTGGGGCGGTTGACGAGCGTGGTCATGGTGCCTCCCGGATCCTGGCTGTCCCTGCGTGCCTACTCTAATCCCGAGGCAGCAAACAACGCGGGGTCACTTTCCGCCCATAATCCAGTCGTGGATGGGCGGAAAGTGACCCCGCGTTGCTTTTGTTGGGGGTGCGGCGTCAGTCGACCTGGGGGAAGCCGAGGTCGATCACCGAGGTGGACGGGTCCGGCCAGCGGGTGGTGACAACCTTGCCTCGGGTGTAGAAGCGGATGCTTTCGGGCCCGTACATGTGGGTGTCGCCGAAGAGCGAATTCTTCCAGCCGCCGAAGGAGAAGGTGCCCACCGGCACCGGGATGGGCACGTTGACGCCCACCATGCCGGCCTCGACGTCGAACTCGAACTGCCGGGCGGCGCCGCCGTCGCGGGTGAAGATGGCCACGCCGTTGCCGAACTCGTTCTCGTTGACCAGCTTCACGGCGTCCGCGTAGGTCTCGACGCGGACCACCGAGAGGACGGGGCCGAAGATCTCGTCGTCGTAGACCTTCATCCCGGGCTTGACGTGGTCGATCAGGCTGACGCCGATGAAGAAGCCGTTGGAGTCGAATTCGTGCTCGCGGCCGTCCACCACCACGGTGGCGCCTTCGTGGGCCGCGCCGGCAACGTAGGAGGCCACCTTGTCGCGGTGCTCGGCCGTGATGAGCGGGCCCATCTGGGAGGCCGGGTCCGTGCCCGGGCCAATGGTGAGCGTGGCCATGCGGGTGCTGATCGCCTCCACGAGCTCGTCGGCGATGCTGCCGACGGCGACGAGGACGCTGACCGCCATGCAGCGCTCCCCGGCGGAGCCGTAGGCGGCCGAGACGGCGGCGTCCGCGGCCATGTTGAGGTCCGCGTCCGGCAGGACCACCATGTGGTTCTTCGCACCTCCCAGGGCCTGGACACGCTTGCCGTGATCGGCGGCGCGCTTGTAGATCGACTGGGCGATCGGCGTCGAGCCGACAAAGCTGACGGCCTTGACCTCGGGGTGTTCCAGCAGGACGTCCACGGCTTCCTTGTCGCCGTGGACCACGTTGAGCACGCCGGCCGGCAGGCCGGCCTCGGCGAAGACCTCGGCGATGAAGACGGCGGAGGACGGGTCCTTCTCGCTCGGCTTGAGCAGCACGGTGTTTCCGCAGGCCAGGGCGCTGCCGATCATCCACAGCGGCACCATGGCGGGGAAGTTGAACGGCGTGATGCAGGCGACGACGCCGACCGGCTGGCGGACCGAGTGGACATCGACGCCGCCGGAGACCTGCTCGGAGCGCTCGCCTTTGAGCATGTGGGAGAGCCCGGTGGCGAATTCGATGTTCTCCAGGCCCCGGGTGATTTCACCTTCCGCGTCCGAGAGGACTTTGCCGTGCTCACTGGTGAGCAGGGCCGCGAGTTCGGGCCGGCGCTGCATGAGCAGTTCACGGACCTTGAAGAAGATGGCGGTGCGCCTGGCCAGGCTTGTGGCTCGCCAGCCGGGCAGGGCGGCGCGGGCGGCCTCGACGGCCTCCTCGACGCGGGCGGCGGAGGCCAGGGCGACCTCTTTCTCCTGCTCGCCGGTGGCCGGGTTGAACACGGGGCCGAAGCGCTCGGCGTCGGAAATCAGGGCGCCGTTGATGAAGTGCGGAATGCGTTCCATGGGTGGGTCTCTTTCGTGAAGGGGAGGGCCGTGTAGGGCTAGTTGGCGGACTCGAGGGTGCCGTCGACGAGCTTGACGATCATCGAGCAGTCCTGGCCCGACTGGCCGGAGTCGATGAGGCGCTGGAAGAGCTGCTGGACGTGCTCGCCGAGTTCCAGCGGGGTGCCGGTGTCGCGCGCGGCACTGATGGCCAGGCCGATGTCCTTGTTGGCGAGTTCGGTGGTGAACGTCGGGGCGAAGTCGTTGTTTGAAGCCGCAGTGGGCACGACGCCGGCCACGGGGTACCAGGTGCGCAGCGCCCAGCTGTCGCCGGAGGAGACCGAGGCGATGTCCCAGAAAACCTGTTTGTCCAGGCCGAGGCGATCGGCGAGGACTGCGCCTTCGGCGGTGGAGGCGAGGTTGATGAAGAGCATGAGGTTGTTGCAGATCTTCGCGGCCTGGCCGGTGGTGGCGCCGCCGGTGGGGATGATGTTGGCCGCCATGGGGCGGATGTATTCGGTGGCGTCGGCGACGGCGCCGGGCTCGCCGCCGATCATGAACGTCAAGGTGGCGGCCTTCGCGCCGCTCATGCCGCCGGAGACGGGCGCGTCGACGAAGCGGAAGCCGGCGGCAGCGGCGGCGTCGTGCAGGGCCTGCGCGGAGGCGATGTCGATGGTGGAGGAATCCACCAGGAGGGTCCGGGTGTCCGCGTGGGCAAGGACGCCGTCCTCGCCAAGGTACACGGCGCGGGCGTGCTCGCCCTTGGGGAGCATGGTGAAGACGACGTCGGCGCCGGTGACGGCCTCGGCGATGCTGCCGGCGGCCTTGACTCCTCCGGCCTCGGCGGCGGCGAGGGCTGCGCTGTTGAGGTCGAAGCCGCGGACCTCGTGTCCGGCGTTTGAGAGGTTGACGGACATGGATCCACCCATGTTTCCAAGTCCGATCCAGGCGATGACTGCCATGGCTTAAGCTCCTTTGCTTGATGTGCTGCCGGGCGCCTCGACGCTCCGGCCTGAAAGCCGAAACCCCGGCGCCCCGGTGTCCACCATCACACCCTGTTAGAGTGCAATCAAGGTAAAAAATCACAGATGCCATGTGCACAGATGCACATTCATGGCTCTGGCTTCCTCATCGCCACACTCGCTGCAAAGGGGACATGAGTGGACTTGCGCCGGCTTCCGAGCCCCGATGACCTGCTGATCCTGCTGACCGTGGCACGGCTGGGCCGGTTTAACGCCGTGGCGGAGACGCTCGGCACCACCCACACCACCATTTCCCGCCGCGTCCTGGCCCTGGACAAGCAGCTCGGCGGCCGGACGCTCGAACGCAGCCCGCACGGCTGGGAGCTGACCGAACTCGGCAGCCAGGCAGTCGCGGCGGCGGAAGCCATCGAGGGCACTCTCGGTGCCCTCTCCAGCAGCATTGCCCGCTCCGGCGATGTGGTCTCCGGCCTGGTCCGGATCAGCACCCCGGACGGCTTCGGCGCCGAATTCCTGGCCCCGGCCCTCGTGCGGCTCCAGCGCGCGAATCCGCTGCTCAACGTCGAGCTGCTCAGCGCCACCCGCAAGGTAAGCCAAAACCGCTCCGGCGTGGACCTGGAAGTGGTGGTGGGCAACATGGACATCACCACCGCCCGCGCCATTTTCCTGAGCAACTATTTCCTCAGGCTGTACGCCAGTCCCGGCTATGCGCAGGAGCACGGCCTTCCGGCAACGCTCGACGACGTCCGGCAGCACGGCTTTGTCTCCTACGTGGAATCGGCGCTCCAGGTGGCCGAGCTGGGCCACCGTTCCACGCAGCTGCCGGTGCCGCGGTCCAGCTTCCAGGCCACAAGCGTCTTCGCCCAGCTGGAGGCCGTCCGGCGGGGCGCCGGGATAGGCCTGCTCCCCAATTTCCTCGTGGCGGGCCGGCCGGGGTTCCTGCCCGTCCTGCCGGACGACTTCCAGCGCCAGCTGCCCATCTGGGCCGTGGCCCGGCCCGAGGCGCTGCGTTCGGCCCCGGTCCGTGCCGTGCTGGAGGCGATTCGCGGCGAAATCCGGGAGCGGCAGGATGTGCTGTCCGCCTGAGGCCGCGCCAGCGCAGCCGGACTTGGGCATGCGGCGACAGCCTGCCGCGTTGGCCGGCAGCGTTGGCCGGCCGCTTTAACGCAGACTGCCCGGGTCCGCGCCGTGCGCGGATCCGGGCAGTCTGCCCCCAGCGGGTTTGATGGGGCCGGTGAGGATTACCGCTTGCCGGCGGCGAGGAGGTCAGCGGTGCCCTGGGCGTCGGCGGCGTCGACGTCCCGGAGCGAGATGCCGCGGGTTTCCTTAAGGAAGAACACCGCAACCAAAGTGACCACACAGGCGCCGAGGAGGTAGATGGCGACCGGGACGGAGGACTTGTACTGGCCCAGGAGCGCGACGGCGATGATCGGAGCCAGCGAACCGGCCACAATCGAGGTGACCTGGTAGCCCAGCGAGACACCGGAGTAGCGCATCCGGGTCGGGAACATTTCGGCCATGAGCGCCGGCTGGCCGGCGTACATCAGGGAGTGGAACAGCAGGCCGATGGTGATCGCAGCGAGGATGACGAAGTCGTTCTTGGTGTCCATCATCGGGAAGGCGAAGAAGCCCCACGTGCCGCCGAGGATGGCGCCGGCCATGTAGACGGGCTTGCGGCCGACGTTGTCCGAGAGCCTGCCGACCATCGGGATCACGGCGAAGTGGATGAAGTGTGCCACGAGCAGCAGCAGCAGGATCCGCGAGGTGTCCGTCTGGACGACGACCTTCAGGTACGTGATCGAGAAGGTGACCACGAGGTAGTAGAGGATGTTCTCGGCGAAGCGCAGGCCCATCGCGGTGAAGACGCCCCGCGGGTAGCGGCGGAAGACTTCGGCCACGCCGTAGCCCTTGTTCTCGACTTCGACTTCCTTTTGGGCCTCCAGGAAGATGGGGGCGTCCTGGACCTTGGTGCGGATGTAGTAGCCGACCAGCACAATCACGGCGGAGAGCCAGAAGGCGACGCGCCAGCCCCAGCTGAGGAAGTCGGCGGAGGACAGCACGGAGGACAGCGTGAACAGCACGGCGGTGGCGAGCAGGTTGCCGAGCGGAACGGCCGACTGCGGCCAGCTGGACCAGAACCCGCGGGACTTGCTGGGGCTGTGCTCGGCGACGAGCAGGACGGCGCCGCCCCATTCACCGCCGACAGCGAAGCCCTGGGCAAAGCGCAGGAAGACCAGCAGCGCCGGGGCCCAGTAGCCGATCTGCGCGAAGGTGGGCAGGCAGCCCATCAGGAAGGTGGAAACGCCCACCAGGAGGATGCTGACCTGGAGCAGCTGCTTGCGGCCGAACTTGTCGCCGAAGTGGCCGAAGACGATGCCGCCGATCGGGCGGGCGACGAATCCGACGGCGTAGGTCAGGAACGCGGCGATAATGCCGTCGAGTTCCGTGCCCGAATTGGGGAAGAACGTTTTGCCGAACACCAGGGTGGCGGCGGAGGCGTAGAGGAAGAATTCATACCACTCAACCACCGTGCCGGCCATGGAGGCCGTTACTACCTTCTTCAGGCCGGACGTTTGGACGTCCGGCTCATCTGCGCGCGTTGTCGCGGCGTTTTCCGTGCTCATGAGAACTCCTTCGGTGTCGCCTTCGACACCCTGCGGACCATTGGACTGAGGACGCCCGTGATGTAGGGCACATGGCGTCATTCCCCATGAGTATGGACGCTCCCGCGCTGAGCCTCAACGGCCATTAGTGCAGAGCGCATCTGCAAAAATGCACAAGCAGGCGGGCCTAGTGGCCGAAGAAGGCCTCCCGGAGCTGGCCGCTGAGCTGGCCGATTTCGGTCAGGAAGCCGTCGTGGCCGATCGGCGCTTCGATGATGTGCAGTTCCGCTCCGCCCGGCAGGGCCTCGGCCAGCTGGCGGGACTGGGCCGGGAAGTACAGGCGGTCCGAGTCCACCGCCGCCACGAGGAACTCTGCGGTGGCCGGGGCCAGGGCCTCCGCGAGGCTGCCGCGCCCGCGGCAGACATCATGGCTCATGAGGGCTTCGGTTATGGCGATGTAGCTGTTGGCATCGAAGCGCCGGACCAGCTTGCTGCCCTGGTGGTCCAGGTAGCTTTCCACCTGGTAGCGCCCGCGTCCGGCCAGCGATCCGGCTTCCAGGGGCGTCTCCGACTCCTGGGCGTTCCGGCCAAACCGGCCGTCCAGTTCGGCCGCAGAGCGGTAGGTGATGTGCGCGATGCGGCGGGCGAGGGCGAGCCCAGCCTCGGGTTCGTGGCCGCCGTAGTAGTTCCCGCCGTTGAAGTGGGGATCCTGGCGGATGGCCAGCGTCTGGGCCTGCGCAAAGGCAATCTGTTCGGCCGTGCTGCTGGGGCCGACGGAAATCACGGCGCAGCGCCGGACCCGGCTGGGGTACGTGACGGCCCATTCAAGGGCGCGCGCGCCGCCAAGCGAGCCGCCCACCACGGCGTACCAGCAACCGATGCCCAGGGCGTCGGCCAGCCGCGCCTCGGCAGCGGTGGTGTCGCGCAGGGTGACGAGCGGGAAGCGCGATCCCCAGGGGCGCCCGTCGGGGGCCGGGGTGGAGGGTCCCGTGGAACCGTAGCAGCCGCCGAGGATGTTGATCGAGATGACGAAATACTTGTCCGTGTCCACGGGCGCTCCGGGTCCGGCGAGCTGTTCCCACCAGCCGGGTTCCCCGCTTTCGCCGCGGGTCACATGCGTGTCGCCGGTCAGGGCGTGTTCAATGAGGACGGCGTTGGTGGCGTCAGCGTTCAGGGTCCCCCACGTCTCGTAGGCGAGGACCACATCCGGCAGCAGAATCCCGGATTCGAGCTGCAGATCACCGATCCTGACGAACTGGACGGTCCCGTCCGGGGTCCGGGATGGTTTGGTTTCGGGTACACCCGTGCGGGTGACGGCAATCGTCATGTGAGGACCTATCTTCGCGCTTGCCTGCCGTCAGCTGACCGGCAGGCCAGGTCTTCACCCGGGGCACCCCGCCGCAAAAGGAGGGTTGCCGGCCAGCAAGCCGGGGCTGTCGCTGGCACTCATGACCTGATACGAGTCTACGAAACACGGTGCGGAAATCACGAAGATTGTGACTTCCATGTGACAGCCCCCTGGCCGGCCGCCCCTTGCGGGGAGGCCGGCCGGGGTGACTATGCGGACTTGGCCGAGCGGAATCCGGCGTCGAGGTCCGCGAGGATGTCGTCGATGTGCTCCAGTCCCACCGACAGCCGCACCATCCCGGGGTTCACCCCGGCGATCGTCTGCTGTTCGGGCGAGAGCTGGCTGTGGGTGGTCGACGCCGGGTGGATCACCAGGGACCGGACATCGCCGATGTTCGCGACGTGCGAGTGCAGTTCGAGGGCATCGACGAACCGCTTGCCGGCCTCCGCTCCCCCGGCGATGTTGAACGCCACGACGGCGCCGGTCCCCTTGGGCCCATACTTGCGGCCGCGCTCGTACCAGGGGCTGGAGGGCAGCCCGGCGTAGGCGACCGATTCGACGTCGTCCCGCCCCTCCAGCCATTGCGCCACCTTGGTGGCGTTGGCCACGTGGCGCTCCACGCGCAGGCTCAGCGTTTCGATGCCTTGGGCGATGAGGAAGGCGTTGAACGGGGACACCGCGGAGCCGAGGTCGCGCAGTAGCTGGACCCGGGTCTTGAGGATGTAGGAAAGATTCGCGCCCAGTGCGCCGTCGGCGCCGAGGTCGCGCGCGTAGACCAGGCCGTTGTACGTGGGGTCCGGGGTGTTGAAGCCGGGGAACCGCTCCGGGTCCTTCCCGAAGTCGAAGTTGCCGGAGTCCACGATCACGCCGGCGATTGCGGCGCCGTGCCCGCCGAGGTACTTGGTGGCGGAATGGACCACGATGTCCGCGCCCCACTCGATCGGCCGGATCAGGTAGGGGGTGGAGAGCGTGTTGTCGACGACCAGCGGCACGCCGGCCTCGTGCGCCACGCGGGAGACGCCCTCGATGTCCAGCACGTCCTGGCGGGGGTTGGAGACCACTTCGCCGAAGAACAGCTTGGTGTTGGGCTGGACGGCGTCCCGCCACTGGTCCAAGTTGTCCGGGTCCGCCACGAAGGTCACGGAGATGCCGAACTTCTTCAGCGTGTGGGCGAGCAGGTTGTAGGTTCCGCCGTAGAGACTGGGGCTGGCCACCACGTGGTCCCCGGCCTCGGCGATATTGAGGATCGCGAACGTCTCGGCGGCCTGGCCGGAGCTGAGCAGCAGGGCCGCGAGGCCGCCTTCGAGGCTGGCCACGCGCTGTTCGACGGCGTCCTGGGTGGGGTTGCCGATCCGGGTGTAGATGGGCGCGAGTTCGGCGAGCGCGAAGCGGTTCGCGGCGCTTTCGGCGCTGGGGAACACGAACGACGTCGTCTGGTAGATGGGCAGGGAACGCGCGCCGGTGGCGCTGTCCGGCTCCTGGCCGGCGTGGATCTGGCGGGTTTCAAAGGACCAGGCGTTGGACATTGATGCTCCTCGAGTCACTGGGCACAGCACCGGCCGGGGCTTTCGGCCCGGACCGGACTGGCGCCGCGCTTGCCCTCCGGCGGGCGCCGGGCGGCCAGGTCTTCACCCGGGGCACCCCACCGCGATACGAGGGTTGCCGGCCAGCAAGCCGGGGCTGTGCGCTGGCACTCATGACCTGGCTTCAGTGTAGGAATGGCGGCGGAGCCTTGGATAGCTTTGTGACGAAGATGAAGACGGTCTCCCTGTCGGCGCTTCCCGGGCCGCCCCGGTCAGCGCCCCCGGACGTCCCATGACGGTTAGGGGAGCCTAAGCTGAGAGGTCCATCACAAAGTGCCAAGATGATGGCATGCGCATGGATCACGTCTCTTACGCCTGTGAACACGATGGCTTGGCAGCCACCACTGAACGTATTGCGTCTGCCCTCGGCGTTGAAGCCGTGAAGGGTGGAGTGCACCCCCGTTTCGGGACACGCAACATGATTATCCCGCTCGCGGGACACAAGTACCTGGAAGTCGTGGAGGTCCTGAACCACCCGGCCTCCGACAAGGCCCCGTTCGGCCAGGCCGTCCGGGCACGTTCCGAGGCCGGCGGCGGCTGGATGGGCTGGTGCGTCGAGGTTGACGACCTGGCCCCGTTCGAGGAGAGGCTCGGCCGCGCCGCCGTCAACGGCAACCGGAAGTTTCCCGACGGCCGCGAACTGGTCTGGAAGCAGATCGGCATCCTGGGGCTCATCGCCGACCCCCAGGTGCCCTACATGCTCAAGTGGGAGGGCGACCCGGAACTGCACCCGTCCAACGCCTACGCGAGCGATGTCAAGATGTCCGCACTGACCATTGCCGGTTCGGCAGCCCGCGTCACGGAGTGGCTGGGCGAACCAGTTGAAAAGCCGCTGGAAGACGTCGCCGTGAACTGGATCGCGCCGCACGGTACTCCCGGCATCCTCTCCGTCACCTTCGAGACCGCCTCCGGAGCGGTCACGATCTAACGCTCCACCTGCCCCACGCTTCGGCCGCCATCTCTTAGGTGCCAACGATGTCACCTAGGAGACGGCGGCCGAGATCATTTAAGGCCGGGCGACGGCGCGTCCCAAGCGTGCCGGACCACGCGCTCAGCCCAGGCCCACGGCCTTGCCGAACAGGCTGAACCCCACGAACGCCACGGTGTCCAGGATGGCGTGGGCGATCACGAGCGGCATCACCCGTTTGGTCCGCGTGTACACCAGCGCGAAGACGACGCCCATCACCGCGTTGCCGATGAACGGCCCGAACCCCTGGTACAGGTGATAGCTGCCGCGGAGCAGGGCGCTGGCGGCAATGGCGGCCGGCACGCTCCAGCCCAGTTTCCCGAGCCGGTCCAGCAGGTACGCCACCACAATCACTTCCTCGACCACCGCGTGCCGGATCGCGGAGAGGACCAGCACCGGCACGGTCCACCAGTACGCGTCCAGGGCGCTGGGGATGATCGCCGTCGTGATCCCCATCGCCCGGCCCGCCGCGTAGAGCCCCAGGGACGGAATGCCGATCAGCGCGGCGAGTCCCAGGCCCTGCAGCAGGTCCTTGCCGGGCCGGGCGAAGTCGAAGCCGATCCTTCGGAACGCCGAGGTCCCGCGCTGACCGGCCGGCCAGTGCTCGGTGAGGAAATAGATCACGAGGGCCACCGGGACCAGGGCGAAGACGATGTCCAGCAACTGGTACGTGAGGTCGAAGTATTCGCGCGCGCTCTGCGAACGGTTCAGCGTGGATGTCCCCTGGGCCAGCGGCGCCGTGGTCATCTTGTCCAGCAGCTGCACCAGGGAGTAGACCGCGGACTGCCCCAGCGACAACCCCAGGACAATCAACACTTCGAACCGCAGCCGACGGCGGGAGGGAACCAACATGGTTCTATCTTGCCTGCACTTGCCGATAGTTTGCTGGTGCCCGCGTGGTGCCGGCCGAACGGGGTTGTGCCTGCGGCACTTGCTTTTTGGGAGCCCTATGCTTGGGGACTATGAGCGCGCCCCGGAAAATCATCATGATCCGGCACGGCCAGTCTGCCGCCAATGCCGACACCTCGATCTACAACCGTGTTCCGGACTACCGGATCCCGTTGACACCCCTGGGCCTGGAGCAGGCCACCGCGGCCGGGAAAGAGGTCCGGCGTCAGCTGGACGGCCGCCCGGTGTGCGTCTACGTCTCCCCGTACCTGCGCGCCTACCAGACCCTCGAGGCGCTGAATCTCGGCCCGCTCGTGGAGCGGGTGATCGAGGAACCGCGCCTGCGCGAACAGGACTGGGCGAACTTTCAGATCGCCGGCGACATTGAGGACCAGAAGGAGCTCCGCAACGCCTACGGGCACTTCTTCTACCGCTTCCGCGAGGGCGAGTCCGGTTCCGATGTGTATGACAGGATTTCCTCCTTCATGGAAACCCTGCACCGGCACTGGTCCAAGCCCGGCTATGCCCCAAACGCGCTGTTCGTGACGCACGGCTTGACCATGCGGCTGTTCTGCATGCGCTGGTTCCACTGGTCGGTGGAATATTTCGAATCCTTGAACAACCCGGAGAACGCCGAGGTCCGCACCCTGCTGCGCACCGCGCGCGGGAAGTACGAGCTCGACAAGCCCTTCACGCAGTGGGAGAAGAGGCGCGTGGACGAGACCGTCCTGGACGCGCCGCCCATGATGTTCTAGGGCCCGTCGGCGGACCGGCCGGCTAACGGATGGGCTGCGCTACACCGGCCCGCCACACCGCGTGCGTCAAGGGGATGCCGGGCCGGTAGGCCAGGTGCGTGGCGGAAGGCGCGTTGAGCAGGTGCAGGTCCGCCCGGTGTCCGACGGCGACCGAGCCCACCGCGCGTTCGCCGTCGACGTCGTTCCCGGACTCCCGGCCCAGGGCCAGCGCGCCGCCGTAGGTCGCGGCGCGCACCGCCTCGTGGACGCTGAGCCGCATCTGCAGCACGGCGGTGGTGACGCAGAACGCCATGGAGCTGGTGTAGGACGTGCCTGGGTTGCAGTTGGAGGCCAGCGCCAGCTGCACACCGGCGTCGAGCAGTTCCCGGCCGGGGGCCAGCGGCTGCCGGGTGGAAAGATCGCAGGCCGGCAGGCAGGTGGCAACCGTGCCGCGCGTGCCGCTGCCGGCGGCGTCCCACCCGGACCAGCTGGCGGCGAGGGCATCGACGTCCGCGGCCGAAAGGTAGTTCACGTGGTCCACGCTGGCGGCGCCGACCTCCACCGCCAGCCGGACGCCCGGGCCCTCGCCGAGCTGGTTGCCGTGGACGCGCAGCCCCAGCCCGGCGGCCTTGCAGGCCAGGAGCACCCGGCGGGACTGGTCCTCGTTGAAGGCGCCCTGCTCGCAAAAGACGTCGGCCCAGCGGACGTAGGGCCGGACTGCGGTGAGCATCGGCCCGCAGACCAGCTCCGTGTATTCCTCCGCGTCCATCCCGGCGGGCACGAGGTGCGCCCCCAGGTATGTCACCTCGTCCGCCACGGTGGAGGCGATGCGGGCGCTGCGGGCCTCGTTCTCGAGGTCCAGGCCGTAGCCGGTTTTGGTCTCCAGGTAGGTGGTGCCCTGCGACACGGCCTCCGCGACGCGGCCCATCGCCAGCCGGGTGAGGTCGAAGTCGCTCGTGCTCCGGGTGGCGCCGGTGGTGACGGCGATCCCGCCGGCGCTGTAGCTTTGTCCCGCCATCCGGGCCTCGAACTCGGCCGTGCGGTCCCCCGCGAAGATCAGGTGCGTGTGCGAGTCGACCCAGCCCGGCAGGAGCGCCCGGCCCCCGGCGTCCACCCGTTCGTCCGCGGCCGGGGCGTCGGCTGCGGGGCCGAGCCAGGAAATCCGCTCCCCCTCGATCACCACCGCCGCGTCGCGGAGGACGCGGTGTTCCGCGTCCTGGGTCATCAGTTCGGCGATATTGGTGATGAGGGTACTCATGGATCCATTCTTCAGCGCCGGATGGACCAGCGGGTCGCGGCCAGCGCCTCCGCTGTCCGGGATGCCGGACTGGCGTCCCTTGCCGGGGACACCGGCGGGGGCACAGCCGTGGCCGTGGCGGCGGAACCCTGGCCGGCGAGGATCAGCCCGGCGGCCAGCTCCGCGACGCCGGATGAGGTCTGGAAACCGTACCCGCCCTGGCCGGCGAGCCAGAAGAATCCGGTGGCCTCGGCGTCGAACCCCACCACGGGGACGCCGTCGGCCGCCTCCGTCCGCAGCCCCGTCCACGCCGTGCGGACGTTCCGGATCCCGAGTGTCGTGATCGTGTTGAGCCGGGCGACGAGCCGTTCGACGTCGCCGGGATAGGGCCGGGCGTCCTCGGGCCCGCTCGGCACGTGTTCGGCGGGCGAGATCAGGACTTGGCCGCCGTCGGGCCGGAAGTAGAAGCTGTCATCGGCCGCCGCCACCATCGGGCAGGCCTCCGGGAGGGGATTCTCGACGTCGACGATCGCCGCGGTGCGCCGGTACGGCTGCAGGCCGAGCTTCTCGACGCCGCTGAGGACGGCGAGCTCGTCGGCCCAGGCACCGGCGGCATTGACCACGACGGCGGACTGGAAGCCTTCCTGCCCGGCGCCAAGTTCCCAGCCGGTGCCGAGGCGCTGGGCCGAATGGACCCTGGCGCCGGTGATGATGTCCACGCCTCCCGCTTCGGCACGGCGGCGGTGGTCCTCGAGCAGCACGGGGGCGTTGCAGGCGAAGGATCCGGTGTCCAGCCCGGCGGCGCTGAACGAGTCCGGGACCAGGGCCGGGCACAGATCCAGTGCCTCGGCGTGGGTGATCCGGCGCATGTGGCCGCTGGCCTCCGCCCGGACGGTGGCGTCGTCCCCGATCAGCATGAAGCTGCGCGGGGTGAGCACCGGCTCCGGACGTCCGGCGTCCTCGGCTGCGATGAGGTCGAGCGTCCGGACGGTCAGTTCCTGGACCACGGGCGGGCCGTAGCTGGGAATCAGTTGCCGGGCCGAGCGGGCCGAGGTGTGGTAGGCCAGGGTCTGCTCGGCTTCGATCAGGGCCACGCGGCATTGCCCGGCCAGGGTGGAGGCAAGGGACAGGCCGGCGATCCCGCCGCCGACAATTACGACATCGTAATGAGCTGACATGGTCCCATCCTTGCAGATTCTCGGGTCAGGCCGTGCCGCGACCTGCGCCCGGGCGGCAGTAGCCGACAAGACGCCAGTGGATCGTTCGAAGGTGGCCGACGTGCCATCGCCACGTTCCGCACCGCTGGACATGTCCCTTCCTCGTCCGCACGACTGGCCATGTCCCCCGTTGCCGCGGGCCGGCCCGGGATATGCCCTTCCCTGGTCCGCACGACTGGGCATGCCCCCCCCCGTTGCCGCGTGCCGGCCCGGGACATGCCCTTCGTTGCTCGTGGCCGTTGGACATAGTGGCATTATGTCCAGTCCTCGCCGCCGGAGCTGGGCATGTCCCGCGGACAAGCCTGTGGAGAAAGCCGGGGTGAACGCGCAAGGCCGGGCCGGGCCGGGCAAAGCCAGGATGAACGGGCGGGCCGGGCCCCTGGAGTGGGGCCGGGCCCCTGGAGTGGGGCCGGACCCCGTGCTGAAAGTGGGGCCCGGCCTCAGGGATCCAGCCTAGGCTGCGCCCACCGCAGCGCGGCTGCGCACGAACGCCTGGACGCAGGCCTCGACGTCGTCGGCGCTGTGCGCGGCCGAAAGCTGGACGCGGATCCGGGCGGCGCCCTTGGGCACCACCGGGTAGCTGAACGCCGTCACGAAGACGCCGTTGTGGAGCATGGCGTCGGCCACCTTGGCCGCCATGACGGCGTCGCCGAACATCACCGGAACAATCGCGTGCTCGCCGGGGAGCAGGTCGAAGCCTTCCTCGGACATGCGGTTCCGGAAGAGCTCAGCGTTAGCGAAGAGCTTGCCGCGCAGTTCGCCGGAGCTTTCCACGAGGTCCAGGGCCTTGAGCGTGGCCGCGACGATCGCCGGGGCCAGCGAGTTGGAGAACAGGTACGGGCGGGCCTTCTGGCGGAGCATCGCCACGACCTCGCCGCGGCCGGAGACGTAGCCGCCTGAGGCGCCGCCGAGGGCCTTGCCGAACGTGCCGGTGTAGATGTCCACACGGTCCGAGACGCCGGCGTGCTCCGGCGTGCCCGCACCGGTGGCGCCCATGAAGCCGACGGCGTGGGAATCGTCCACCATGACCAGGGCGTCGTACTTGTCGGCGAGGTCGCAGATCGCTTCGAGTGGGGCGAGGAAGCCGTCCATCGAGAAGACGCCGTCCGTGACGATGATCTTGCGGCGGGCCGGGTTCTCCTGCGTAGTGGCCTCAATCAGCTTCGATTCGAGGTCCGCCATGTCCTGGTTGGCGTAGCGGAAGCGCTGGGCCTTGCAGAGCCGGATGCCGTCAATGATGGACGCGTGGTTCAGGGCGTCCGAGATGACGGCGTCTTCCGGGCCGAAGAGGGACTCGAACACGCCGCCGTTGGCGTCGAAGCAGCTGGAGAACAGGATGGTGTCCTCGGTGCCGAGGAACGCCGAGACGCGCTTTTCCAGTGCCAGGTGCAGGTCCTGGGTGCCGCAGATGAAGCGGACGCTGGCCATGCCGAAGCCGCGCTCGTCCATCGCGGTCTTCGCCGCAGCGATGATGTCCGGGTGGTCGGCGAGGCCCAGGTAGTTGTTGGCGCAGAAGTTCAGCACGTCGGCGCCGGACTCGCCGATCTGTCCGGCCTTGATGCGGTTGGCCTGCGGCGAGTCGATGTGCCGCTCGGTCTTGAACAGACCGGCGCTGCGGATCTCATCGAGTTCGTGCTGCAGCTGGTCCTTGATGGCTGAATACATGGGTTGGCTCCTCGGCTGGTTGGATGCGGGGGCAGAATGCGGTGTCTGGCAGGGGCCCGGAAGCGGGCGGTCAGGAAAGGGGCCTAGAAAACCGTCCAGTCGAGGACCACCTTGCCGCCGACGCCGGCGCGGGCTACCTCGAAACCCTTTTCCCAGTCGGTGGCCGGCAGCGTGTCCGTGACCACGGCCGAGATGTTCGTGTGCAGGACCGGGTTGGAGGAGAGCATGGCGCTCATCGCGTACCAGGTCTCGAACATTTCGCGGCCGTAGATGCCCTTCATGGTCAGCATGTGTGTGACCACCTTGCCCCAGTTGATGTCGATGGACTGGCTGGGCAGTCCCAGCATCGCGATCCGGCCGCCGTGGTTCATGTTGTCGATCATCTCAGGCAGCGCGGTGGGGTGTCCCGACATTTCCATGCCGATGTCGAAGCCTTCGCGCATGCCCAGTTCGCGCTGGGCGTCCTTGACCCGCATCTTCGACACGTCGATCGCGAGGTCGACGCCGAGCCTGCGGGCCAGTTCCAGCCGGGGCGCGGAGACGTCGGTGATCGCGATCTTGCGGGCGCCCGCGTGCCGGGCGACGGCGATCGCCATCAGGCCGATCGGTCCGGCGCCGGTGATCAGGACGTCCTCACCGACCAGGGGGAAACTCAGGGCCGTGTGGACGGCGTTGCCGAAGGGGTCGAAGATGGCGCCGAGCTCCGGGGTGACGGAGGGGTCCTGGTGGACCCAGACGTTGGTCTCGGGGATCACCACGTACTCGGCGAAGGCGCCGTCGCGCTGGACGCCGACGCTGACGGTGTTGATGCACATCTGCCGTCGGCCGGCGCGGCAGTTGCGGCAGATTCCGCAGACAACGTGGCCTTCGCCGGAGACCCGGTCCCCGACCTTGACGTCCAGGACGTCCTCGCCGGTCTCCACGACCTCGCCGTAGAACTCGTGGCCGGCGATCAGGGGGGCGTTGATGATGCCCTGCGCCCAGGCGTCCCAGGCCTGGATGTGCAGGTCCGTGCCGCAGATGCCGGTGGTCATGACGCGGATCTTGACATCGCCGGCGCCGGTCTTCGGCTCGGGACGGTCGACGAGCTCGAACCCTGCGTGGGCGCCGGCCTTGTAGAGAGCCTTCATGGGCCTTCCTAACTGTGCTTTTGGTGTTCTGCTCCGCGCGTTCTGTTCCGCCGTGCGGCGCGGGGGTGTGGGACAACTCACCCCATTAGACCCACCAGAAAGCATTAGCACAACCGAATTTTTCTCAATCGACGAATTAGGAATTGCTGTTGCATAGAATGGCTGGCATGGAAATCCACCAGCTGGAGATGTTGCGCGAACTCGGGGCCCTGGGCAGCGTCAAGGCCGTCGCCGAAACCCTCCTGGTGACGCCGTCGGCCGTGTCCCAGCAACTGGCCGCGCTGCAGAAGACCGTGGAGGTGCCACTGACCCGCAAGGAGGGCCGGAACCTGGTGCTCACGGAGGCCGGGCAGGTCCTGGCGGACGCCGGGGCGGCGGTGGTCAGCGCGATGGCGGATGCGAAGATGGCGATCGGCGCCTACCACGGCTCGCCGGTGGCGCCGGTGACGCTCAGCGGTTTCCACAGTGCCGGGCAGGCGCTGTTCGCGCCGCTGGCACGGCTCCTGGATGGCCCGGGCCAGCCGCGGATCCTGCTCTCCGACGAGGACGTCGCCCAGCAGGATTTCCCCGCCCTGACGGCACGCTATGACCTGGTCCTGGCGCACCGGATGGATCACAGCCCCCGCTGGCCCGAGGAACGCGTCGCCGTGATCCCGCTCGCGCACGAGCCGCTGGACGTGGCACTGCCCGCCGGGCACCGGCTGGCCGGGCAGCGCGCGGTGACGGCCGACGACGTCGTGGGCGAACCGTGGGTGACGAGCCGCGCCGGCTACTCCCCCGCCGACGTGCTCTCCGCCGTCGCGGCGGTCTCCAGCCGTGAGCTGAACATCGTGCACCGCATCAACGACTACTCGACCGTGGCGGCGCTCGTGGCGGCCGGCGGCGTGATCGGCCTGCTGCCGCGGCACACCGCGCGGCCTGTGCTGAACCCGGACATTGTGCTGCGGCCGCTGGAAGGCATCAGCACCCGGCGCCGGATCGACGTCCTGGCCCGGCCGGAGAACCTTAAACGCACATCGGTCATGATGGTCTGCGAAGCGCTGCAGACCATCATGACCGATTTAGTGGGCGGCTAGGGGCTAGCCCTCGACGCCGAGGCGCTGGAGGATCAGCTCGCGGACGCGGCCGGCGTCGGCCTGCCCGCGGGTGGCCTTCATAACGCCGCCGACGATCGCGCCGATCGCCTGGACCTTGCCTCCGCGGATCTTGTCCGCGACGTCGGGCTGCGCGGCGAGGGCCGCGTCGATGGCTTCGAGGAGCGGGGCGTCGTCGGAGACCACGGCGAGGCCGCGCTTCTCGACGATTTCCGCCGGGGTGCCCTCGCCGGCGAGGACGCCGTCGAGGACCTCGGAGGCCATCTTGTTGTTGATCTTGCCGTCCTCCACCATCTTGTTCAGTTCCACGATGGTGGCCGGGGCGACGCCGAGCTGGCCGGGATCGACGTCGGCGTTCTTGGCGCGTCCGACGATCTCGCCCATCCACCATTTGCGCGCCACGGTGGCAGTGGCGCCTGCAGCGATGGTTTCCTCGATCTCGTCCATGACGCCGGCGTTGACGACGTCGCGGAACTCCAGGTCCGAGTAGCCCCAGTCGGCCTGCAGCCGCTTGCGGCGCGCGGCCGGCGGCTCGGGCAGGGTGGCCCGAAGCTCCTCGACCCATTCGCGGGACGCGGTGATCGGGACCAGATCAGGTTCCGGGAAGTAGCGGTAGTCGTCGGCGTCGGACTTGGCCCGGCCCGACGTCGTGGTCCGCGTGTCCTCGTGCCAGTGGCGGGTTTCCTGGATGACCGGCTCGCCGGAGTCCAGCACGGCAGCGTGCCGCTGGATCTCGTAGCGGACGGCGTGTTCGACGGCGCGCAGCGAGTTGACGTTCTTGGTCTCCGAGCGGATGCCGAAGCGTTCGCGGCCGTGCGGGCGCAGCGAGACGTTGGCGTCGCACCGGACGTTGCCGCGTTCCATCTTCGCGTCCGAGACCCCGAGGTTCTTGACGATTTCGCGGACGGCGGCCACGTAGGCCTTGGCGAGTTCGGGGGCGCGGCTGCCGGCGCCTTCGATCGGCTTGGTGACGATCTCGACCAGCGGCACGCCGGAGCGGTTGTAGTCCACCAGGGAGTAGTCCGCGCCCTGGATGCGGCCGGTGGCGCCGCCCATGTGGGTCAGCTTGCCGGCGTCTTCCTCCATGTGCGCGCGTTCAATTTCGACGCGGAACACGGTGCCGTCGGAGAGTTCGATGTCCAGGTAGCCGTCGTACGCGATGGGCTCGTCGTACTGGGAGGTCTGAAAGTTCTTCGGGGTGTCCGGGTAGAAGTAGTTCTTCCGGGCGAAGCGGCACGTCTCGGCGATCTTGCAGTTCAGCGCCAGGCCGATCTTGATCGAGGACTCGATCGCGGTCTTGTTCACCACCGGCAGCACGCCGGGCATGCCGAGGTCCACCTCGTTGACGTTGGTGTTCGGCTCGTCGCCGAAGACGTTCGGCGCGGAGGAGAACATCTTGGTCTTGGTGTTGAGCTCCACGTGGACCTCGAAACCCAGGACGGGGTCGTACTTGTCCATCGCCTCTTCGAAGCTGAGGGTTGCGTCAGTCATTAGTGTGAGCCTCCGTGGCTTGAAACGGCAGAATCAGTGAGCGAGGGGGCCTTGTCCAGCAGCGGGCCGCCCCACTGCGCTTCGAGCAGGGATTCCAGGACCGCGCCGACGCGGTACAGGCGGGCGTCCTGGCGGGCCGGTGCCAGAAGCTGGATGCCCACGGGCAGTCCGTCCTCGTCGGCCAGGCCGCCCGGCAGGGACAGGCCCGGGACGCCTGCCATGTTCGCCGGGATGGTGGCGACGTCGTTGAGGTACATCGCCAGCGGGTCGTTGAGCTTCTCGCCAAGCTTGAACGCCGTGGTCGGCGCCGTCGGGGAAATCAGCACGTCGGCCTTTTCAAACGCGGCGTCGAAGTCGCGCTGGATCAGGGTGCGCACCTTCTGGGCCGAGCCGTAGTAGGCGTCGTAGTAGCCGGCGCTCAGGGCGTAGGTGCCCAGGATGATGCGGCGCTTGACCTCGTCGCCGAAGCCGGCGGCGCGGGTGGCGCCCATGACCCGCTCGATGGTCATGGGCCCGTCCTTGGGCAGGACCCGCAGACCGTACCGGACGCCGTCGAACTTGGCCAGGTTGGAGGACGCCTCCGACGGCATGATCAGGTAGTAGGCACCCAGGGCGTACTTGAAGTTAGGGCAGGAGACCTCGACGATCTCGGCGCCCGCGCCCTTGAGCAGTTCGAGGGATTCGTTGAAGCGGTTCTCGACGCCGGCCTGGTAGCCCTCGCCGTGGAGCTCCTTGATGATGCCGATCTTCATGCCCTTGACGTTGCCGGTCCGGGCCGCGGCCACGAGGTCCTCGAGCGGGTCCGGCAGCGAGGTGGAGTCGCGGGGGTCGTGCCCGCCGATCACCTGGTGCAGCAGGGCCGAGTCGAGGACGGTGCGGGAGACCGGGCCGATCTGGTCCAGCGAGGAGGCCATGGCGATGGCGCCGTAGCGGGAAACGCCGCCGTAAGTGGGCTTGACGCCGACCGTGCCCGTGACGGCGCCGGGCTGGCGGATGGAGCCGCCTGTGTCCGTGCCGAGGGCCAGCGGGGCTTCGAAGGCCGCGACGGCGGCAGCGGAGCCGCCGCCGGAACCGCCGGGGATGCGCTCCAGGTCCCACGGGTTGTGCGTGGGCCCGTACGCGGAGTGTTCGGTGGAGGAGCCCATTGCGAACTCGTCGAGGTTCGTCTTGCCCAGGATCGGCATCTTGGCGGCGCGCAGGCGCTCGACGACGGTGGCGTCGTAGGGGCTGTGCCAGCCTTCGAGGATCTTCGAGCCGGCCGTGGTGGGCTGGCCGATCGTGACGATGAGGTCCTTGACGGCGATCGGGACGCCCGCGAGGACGTGGAGCTCCTCGGCGGCGGCACCGCCGGCGGCGCGGATCGAATCCACTTCGGCGGCGACGGCAAGCGCCTCGTCGGCGTTGACGTGGAGGAAGGCGTGGACCTTGCCGTCGACGGCGGCGATGCGGTCCAGGTAGGCCTGGGTGACCTCGACGGCGGTGATTTCGCGGGCGGCCAGCTTCTCGGCGAGCGCGGCGGCGGAGAGGCGGATCAGTTCGTTGTTCTCAGTCATGGTCTTAGTCCTCATCCAGGATTGCCGGGACCTTGAACCGGCCTTCGTAAGCGTCGGGGGCACCGGAGAGGGATTGCTCGACCGTAAACGTGTGGCCCACCACGTCCTCGCGGAACACATTGGTCAGCGGAATCGGGTGGGACGTGGCCGGGACGTCATCACCGGCGGCTTCACTGACGGACTTCACTGAATCCACGATGACGGCGAGTTCGCCCGCCATCCTGTCCAGCTCTTCAGCACTCATCTCGATGTGCGCGAGTTGCGCGAGATGCGCGACGTCGTCGCGGTTGATCGCAGCCATGGATCTCCCCTGCAAGGTATGGATAATTTTCCGTCCCAGTCTACGTGGGTTGAACTGCTGTTACCGTCCGGCTGCGGTCACCTTCCGGCGCCAGGCCAAACAACGCGGGGTCACTTACGGTCCATCCGGAAGTCCGGAATGGGCCGCAAGTGACCCCGCGTTGCAGTTGCTGGGGGGTCAGCCGATGCCGATGGCTCCGGTGAGGACGCCAACGCCGAGCATGACCAGGGAGATCACGGCCGTGCGCCACAGGACCTTCTTGTGGTGGTCACCCAGGTCCACCTTGGCGAGGGAGACCAGGAGCAGGATCGCCGGGACCAGGGGGCTCTGGAGGTGGAAGGGCTGGCCGGTGATGGAAGCGCGGGCCATGTCGGCGGCGCTGACGCCGTAGTGGGCCGCCGTTTCGCTCAGGACCGGCAGGACGCCGAAGTAGAAGGCGTCGTTGCTCATGAAGAACGTCATCGGGATGCTCAGGACGCCGGTGATCACGGCCATCAGCGGGCCCATGTCGGACGGGATGATCTGGACCAGCCATTCCGACATGGCCTTGACCATGCCCGTGCCGTTGAGGACGCCGGTCAGGACCGAGGCGGCCATGACCATGCTGACGACGGCGACAATCGAGGGAGCGTGCGCGATCAGCTGGGCGCTCTGGTCCTTGACCTTGGGGAAGTTGACCAGCAGGGCAATGGCGGAGCCGACCATGAAGACGAACGGGAGCGGAATGACGTTGGCGACGAGCGTCACCATGACCGCGACCGTCAGGCCGAGGTTGAACCAGAACAGCTTGGGACGGAGGGTCTTGCGGTTGGGGTCCAGGGCGGTGTCTGCCATGGCGGAGTCGCGGTCGTCAACGAGGGAATCGGCGCGCTCCAGCACTGCAACGGAGGATCCTTCCGGGGAGAGCCCGGCGGGCGAGGCTCCGGGGCCCTTGCGTCCGCGGCGGATTCCGGTACTGCCGGCCGCGCTGCCGCTGGCTGCGCCGTCTGCATCACCAACCAGCGCTTCAGCCGTATCCGGGACACCCCAGATCTCGGGGGCGACGGCGCGGAGGCGGTTGCGTTCCTGCAGGCCGAGCAACCAGGAGAAGACCAGCACCACAATGAGTCCTGCGATGAGGGACGGGACCATGGGCACGAAGACATCGTTGACGTCGAGTTTCAGCGCGGAGGCGGCGCGGGCGGTGGGGCCGCCCCAGGGCAGGATGTTCATGGTGCCGTTGGCCAGGCCGGCCACGCAGGTCAGGACCACGGGGCTCATCTTCAGCCGCAGGTAGACCGGCAGCATCGCCGCGGTGGTGAGGATGAAGGTGGTGGAGCCATCGCCGTCGAGGGAGACCGCTGCTGCGAGGATGGCCGTGCCCAGGACCACCTTGGCGGGGTCGTTGCCGAGCTTGCGCAGGATGAACCGGACCAGGGGGTCGAAGAGCCCGACGTCGATCATCAGCCCGAAGTAGATGATCGCGAACATCAGCAGCGCGGCGGTGGAGGTCATGGACTTCATGGAGTCCATGACCATCGGGCCGATGCCGAGGCCCGCGCCGGCGAAAAGCCCGAAGACTGTGGGAACAATGATGAGCGCCAGCACCGGCGTCAACTTCTTCGTCATGATCAGCACCATGAATACCGCGATCATGGCGAATCCTAGTAATACCAGCACGGCCGGCTCCTTCTTCGTTGAATGACACCACTCCGGTGTGATGCGCACTACAGACGTTAGAGTGGCGCCCGTCACGACTGGGCCTTTGGCTCAATTGATTGGCATACTGCTTATTGGATGCATTTTGCGCATTTTGCTCACGTCCACACCAACCCCAGGCAGGAGCCCGATGAAGCGCCGCACAGCTCTGCCGGCCCTGCGCTTTTCGACCCAGACACTGTTGCTGCAGCTCGGCGTCGTGGCGCTGGTGGTGCTGCTGAGCAGCGCCGTCCACGCCTGGCTGAGCTATGACCGGCTGGGCCGCGAGGCGGAGAACCAGGCGCTGACCCTGGCCCGGACGGTGGCCTCGGACCCCTCGGTGCGGGCAGAGGTCCAGGCCATCAGCGCCCTTCCCGCCGCTCCCCCGGCCGCTGAGCTGTTGGCCGGTCCGTTGATGGCTGCCGCGGAGGGTGCCCGAACCCGCACCGGGGCCCTGTTCGTGGTCATTACGGACGAGACCGGCATCCGGCTGGCGCACCCCGACGCGGAGCGGCTGGGCGAAAAGGTCAGCACCGACCCCTCGGAGGCCCTCGCGGGCCGGGAGGTCACCACGCGGAACACGGGCACGCTGGGCCCGTCCGCCGGCGCCAAGGTCCCGGTGTACGCCCCGGGCTCGACGGCGGTGGTGGGTGAGGTGAGCGTGGGCTACTCCACCGAGACGATCAGCCAAAGCCTGGCCCGGGACATCATCCCCATCGCCGTCACGGCCGCCGGCGCGCTGCTGGCCGGCGTGCTCGCCTCCTTCCTGCTGCGGCGGCGGCTCCAGCGGCTGACCCTCGGGCTCGAACCCGAGGAGATCAGCACCCTGGTGCACGACCAGGTGGCCGTGTTGCAGGGCGTCGACGACGGCGTGATCGGCGTTTCGGCCGACGGCAGGGTCAGCGTTTTCAACGCCGCCGCCCAGCGGCTGCTCGGTGTCCCGGACCTCGCGGGCACGGCGTGGGCCGCCGCCCCGGTGCCGGAGCAGCTCAAGGCCCTGACCCGGGCCGATGCGGCCGAGGGCGAGGCGGTGGAACTCGTGGCCGGTGGCCGGGTGCTGGTGGTGAGCGCCCGCAAGGCCCTGCACGGCCGCGAGGACCTGGGCTGGGTGGTGATGCTGCGGGACCGGACCGAGCTGCAGCAGCTGACCCGCCAGCTCGATGCCGTCGGCACCATGTCCGCGGCCCTGCGGGCGCAGCGCCACGAGTTTGCCAACCAGCTGCACACGATCGCCGGCTTCATGAGCATCGGCCAGCCCCAGCAGGCCCAGGACTACCTCGCCAAACTGGCCGGCACCGGGCCGCTGGCGTTCCCGGTGGACCAGGCCGAGCTGCTCCAGGACCCTTACCTGCAGGCCTTCCTCGGTGCCAAGGGCGTAGAGGCGGACGAGCGCGGCGTGAGCCTCCGCCTCGGCCCGGAATCCGTGGTCCGCGGCCACGTTACGGAACCCCAGGACGTCACCACAGTCCTGGGGAACCTGATCGACAACGCCGTGAACGCCGCCGTCGCCGGTTCCGCGGCCGAGCGCTGGGTGGAAGTCGAAGTGCTGGACGAACCGGGCCTCAACGGAGGCGCCGGCACACTCCACATTGTGGTGGCCGATTCCGGCGACGGCCTGGGCGGCGGAATGACGGCCGCCGAGGCCGAGGCGGTCTTCGCGGAGGGCTACACGACCTCGGTCCGGCCAGCGCGCCCTGGCGCAGGGCAGGGTCTGGGGCTGGCGCTGTCCCGGCAGCTCGCGCGCCGCCGCGGCGGAGACGTGCGGGTGCTCGAAGCGGGCTCCCCCGGCGGCCCGGGCGCCGTTTTCGTCGCCACGCTTCCGGGAACCACCGAACCCGGGCCAACGCTGCCGGGACCCGCCCAACCCGGAACCCCCGAACTGCGAACCCCTGAACCACGCCGAGAGGACAACGATGTCTGAGGATTTCAGGGTGCTGATTGTCGACGATGATTTCCACGTCGCCAAGCTGCATGCCGCCTACGTGGATTCGGTGGCCGGCTTCCTGGCGCTGCCGCCGGCCGGCTCGGCGTCCCAGGCGCTGCAGGCCATCCACAGCCTGCGCCCGGACCTGGTGCTGCTGGACGTCTACCTGCCGGACGCCTCGGGCCTGGACCTGCTGCACCAACTGGACGTCGACACCGTGATCCTCAGCGCGGCCTCGGACACGGCCTCGCTGCGCCTCGCGTTCCGCCGCGGGGCACTGGGCTACCTGCTCAAGCCCTTCACGGCCGAGTCCCTCTCGCAGCAGCTGCGCTCCTATGCACGCTACCGCCGGATCCTGGCCCAGCCGGGCTCCGTCAGCCAGGAGACGGTGGAACGCGCCAAGCGGGCCCTGATCCCGGGCGACGTCGTCGCCTCGGCACGTCCCCGCTCCGCCACCGAGGCCGCGGTGCTGGAATCCCTGGTACCCGGCGAGCAGTATTCGGCCGCCGACGTCGCCGCCCGGGTCGGCGTGTCCCGGGCCACCGCCCAGCGGTATCTGTCCGCGCTGGCGGACGACGGCGCCGTCGACATCCAGCTGCGCTACGGCACCACCGGGCGGCCCGAGCACCGCTACGGGATCCCTGCCGGAACCGGCAACTAGGCGCCCTCGGGCCGTTTCTGTGCCGCCGCTTGCTCCGCCTGCACGGCACGGTAGACGTTGCCGTGGATCATGTCCGCCCCGATGCGCTCGATCACGCCGTCGCGCTCCAGGACCGCCCGAACCGCGGGCTTGAGCCTGGTCAGGCGCAGGTTGACGTCCGACTCGCGGGCGAGGGTCGCGATGTCCGCCATCTTTGTTGCCCCCTGCGAATCGACGAAATTGATCCCGCCGCAGTCGAGCACAATCCCTGTGAGCCCCGGCGTCGAATGGATGACCTCGCGCAGACGGTCCTCCAGCGCGTCGGCCGTGGCAAAAAACAGGCCGCCGTCGAACCGGATCACCGCAATGCCGGGAACGGTCTCGTCGCCGGGGTGCCCATCGGCTTCACGGAAGACCTGGGTGCCCGGTTCGCGGCCAAGCGACGGCATCGCCGGGTGGGTGGCCACCCGGACGAGCCAGAAGAGCGAGAGTACGATCCCTATCACGACGCCCGCCAGCACGCCGAAGATGAGGGTGCCGATGATCGCTGCGATCGCAATCCAGAAGTCAAACTTCTGCACCCGGGCAAGCCGCCGCATCTCGGGCACGTTCATCATGCCCATGACGACGGCCTCGATGATCAGCGCCGCCAGCACGGGCTTGGGCAGGTTCGAGAACAGCGGCGCCAGGAAGAGCAGCGTGAGCAGGACGGTGACCCCGGAAGTGAGGGAGGCAAGCCCGGTCTTCGCCCCCGAGTGGTCGTTCAGCGAGCTCGCCGACAGGCTCGTCGAGACGGGCATCCCCTTGAAGAGTCCTGCGGCAATGTTGGCCAGCGACTGGGCAATCGACTCCTGGTTGATGTCGATCTGGTAGCGGTGCTTGGCAGCGAACGCCCTCGCATCCCCGGCGGTCTGGGAGAAGCCGATCAGGACCACTGCCACCGCCGCGAGGGCCACGGTGCCGATGTGGTCCCACATCAACTGGCCGTCCGGGACCTGAAGCGACGGCAGGCCGCTGGGCACGTCGCCCACCAGGGCCACGCCTTTGGCCCCGAGACCGAAAAGCGCCTCGGCCGCCAGCCCGCCCACCACCAGGACCAGGGCGCCGGGGACTTGGGGAGCGACAGCTTTCAGCCCGAAGACGACAGCCAGCGCAATAACGCCAACCACCACGGTGGTCGGCTGCGCCTCGCCAAGGGTCCCCAGCCATGACCACAGCTCCTGGATGGGGTTCGAGCCGGTGACCTCGGTCCCGGTGAGCTTGGGGAGCTCGCCGATCACGACGTCGATCGCCGCGCCGAAGAGGAAGCCGGTGACCACGGCCTTCGAGAGGAACTGCGCGATCCAGCCCATCTTGAGGACGGCAAGGAACAGGAACAGGATCCCGGCGGCGAGCGTGATTCCCGCAACGAACGAGGCGACGTCCTGCTCTCCCGTGATGCCCGCCGCGAGGACGGCACTGGCGGCCACTGCCGCCAGGCCCGAGCTGGGGCCCATCGAGATCTGCCGGCAGGTGCCGAAGATCGCGTAGACGATGGCGCCGGCGGCCGCGGCATACAGGCCGTTCTGCAGCGGTATCCCGGCGATGCCTGCGTACCCCAGGTTCTTCGGAACGATCAGGGCCGCGACGGTGACCCCGGCGATCAGATCGCCGCGCAGCCAGGAGCGGTCATAGGAGCGGAACTGGCCGATGAGAGGTACCCTCGTGGGCCCCTGCCCGGGCGCTTTGGTCATGCGCCAGTCATACTCCGAGTCCGGAAGTTCCGCCAGAGTCCCTAGACAGCCACGCGGGGTCACTTACGGCCCATGCGGAGTGCCGGAATGGGCCGTAAGTGACCCCGCGTTGGTTGTTAGGTGGCGCTCTTCTGGGCGACGAGTTCGATCTCGACGAGCATCTTGGGATCCAGGAACGGCAGCACGTGAACGAGGGCGAGCGTGGGACGGATGTCGCCGAAGACCTCGCCGTGGGCCCGGCCGGCCTCTTCCCACTTGCTGATGTCCGTCAGGTACAGCTTGGACTGCACCACGTCCTCGAAGCCGAAGCCGGCGTCGGCCAGCACAGCGCCAAGCTTCTGCAGGATGTAGCTGGTCTGGGCATAGAAGTCCTCGCCCACGATTCCGTCCTCGCCGCTGGCGGCCGTCGCGGAGATGTAGAGGGTGTTGTCCACCTGGACAGCCCGGGAATAGCCGAGGGCCTGTTCCCAGGTGGAGCCGGTACCGAAGGTCTTGCGCATGGTGGGCCTTTCGCAGTTGCCGCAGGGATCGGCACAACTGTAGGGCGCCGGGCGCCTGGGCCGCCAAACCGGGTTGTTTTGTGTCGGCGGGACTGCGCGGGGCCTCCGCCCGGGCTAGAGTTCCTGGCGGTAAACGAGCAGTTTGATGTCCGTGCCCGGCACGAGCCAGTCGCGCTCCGGCGCCCGGAGGAAGCCGGTCTTCTGGTAGAGGCCGTGGGCACTTTCCCAGCTCTCGCCCGTGGTCAGGGCCACGGCGTGGATACCGGGCAGGGCCCTGGCGTGCTCGATGATGGCCTGGACCATGGCCTTGCCGGCACCGCTGCGCTGCACGGACGGGTCCACCACGAGCATGCGGAACTCGAGCTCGTCGCTGAAGGCGATGTCCGCGTAGGGCTCGCCGGCGACCGCCAGCGTCACGGAGCCGAGCATCCGGCCCTCCCGCTCCGCGACCCAAACCGTCGCGGCCGCCGCGCGCTGCCCGACGTTCTGGATCTGCTGCATGTAGGGGTGGTCGGCGCTCTCAAAGTAGCCTGCCGCCAGGTAGGCGTCCCGGGTGATGCGCGCTATGGCGTCGAAGTCGGCCGGAACGGCGGGGCGAATGAGGATCTGCGAGGGCACCTGTCAATGGTACGGGCGCCCGGCCCGGGCCGTGCCCGGAAAGGCCGTTTCCGTGACTGAACTATCACTCAGGCCTATCACTCAGACCCGGAGCCGGCCCTGGGAGAGGACTTTAGAGCGGGAATTTGCCGGAGAGTTCCAGCGGACCGGCGCACGTCCATGCGGCCAGGCGCTCGTCGTCGGAGGGGCCGCCGGCCAGGGGGCTGGTGAGCCGCGGCCGGCGCACCCAGCAGCCTGCCTCCTCGGCGATCAGGGCCCCGGCGGCGAAGTCGTGTTCGTTGAGCCCGCGCTCACCGTAGGCATCGTGCGTGCCGTCCGCCACGAGGCACAGGTCCAGTGCCGCGGACCCGAGCCGGCGCATGTCCGCGAAGCCGTCCATCAGGCTGCCGAGGCCCTCGGCCTGTTCCGCCCGCACGCCGGGATCGTAGCTGAAGCCCGTGGCCAGGATCTGGCCGGTCCGTCCGGGGACCGGGCCGAACAGGGCGGTCAGCTGGCCCTGTTCCTGGAGCCAGGCGCCCTCGCCGCGGGACGCGTAGTAGGTGCGTCCCAGCGCCGGCGCGCTGACGACGCCGGCCAGCCAGACGCCGTCGGCGTCGGCCACCGCCACGGAGGTGGCGTAGTAGACGATGTTGCGGATGAAATTGGTGGTGCCATCGAGGGGGTCGATCGACCAGCGGTAGCCGCTGGGCTGAGCCGGCAGGACGGTGCCGCCCTCCTCCCCCGTGATGATGTCCCACGGCCGGGCGGCGGTGATGACGTCCCGGACGGCGGCTTCGGCGGCGAGGTCGAAGGCGGTCACCCAGTCGCCTGAGTCGCCCTTGTTGCTGACGTCCAGGGCGGCAGTCTTCCGGGTGGCCAGGACGGCGGCCCCCGCCGCCGCGGCCGACTTGGCCAGGTCGAGCAGCTCCGGAATGCCGGGTGCGGGAGGACCCGCGGAGTGCGAACTCATTCGGCCGCCGCACCATCGGCGCCGGGAGCCTCGCCGTCGCCGGCCAGGACCGGGACACCGTCCGCGCCGGGGGTCTCGCCACCGTCCGCGCTGGCGTCCGCTCCGCCGCCGGCCGGCCCGTTCGCCAGCAGGGCACGGAAGCCGTCCTCATCCAGGACCGGGACGCCGAGCTGTTCGGCCTTGTCCAGTTTGGTGCCGGCGTTCTCGCCTGCCACCACGTAGCTGGTGTTCTTCGACACCGATCCGGCCGCCTTGCCGCCGCGGATCAGGATGGCTTCCTTGGCCTCATCGCGGCTGAAGCCCTCGAGGCTTCCGGTCACCACCACGGTCAGCCCCTCCAGCGTCCTGGGCGTCGACTCGTCGCGTTCGTCCGCCATCCGGACGCCGGCGTCCGCCCAGCGGTCCACGATGTCGCGGTGCCAGTCCTCGGCGAACCATTCGGTCAGCGCCTGGGCGATGACCGGGCCCACGCCGTCGACGTGGGCGAGCTCCTCCTCGGAGGCCTGCCGGATGGCGTCCATGCTGCCGAACGCGGTGGCGAGGGCGCGTGAGGCCCGCGGGCCGACGTGCCGGATGGACAAGGCCACCAGGATCCGCCACAGCGGCTGGGATTTCGCTTTTTCCAGCTCCCGGAAGAGCTTGTCCGTGGTGGCCGTGGGCTTGGACGGGGTCTTGGTGGTGGCCTTGGTGAAGAAGTAGGGCACCAGCTCGAATTCCCCGGTGCCGATGCCCTTGGAGCGCTTCTCCCGGCGGACGCGGACGTCCGCGAGCTGCTCCGGGGTCAGGTTGAACAGCGTCGCCTCGGTGGTCAGCGGCGGTTCCGCGGGCTCGGCCGGCTGGGTCAGCGCGATGGCGGCTTCCCAGCCGAGGGCCTCGATGTCGAAGGCGCCGCGGCCGGCAAGGTGGAAGACGCGTTCGCGCAGCTGCGCCGGGCAGGACCGGGAGTTGGGGCAGCGGATGTCCACGTCCCCTTCCTTCCCGGGGGCCAACGGCGTGCCGCACGCGGGGCATTCGGTGGGCATGATGAAGTCGCGGACGGGAGGGTCCTGCTGGTCCCGCAGCGCCAGCACCGGGCCCACAATTTCCGGAATGACGTCTCCGGCCTTGCGCAGCACCACGATGTCGCCGATCTTCACGCCCTTGGCCTTGACCACCTCCTGGTTGTGCAGGGTGGCCATTTCCACGGTGGAGCCGGCCACTTTGACCGGTTCCATCACGCCGTACGGGGTGACCCGGCCGGTGCGGCCGACGTTGACGGCGATGTCGAGCAGCTTGGTGTGGACCTCTTCGGGCGGGTACTTGTAGGCCACGGCCCAGCGCGGCACCCGGGTGGTGTAGCCCAAGGCCCGCTGGGTGGCGAAGTCGTCCACCTTGATCACAATGCCGTCGATCTCGTGGGTGAGGCTGTGCCGCTTGTCGCCGTAGCGCTTGATGAATTCGAGCACGTCGGCCAGTCCGGCCAGGACCTCGAAATACGGGCTCGTGGGCAGTCCCCACTCGGCGAGCTTCCGGTAGGTCTCGGACTGGCTGGCAGTGTCGAGTCCCTCGCGGGCGCCGATGCCGTGGACGTACATCCGCAGCGGCCGCTTGGCCGTTTCCGCGGGGTCCTTCTGCCGCAGCGAACCTGCGGCGGCGTTGCGCGGGTTGGCCAGCGGCGCCTTGCCGGCCTCGATCAGGGCTTCGTTGAATTCCGCGAAGGCCTGCGACGGGATGAAGACTTCGCCGCGGACTTCCATCTCGGCCGGGAAGCCGGTACCGCTGAGCTGCTGCGGGATTTCCTTGATGGTCAGGACGTTGTGCGTGATGTCCTCGCCGGTGGTGCCGTCCCCGCGGGTGGCGGCCCGGACCAGCGCCCCGTTGCGGTAGAGCAGGTTGACGGCCAGGCCGTCGATCTTCAGTTCGGTGAGCCAGGACGGCGGGTTGCCGCCGTTGCCGAGCTTGGCGACGCCCGCCTCGGCCTTGACCATCCAGGCCTCCAGCTCCTCGAGCGAGAAGACATCCTCCAGGCTGTACATGCGCTGCAGGTGTTGGACGGCGGCAAACGCCGCTGATACCTCGCCGCCGACTTCCTGCGTGGGCGAATCGTTGGCCACGAGTTCCGGATGCATGGCTTCGAGCGTTTCCAGCCGCCGGTAGAGCTCGTCGAACTCGGCGTCGGCGATGATCGGCGCGTCCTGCTGGTAGTACGCAAAGCGGTGCTTGCGGACCTGCTCCACAAGGTCTTCGTACTCCGCACGGATGTCCCCGGAGGGGACCTGCTCCCCCGCGGGGCCTTGCGGATCCGTGCTGTGCCGGGGGGCTGCTTCGGCTGCTTCGTCAGTCCCTGCTGCGGTCTCTGCTGCGGTCTTCCCTGTGCTCACAGACCTATCCTGCCCTAGATCACCGCTGTTGTCCGGTCAGGGGTCCGGTCAGGCGACCGTCAGTCTGCGGTCGCGGGGCCGGTCAGGCGGGCGCGTCCCCGCTTGCAGTCCGGGCATCCACCACGATCGCCGTGATGTTGTCCCGGCCGCCGCTGCGCAAGGCCGCCTGGATCAGCTCGTCCACGGCCGCCTGGGGGTCGGCCTCGGAAGCGAGGATGCCGGCGATCTTCTCATCGGTCAGTTCGCCGTTGAGGCCGTCGGAGCAGACCAGGATCCGGTCGCCGTCTTCAAGGGGAAGCAGCCAGAAGTCGGCCTCCGAGTCGTCCCCGGTTCCCAGCGCCCGGGTCACAACGTGCCTGCGCGGATACACGGCGGCCTCGGCCTCGGTGATCTGGCCGGTGTCAAGGAGTTCCTGGACCTCGGAATGGTCGACGCTGATCTGGGCGAGCCGGCCGTGGCTGTAACGGTAGGTGCGGGAGTCCCCAATGTTGAGGACAAGCCAGTACGGAACGTCCAATTGCTCCACCACCACGACGCCGGACAGGGTGGTTCCTGCGCGAGATCCGGTGGCGTGACGGATGCCTGCATCGGCCATGAGCAGGTACTCCTGCAGGATGTCCGCCGTCGCGTCCCGGCTGCCGGTCTTGAACTGTGGCAGCTCGGCCAGGGTGCGCACGCAGATGCTGCTGGCAACTTCGCCGGCCTCGTGCCCGCCCATGCCGTCCGCCACGGCGAAGACGGGGTCGGCGGCAATGAAGGCGTCCTCGTTCGCCTCCCGGCGCAGCCCCCGGTCCGTGCCATACCCGCAGTGCAGCCGCGGTCCCTGTTTGCCGTCCGACGGCGGGATGGGGGCGTCTGGCGTTGCGTTCATGGCGGTCCTCAATACAGTGGTGCGCGGCTTCAGCGGTGCGCGAGGGATGACGGCGGTCACAAACCCGGCCGGATCGCAACTGCCGGTCCGACTATTGCATATGCGCCGCTCAACTGAGAAGCCCGCCACGGGCTACCGCCGGGCTGATCCGGTGCTCAGTCCAGGATCAGGCCCCGGCCGCTGCCGGGCTGCAGCTGCACCGGGTGGATTTCACCGAACCCGCGGACGTCCTCGGCCGGGCGGGGCACCAGGACGAAGCGTTCGTCCTGCTCCAGCGCGGCCGCGGTCATCGAATCCACCAGCACGGTTCCGGGGTCCGCGAGGGCCGTCAGGCGGGCGGCGAGGTTGACGGTGGGTCCGTAGATGTCACCGAGGCGGGAGAGGATGCGGCCCCAGACCATGGCCACGCGGGCCTGGGGCAGGATCTCGTCGTCGGTGAAGGCGCGGGACAGGGCCAGGGAAATCTCGGCTCCCGCCGCCGGAGTCTCGGCAATGTACAGGACTTCGTCGCCGACGGTCTTGACCAGCCGGCCGCCGCCGACCGAGATGATTTCGGCGCACTTGTTCTCGAAGCGCTGCACCAGCTGGGCGAGCGTCTTCTCGTTCATCCGGCGGGAGAGGCTGGTGTAGGAGACAAGGTCGGCGAAGCCAACGGCCCGGGCCAACGGCAGGGGCGCATCGTCCTCGTCGCCTTCGCGGCCCTCTTCGCTGGACTGCAGCCCGGCTTCGGCCCGGACGGCAAGGCGCTGCACAGCGGCGTTGAGCTGGCGGCGCCAGGAGTAGGCGAGCATCTCCTCGAGGGGGTCGATCAGGTTCGGCAACTCGCTGACGAGCCGCTTCCGGGCGACGGCGTCGCTCACGCCCTGTTCCTGGACCATGTCCTCCACGAGGGCCTCGATCTGCCACACCACCATCCGGTCGGTCATCTGGCCGATGGCCCGGGTGATGGAAATGGCGGCTTCCTCGGTGAGCTTGCCGTCGCGCACCAGGTCCACGATGGTGGACAGGGCGGCCTGGTCACGCTCGGTGAACGCCACGTCTTCATCCCCGAGGTTGGGAAAGCCGAGGGCGCGCCAAAGTTTCCGGGCAGAGAGCAGCGAGAGCCCGGCACCGGCGGCGACTTCACGACGCCGGAGCTTGCGCTCACCGCCCAGCAGCCGCGCTTCCAAGGCTTTGGCGGCGAGCCGTTCAGCGGACATCGTGCCGGTGGGCGGGGCCACAGGTTCGGGTTCGGCGGCTTCGAATTCGGCTTCGGCGGCGGGTTCGATGAGCGCGCCTGCTTCGGTGTCGAAGGCGGTCCCGGCGTCGCTGTCGGCGGCAGCCGAACCGGCGGCGTCCTCGGGCTCCCGGGGCAATTCCGGGGCAGCGAGGTCGGTGTCCTGGTGGACGTTCTCAGCGTTCATCTCTTCCACCTTCTCTCGTCTCCCACGGCCAGGCCTCGCCCGGGTTGTAGGTCATGCCGTCGGCCCCGGACGCCTCGCCCTGAGGGAGATCGTCAATGGCGTCCAGCAGGAAATTACGGAATGTCGCCACCTCGGGGACATCGGGGACCACCGTTCCAAGGGGGTACCCGGTCTCCAAGGATATATTCCCGGAGTGCAATAGGCGCTGCAACAGCGATTGCTCAATGGCCACATGGCGGACGGCGGCGAGGGGGATCTGTTCATCGCGCCGCCTTAACATGCCGTAGCGGGTAACTAAACGCTGGCTGGTGAGGATGTAGCGGGTGGCGTGCCATGCAATGACCCGCGGGAGGCAATAGCCCAGCAGCACCCACGCCGCCAACGCCAGGCACACGGTGACCAGCCAGGGAGTCCACTCCTTGGGGACGAGGGGCAGGAGCCGCGTCGGGCCGCCCTTAACAACCCAGGCGCAGGCGTACGCGGCCGCGGCCGGAACAACAACGAACGTCAGCGCCGGGACAATGAGCATCCTGGGCTGGGGCCGGGTCATCACAATTACTTGCTCTCCCGGCAGGAGCACTTTACGCATAACCGCTTTCTGCCCCGCCGCTGCCGTTGCCCTGGCCGCCGGTGCCGGCCGGGTTCCACGGCCTCAGGTGCACGACGTCGCCGGCGGTCACCACGTGTTCATGGCCCGCGGCATCGACCACCAGGAGCGAGCCGTATTCGTCCAGCCGCGTGGCGTGGCCAATGATCTCGTGGTCGCCCGGGAGCTGGGCCCGGACCTGCTTGCCGAGGGTCGAGAGGAAGTGCTCCACCCGTTTGTGCAGCGACGGGCCACCGGCCATGCCGGCGGTGGGATCGCCGTCGGCGTTGCAGAAACTCCGGTAGAGGGTGGCGAAGCGGGACAGGTAGCTCTTCAGGAGCTCCGTCCGGTCCACTGTGTCCGGATTCTCCAGCAGCACGGAGGTGGCGGTGGGAACCGGGAGTTCGGGCTCTGTCAGCGTGACGTTCAGGCCGGTGCCGAGGATGACCGGCGGCGCGCCGCCGGCGCCGAGCGGTCCGAGCTGGGCCAGGATGCCGGCGATCTTCCGGCCCCGGACCAGGACGTCGTTGGGCCATTTGAGTTCCGCCGGAAGGCCTGCCGTTTCCGTCAGGGCCTCACGCAGGGCGAGGGCGGCCAGGAGGGAAAGCCAGGAGTACCTGTGGGTCGGCAATGGCCGGCCGGCCCCGTTGACCGGCAGGAGCACGAGCGAGACGGAGACCGAGCTGCGGGCCGGCGCCTCCCACCGGCGGTCGAGCCGGCCACGGGCGGCGCTCTGGTACTCGGCGGTCAGCACCGACAGGTCCGGCCACGCGCCGGGATCCTCGGTCACCCCGCGGAGGAGATCGGCGTTGGTGGAACCGGTGGATTCAAGCACCGTCAGGCGCGGAATTCCGTTGGCAGACAGGAACGCCTCATCGCTGAGGGCACTCATGTCCAGGGGCGGACGGTCCGGGGTTTCCTGCACGGCTTCCATCCTTGAATCCTACCGAGGAAAGCGCACCGGAGCCCCGGCCAGCCGCCTCACATGCCTCCGCCGAAACTCCCCACCTTTGGCCGGGAGTTCCGGCGTGTCGGCCGGACACGCCGCTGATTCCGGCGGCCGGCCCTCAAATGAGCGGAAATTCCGCAGGGCACGCGGCCGCAAAACACCCAGCAAGTTCAGAGGAAGATGTCCGGGACCAGCTGGGACTCCGGCGCGCCGAGGCTGTACGGGCTGAAGTCCGTCACCCCTGCCGCCGCGAGAACCTGTTCATCGGTGTAGAAGTTGCCGCTCTGGCTCCCGCCGGCGGGGACCGCGTTGCCGCCGGTCAGCACGGCGTGGGCGGCGTCGGCCATGATTTCGGGGCTGCGGGCGCCCTTGACGATCATGTCGCCGCCGGGCATGTTGCGGATCGCCGCGGTGTCGATCAAGGTACGCGGCCAGAGAGAGTTCACGGCGACCCCGTCGGCCTTGAGCTCCTCGGCCAGCCCCAGCGTGGTCAGGCTCATGCCGTATTTGGCCATGGTGTAGGCCAGGTGCAGGCCGGCCCACTTCGGATCCAGGTTCAGGGGCGGGGAGAGTGTGAGGATGTGCCCGGCCGCGGAGGCGCGCAGGGCCGGCAGCGCCATCTTCGAGAGCAGGAACGTGCCGCGCACGTTGATGTCCTGCATGAGGTCGTAGCGCTTCATGTCCACGTCGTCGGTGCTGGAGAGGTCAATCGCCGATGCATTGTTGATGACGACGTCGATCCCGCCAAAGCGGTCCACGGCGGAGCCGACAGCACCGGCGACGTCGGCGTCGTTGCGCACGTCGCCGACCAGCGGCAGGGCCCGGCCGCCGGCGGCCTCGATCTGTTCGGCGGCGGTATACACGGTTCCCTCCAGCCTGGCGTGGGGCTGACCGGTCTTGGCCATCAGGACGATGTTGGCGCCGTCCCGGGCTGCGCGGAGCGCGATGGCCAGGCCGATGCCACGGCTGCCCCCGGAGATGAGGACAGTGCGGCCCTGGAGGGAACCGGCGGCCTGGTACGGCCCTGCGGCGGTGCCCGAAGCATCGTTGCTTGAAGTCATGCCCACACTCTAGCGGACCAATGTTACTCGCGGGTAACAAAGCGGTGCGGGAGCTTCGCGGCGGGAAAATTGTAGGTTCCCTACAGCGGCACCGGCCAATACCGTCACTAGACTTGCCAGCAGAGCCCTGCTTTTGTGGATTCCAGCCAAAGGACCGCACATAACGGGCGCCGTTCAACCTTGCGACAGAGCCGGAGAAACTTGATGAGCCACGATCTGACCACGACTGCGGGAAAGATTGCAGATTTCCGCGACCGCCAGGCCCGTGCCGAGCAGCCCTCCGGTCCGGAAGCGATCGCCAAGCAGCACGCGCGCGGCAAGAATACCGCCCGCGAGCGCATCGACCTGTTGCTGGACGCCGGCTCCTTCGTGGAATTCGACGCGCTGGCCGTGCACCGCTCCACCGCGTTCGGCATGGAGAAGAAGAAGCCCCTCGGCGACGGCCTCGTCTCCGGCTACGGCACGGTGGACGGCCGCCCGGTCGCGGTCTACAGCCAGGATTTCTCCGTCTACGGCGGCTCGCTGAGCCAGGTCAACGGCGAAAAGATCGTCAAGGTCCAGGAGTTCGCACTGCGCAACGGCTGCCCCGTGGTCGGCATCCTCGACGGCGGCGGTGCCCGTATCCAGGAGGGCGTCGCCTCCCTGGCGATGTTCGCGGACATCTTCCGCAACAACGTCCACGCCTCCGGCGTCGTTCCGCAGATCTCGCTGATCATGGGCCCCTCCGCCGGCGGCGCGGCCTACTCCCCCGCCCTGACCGACTACGTGGTCATGGTGGACAAGACCTCGCACATGTTCATCACCGGCCCGGACGTCATCAAGACCGTCACCGGCGAAGACGTGGACATGGAAACCCTCGGCGGCGCCCGGCAGCACAACGCCAACACCGGCACCTCGACTTACCTGGCCTCCGACGAGGCCGACGCCGTCGAATTCGTCCGCGAACTGCTCGACTTCCTGCCTTCCAACAACCTCGCCGAGGCCCCGGTGCTGGAGCACCAGCAGGAGCTGGAAATCGACGACGACGACCTCGCCCTGGACGCGCTGATCCCGGACTCTGCCAACCAGCCCTACGACATGCGCAAGGTCATCGAGCAGATTGTCGACGACGCCCACTTCCTCGAGATGCAGTCCCTCTATGCCCCGAACGTGATCATCGGCTACGGCCGGGTCGAGGGCCATACGGTGGGCATCGTGGCCAACCAGCCCATGCAGTTCGCCGGCACCCTGGACATCGCGGCCTCGGAAAAGGCCGCGCGCTTCGTTCGGCACTGCGATGCCTTCAACATCCCCATCATCACGCTCGTGGACGTGCCGGGCTTCCTGCCCGGCAAGGACCAGGAGTTCCAGGGCATCATCCGCCGCGGCGCCAAGCTGCTCTACGCGTACGCCGAGGCCACCGTGCCCAAGCTGACCGTGATCACCCGCAAGGCCTACGGTGGGGCCTACATCGTGATGGGCTCCAAGAAGCTCGGCGCGGACCTGAACCTCGCCTGGCCCACCGCCCAGATCGGCGTCATGGGCGCCCAGGGTGCCGTGAACATCCTGTACCGCCGCGAACTCGCCGCGGTGGCGGAGGACGGCGGCGACGTCGAGGCCAAGCGCGCCGAGGTGATCCGCCAGTACGAGGAAGAGCTGCTCAACCCCTACCAGGCCGCCCAGCTTGGCTACGTGGACGCCGTCGTCGCACCGTCCGAAACCCGGGTGCAGATCATCAAGGGCCTGCGCGCCCTCCGGGACAAGCGGGCCGCCCTGCCCGCCAAGAAGCATGGGAACATCCCGCTGTGATCCCCMCCCGCCCCCTAACCTCGCAAGTCCCCACCGGCTCCCAGCCTTCGCAAGCTCAGGCCGGGTCCCTCGCCGGCGTGGGCCCACGGCCAGAAGGACCCGCCGACAGCCTCGACTCGCCGCTTCTCTCAGTCGTGAAGGGCGAGCCGACACCGGAAGAGCTGGCCGCCCTGACCGCCGTCGTGCTGTCCCTGGGGCAGAGCCAGCAGGCGGCACCGGAAAGCCCCGGCGTCCGGCACTGGGTCCGCCGGCAGCAGCTTCGGCTGGCGCCCAGGCCGGGTCCGGAGGCCTGGCGCCGCAGCCTGGGCTGAGACGACCTGGTTGAGCGTCCTGGCTGGGCCAGCCCGCCGGCGAAATCTGCACGGAAAAAGTTGCGCGCGAAAAAGTTCAGTGACTCTTTCATAACCATGGCCGCCGGGCTAGTCTCGTCGGGTGACTACCGAAATCATCGCCTCAGACAACACTGCCCCCGCGCGCCAGCAGACGGCTATTGACGCCGTCGCCGACGCCTACACGGATACGCTGATCCGGCTCAACCCGAGCTTCGCCACCGAACTCGGCCTGCCCGGGCACGAGACCGAGTACCAGGACTTCTCCCCCGCCGGCCACGAGGAATTCGCGGCCGCCGCCCGCGAGGCACTTGCGGCGCTGGACGGACTGGAGCCGGTTGACGACGTCGACGCCGTCACGCTCGACGCCATGCGCGAGCGGCTGGGCCTGCAGCTGGAAATCCACGAATCGGGCTGGGACACGGCCGATCTGAACAACATCGAGTCCCCGTCCCAGCAGATCCGCGCCATCTTTGACCTCATGCCGACCGATACCGCCGGGCAGTGGGAGCACATCGCGGGCCGGGCCCACAATGTCCCTGCAGCCATCGACGGATACATCGAGTCGCTGCGTTCGGCGATGCAGGACGGCAAGGTGGCCGCGGCCCGCCAGGTGTCGATCGTGATCGAGCAGGCCACCAAGCACGCCGCGGACGACGGCTTCTTCGCGAAGCTCGCCGCCGGCGCCAAGACTGCGGACGGCCCGCTGCCGGCGGATCTGCAGACCAGGCTCGACGCCGGCGTCGCGGACGCCCGGGTGGCCTACTCCCGGCTGGCAGGATTCCTCGAGTCCGAGCTCCTGCCGGTTGCCCCCGCTAAAGACGCTGTGGGCCGTGAGCGCTACGCCCTGGCTTCGCGCGCCTTCCTCGGTGCCACCGTTGACCTGGAAGAGACCTACGCGTGGGGCGTGGAGGAGCTCGACCGCCTCATCACCGAACAGGAACGGGTGGCCGGCGAAATCCGCCCCGGCGCCTCGATCGAGGAAGCCAAGGAGATCCTGAACAACGATCCCGCCCGGCAGCTCAAAGGGACCGACGCCCTCCAGGCCTGGATGCAGGAACTGTCGGACAAGGCCGTGGCCGAGCTCGCCGGCGTCCACTTCGAGATCCCGGACATCATGAAAACGCTGGAGTGCCGGATCGCGCCCACCGATGAGGGCGGCATCTACTACACGGGACCCTCGGAGGACTTCAGCCGCCCCGGCCGGATGTGGTGGTCCGTGCCGGCCGGTGAAGACACCTTCACCACGTGGGCCGAAACCACCACGGTGTACCACGAGGGCGTTCCCGGCCACCACCTCCAGGTCGCCACCGCCACCTACCGCCGCGAGCTGCTGAACAAGTGGCGCCGCAGTGTGTGCTGGACCTCGGGCCACGGCGAAGGCTGGGCTCTCTACGCGGAAAAGCTCATGCAGGAACTCGGCTACCTCAATGATCCGGGCGACCACATGGGCATGCTGGACATGCAGCGCATGCGCGCGGCCCGCGTGGTGTTCGACATCGGCGTGCACCTGGAACTCGAAGTTCCCGAGCGCTGGGGCAGCGGCATCTGGACATCGGAGAAGGGCTTTGACTTCCTCCGCGCCAACCTGCCGATCAGCGAGGGGCAGCTGAAGTTCGAGTTCACCCGCTACCTGGGCTGGCCGGGACAGGCCCCGTCCTACAAGGTGGGCCAGCGGCTCTGGGAGCAGATCCGGGCGGAGCTTGAATCGCGCCCCGGCTTCGACCTCAAGGCGTTCCACACGAAGGCCCTGAACATCGGCTCCGTGGGCCTGGACACCCTCAAGCGCGCGCTCCTGGGGTAATCCGCAGTCCCAACCTCGACGAGAGTGCAGTTCGCGGCAGTGTTTCGCACGAATATTGCCGCGAACTGTCATCCCGCGTGGCCGGAGGTGGCCTGGCCCGCCCGGCGACGAGACAATCGCCACACCGCCTACCGGAATAACTTCACAAAAGCCCCCGCCCGCGCGGAAATTCCGGGCATTCCGCGGCGCAGGGCCACCTGAGGCGCCGTAACATTTCTCAACATCCGTTCGTCATGCTATGTGCAACGGTCCTAGCGTGTTCCGGTGACCACTCAGACAAGCACCCCCGCACCCGCTGGAAAGACCGGGTTCCAGCTGCCCAAATGGACCGGCTCGTTCGGCTTCCAGATCATCGCCGCCCTGATCGTCGGCCTGGGCCTTGGCCTGCTGGCCAAGTACACCGGCAGCACCAAAGCCAACCCCAACGCCCTCGGCACCACGCTGCAGACCATCGGCTCGAGCTACGTCTCGCTGCTGCAGACCGCTGTGGTCCCCCTGATCTTCACCGCCGTCGTCAGCTCCATCTCCAACCTGCGCGCCGTTTCCAATGCCGCCCGGCTGGCCTGGAACACGCTGCTCTGGTTCGCGATCACCTCGCTGATCGCCGTGCTGATCGGTATCGGCCTGGGCGTGCTGCTGCAGCCCGGCGCCGGAACCGGCATCAACCAGGAAGCCAGGTACGCCGGCAAGTCCGGTGACTGGTGGGCCTTCCTGACCGGGCTGTTCCCGAAGAACTTCCTGGGCCTCGGCGCGACCACCACCGTCACTGACGGCGTCGCCACCACCGCCGTGAGCTTCAACGTCCTGCAGATCCTGGTGATCGCGATCGCCGTCGGCATCGCCGCGCTGAAAGTGGGCAAAGCCGCTGAACCGTTCCTGGCCCTGAACGCGTCCGCCCTCGCCGTCATCCAGAAGGTCCTCTGGTGGATCATCCGGATCGCGCCGCTCGGCACCGTCGGCCTGATCGGAAACGCCGTGGCTGTCTACGGCTGGGACACCATCGGCTCGCTCGGCAAATTCACCGTGGCGATCTACATCGGCCTGGCGCTTGTGCTGTTCGTGGTCTACCCCGCCCTGATCCGCAGCCACGGGCTGTCCGTCAGGCAGTACTTCTCCGGCGTGTGGCCGGCCGTGCAGCTGGCCTTCGTCTCCCGTTCCTCGATCGGCACGCTGCCGCTGACCCAGCGCGTGACCGAACGGAGCCTGGGTGTCCCCCGCGCCTACGCCTCCTTCGCGGTGCCGCTCGGCGCGACCACCAAGATGGACGGCTGCGCGGCGATCTATCCGGCCGTGGCGGCGATTTTCGTGGCCCAGTTCTTCGGCATCCAGCTCGACTTCACCCAGTACCTGCTGATCGCGCTGGTGTCCGTGCTCGGCTCGGCCGCGACCGCCGGCACCACGGGCGCCGTCGTGATGCTGACGCTCACGCTCTCCACGCTGGGACTGCCGCTGGCCGGCGTCGGCCTGCTGCTGGCCATCGACCCGATCCTGGACATGGGACGCACCGCCGTCAACGTGGCCGGGCAGGCATTGATCCCGGCGATCGTGGCCAAGCGCCAGGGCATCCTGGACGAAACGCTGTACAACGCGCCGCGGAACGGCGATCCGTTCAGCGACGACGTCGATGACAGCAACGACGTCGATAGCACCGCCGCCGTCGACCCCTCCGCCGCCGCAGCTCCCGCGGCTGGACGGGAAGAGCGGGACCTGGCTGACGCCAGGGCGTAACGGCTGAACGAGTGTTAACCAGAGAAGTCCCCGGGAATCCCTGGGGACTTCTCTGGTTTAACCGGCGTCGGCTTCAACCTGCGTCGGCTCCAGTGCGCACGGGCCTAGTGTCCGCCGATCACACCCTTTTCGGCGGCCTTGGTGACTGCGTCCGCTTCTGCCTGGGTCAGGGTGCCGTCCTTGACGGCCTGGTCCAGCCGGGGCTTCAGTGCGGCGGCGTGATTGGCCTGTTCCGCGGTACGCAATTCCGCCAGGGCAGCGGTGACCTTGGCTTCATCGATGCCAAGCGACTTCGCCAGGGAAGCGGCCAAGGCCTTCTGCATTGCGGCGCGGTCCGGCTTCTGCCCTGGGGACGGCGGGGTAGTCGGCCTGTTGACTTCGCGGAAAGTCTTCAGGGCATCGGTGACCTTGGCCTCGTCGACGCCGAGCTTGGCGGCGAGTTCTTTGGCGCGGGCGCCGGACTCCGCACCGCCGTGGCCGCGGTGCCCACCGCGCATGCCGTGGCCGTCGGCGAAGTTGTTCCCGGGGGCACTCGAGCTGGGTGTCGGGGTGGGCGTCGGCGTCGTGGTGGCGGAAGCCATCCCGGCGACCCCGAGCCCTGCGCCCAGTGCCACGGCCGCGGCCCCGAGGCCTAGCGCGATTTTGGTTGTGCGTGACATCTGCTGTCTCCTGGATCTGCCGCGCGGTGACGGCGCTTGAAGCTGATGGTACTTCGGGGGAAGGCTGCTCCACGAGCACCTCCAGTCTGCACCTGCCCCAGCAGAGATAGCTGTTTCCCAGCTTTCACTTTCCTGTGAATCCGGCAGGGACGCCCAGATGGCAAAAAGACGGCAAGAAGGCGGCAAAAGTGGATAGGCTCTGGGCATGCTGATCGTCACCTCGAACGACATTCCGGGCCACCGGATCGACGCCGTCTTCGGCGAAGTCATGGGCCTGACCGTCCGTTCCCGGGACATCACCGCCCAGGTCATGGCGGGATTCCGTTCCCTGGGCGGCGGCGAGGTGCTGGAAATGACGCGGGCCCTCCACGACAGCCGGCAGGATGTCATGGCCCGGATGGTGGCCGAGGCCGAGCAGCGCGGCGCCAACGCCATCATCGCCATGCGCTTCGATACGTCAGCGATCGGGCAAAACTGGACGGAGGTCTGCGCTTACGGCACAGCCGTATTTGCCATTCCGCTCTCGCAGAACGAGCCCGGGGCCACTGGCCAGTCGATCTACCTGACCAATTCCGGCGACGCGGCAGCCCAGCTCAAGCCCTGAACGCCGGTCCGCCTGCCAGCCCCACCGCCGCCAGCTTTCGAAAATACTTGCCCAGAGTGCAAACATGCACGTAGTGTAAGCGCGTGTCCCCATCACCCTCCCCCTCCGCCCACCAGGCCGCCGCATCCGGCGACCCCGGTGTCCCCTCGCGCCGCGAACTGAACAAGGCCGCTACCCGGCAGGCCATCACGGACGCCGCCATGGACCTGCTCCGCACGCGGGGGCCCGGAAACTTCACGGTCGAGGACATCGCCGACGCCGCCGGGATCTCCCGCCGCACCTTCTTCAACTACTTCGGCAGCACCGAGGCGGCGCTCGCCTCGGTGACGTTCGGCTTCCTGGACACGGCACTTCAGCAGTTCCGGCTCCGCCCGGCAGACGAGCCCATCCTGGAATCTGCCCGCGCAGCCCTCGTTGAACTGGCCGATCCCATGACCGTGGCACCCGTGGCCGAGCTCTACAGCCTGGGCCAGACCAACCCCCAGCTCAGCCGCTCCGAGCTGGAAGCCTGGGACCACTGCACCGAACAGATCATCGACGCCGCCCGCGAACGCTTTGCGCTGACGGCGGCCGGCGACGAGCTCTACCTCCGCGCCCTCGCCGGCTCCGTCATCTCGTGCGGAAAAGCCGCCATGGATGTCTGGTTTGCCCGCTGCGGCGGCGACCTGACCCCCGAGTCCCTGTCCATCCTGCGCCAGCTCCTGATCGATTCCATGGGCCTCCTCGGCTCCGGATTCGCGTCCCACTCCCCCGCCACCCCTTCCCCAGATCGGCACTGACATGGCCCTGTTGCTCTACCGTCTAGGCAAGTTCTCCTACCGCCACCGCTGGCTCGTCATCTCCCTCTGGCTCGCCGTCCTGGTGGCCGTCGGCGGCGCGGCTGCGGCCTTCCACGGCACCATGTCCAACAACTTCCAGATCCCCGGCACTGAAACCCAGCAGATGGCGGACAAGCTCAAGCAGGAGCTGCCCAAGTCCTCCGGCGGCTCGGCCGGCATCGTGTTCGAGTCGCAGAACGGCCAGTTCACGCAGGCCGGCAAGGACGCGGTCTCGGCTGCGCTGACCAAGTTGAAAGCCCTCCCCGACGTTCAGGGCACCGTGGACCCGTTCGCCACCCAGGCCCAGCTGGACAAGGCCGTGACGGACCTTGCCGCCGGCGAGCAGCAGGCATCCGCAGGACAGGCGCAACTGGACGCGTCGGCCGCCCGGCTGGCTGCTGGCAAGGCCCAGCTGGCCGCGGCCGAGCAGCAGATGACCGCGGCCGGCATGTCCGCCGAGGCCATCGACGCCCAGCTTGGCCAGCAGAAGGCTGCCCTCGCCGCGGGCCAGGAAAAGCTCGACGCCGGGACCAAGGAACTCGAGGCCGGCGCGGCCAAGCTCGCCCTGGCCAAGCGCCAGCTGGAGGCCTCGCAGGGCATGCGGTTCGTGTCCGAGGACGGCACAGCGGCAATCGCCCAGGTCCAGTTCAAGACCTCGATCAACGGGCTGGCCCCCGCTGTGCGCCAGCAGGTCCAGGACATCGCCCACGACGTCTCCTCTGCCGGAGTGACCGCCCTGGCCAGCAAGGAAATCACTGAGGACGTCTCGGAGCTGTTCGGCATCTCCGAGATCCTCGGCATCGCCATCGCGGCGCTGGTGCTTATCGTCATGCTGGGAACCCTGATCGCCGCCGGGCTCCCCCTGCTGATGGCCCTGGTCGGTGTGGCAGTGGGCGTCGGCGGCACCTTCGCCCTCAGCGGCGCCGTCGACATGAGTTCCATCTCCCCGATGCTGGCGCTCATGCTGGGCCTCGCCGTCGGCATCGACTACTCACTCTTCATCGTCAACCGGCACCGCGGCCAGCTCCTGGCCGGCATGGACGGCGAGGAATCCGTCGCCCTCGCCACCGGCACCTCCGGCAACGCGGTGCTGTTCGCCGGCCTGACCGTCATCATCGCCCTCACGGCCCTTGTCATTCCGGGCCTTCCCTTCCTGGCCGTGATGGGCCTGTCCGCCGCCGCAACGGTGGCAGTCGCCGTCGTCGTCGCCCTGACCCTCACCCCTGCCGTGCTGTCCCTGATCGGACCCCGGCTGATCTCCCGCAGGGTCTGGGCGAAGGCGGAAAAGCACAACGCCGCCCCCGGCCATGAGAGCGCCGACCGTGCCCGCGACGAACGCCGCAGCAAACAGGGCTGGGGCGGACTCGTCACCCGGCACCCGGTCCTGGCACTGCTGGCCGGTGTCCTGCTGTTGGGCATCGTGGCGCTGCCGGCCAGCCAGTTGCGGCTCGCGCTGCCCGACGGCGGGTCCGAACCCGTTGAGTCGCAGGCGTTCAAGGCCTATGACGTCACCGGCCGCAGCTTCGGCGCAGGCATGACAGGCCCGATTGTGGTGGTGGGCGACTTCCCGGCCGGCCTGAGCGCGGACGAAGCCACGGCCAAGCAGCTCGACGTCGCCGACATCCTCCGCGGCACGGGCAACGTCACCGCCGCCGTTCCGGTGGCACTGAGCGAGGACCGGCGCACCGCGGTGTTCCAGGTCATCCCCCGCGAGGGCCCGGCCAGCGCAAGCACAGTCCAGGTGGTCTCCGAGCTGCGCGCCGAAAAGGACCGCATCAAGGAAGCCACTGGGGTCAGCATCGGGCTCACGGGGCAGACGGCCGGCAACGTCGACGTCTCCACCAAGCTCGGCGATGCCCTTCCCCCGTACCTGGCCATCGTCGTCGGGTTGTCCCTGATCCTGCTGCTGCTCGTGTTCCGCTCCATCGTGGTGCCGCTGCTGGCCACGGGCGGGTTCCTGCTCTCGCTCGCGGCAGCCTTCGGAGCCGTCGTCGCGGTCTACCAGTGGGGCTGGTTGGGGACGGTGTTCGGCGTCGAAAACCCGGGCGCCGTGCTGAGCTTCCTGCCGATCATCCTGATCGGCGTGCTCTTCGGGCTGGCCATGGACTACCAGGTGTTCATCACCTCGGGCATGCGTGAGTCCTTTATGCACGGCGAATCGGCCAGGCACGCGGTCCGCACCGGCTTCAGCCATGCAGCATCCGTGGTCACCGCCGCCGCCATCATCATGGTCAGCGTGTTCGCCGGCTTCATTTTCTCGCACCTGAACATGGTCCGGCCGCTGGGCTTCGCGATGGCGTTCGGTGTCCTGGTGGACGCGTTTGTGGTCCGCATGACGATCGTCCCGGCCGTGATGTACCTGCTCGGCGACAAGGCGTGGTGGCTCCCCCGCTGGCTGGACCGTATCCTGCCGGACGTCGACGTCGAGGGCGCCAAGCTCCGGCCCGGGGCTTCCGCCTCAGCCTCAGCCGAAAGCGAGCCCGAGCCGGAGGAGATCGGCGCCCGCTAAAGCCCGCCGACGAGTTGCCCTGAAGCCGCGTTGCCTGAAGCCGAGTTCCCCTGAAGCCGCCCGCTGATCGTTTCGATCTGCGGGCGGCTTTTTCGTGCCTGCAAGCCCGGACAGCTCGTGGGGCCGTCCCCGCCGGATACTCACCAACGTCGCAACGGGTGCATTCTGCCCACTAGCTCTTGCCATCCGGCCGGAAAGCCAGCCCCGTATGTAGTATCTCCGGCATGGAAACTTTCCTCTGGCCTGGCTGCAAGTCCACTCACGGTGAGACTAAGGTCGCCGTGCTCGTGCCAGGTGCGGGATACAAGGTCGAATCGCCTCTTCTTTACTGGCCTGCAGAACAGTTGAGAGACCGCGGCTGGCAAGTTCAGGCAATTCGCTGGACCGACGATGATGAACCTGGGGACGACCCCCACGGATTCGCGGCCCGTGCAGTTCAGCAGGCGTTCGCCGAGTTGCCGCCCGCCGACCATCGACTCATCGTGGCGAAGTCGTTTGGCACGTTCTCTATTCCGTGGGCGGAAGAGGCTCAAGTGCCAGCTGTTTGGCTCACTCCTATCCTCACGGACGACGTCATTCGGCGGACACTTGCTGAAACAAGTAAGCCGGATCTGCTCATCGGTGGATCCAAAGACAAGTTTTGGGCAACCGATGCGTTGTCAGAAACCGCACCGACGTTCGTTGACATTCTGGACGCCAATCACTCGTTGGAAGTCCCGAACGACTGGCGTGCCTCCTTGGCCGCGCACGTTCAGGTGTTCACTGCCATTGAGCGATTCCTAGCCAGCCGACTCGTCTGACCGCCCCACTTCCTTTCATCGGTAGAAAGTCCTTCTCAAAGCCGTCAAGCCTCCGGGCCGCTCAGGCCGCCAATGAGCCTGAGGGCCGCACACGCTTGAGCGTCTTCGCGCGGTGGCGCTCGTCGCGGCGCTGGCGGTGTGACTCTTCGCTCGCTTCGCCGGCAGGCGATCCCGGCAGGGGGGTGCGGTGGAGTGGTAGGTGTGGCCGGTGGGGGTGGTGAGTTTGATGGTGTGACGGGGACGGGGTGCGGGGTGTGCGGTCCAGCCCGGGGTTTCTTTGGTGTGGTTGCAGGCTTCGCAGAGGCCGGCGCCGTTGTCTGTGGTGGTCGGGCCGCCGGTGTGCCAGGGAATGATGTGGTCCAGGTGGCGGATCGGTGCGTCACAGTAGGGGGTGCGGCAGGTGTCGTCCCTGGTTTGGATGAAGCGGCGCAGGCCGGGCGGGAAGAGCCGGGCGCGGGAGTCCATGGCGATGAGCTCTCCGCTGCCGGGGTGGGTGTAGAGCCGCCGGAGCCAGAGCCGGAACGCGCGGTCATCGGCGCACCCGGCGGTGCCGCCCGGGTGAGGCGGACCGCCGCGCCCCGGGGAACTACCGCCCTCGCCGCCGTGTGCCCTGCCCGGGGCCGGGTTGATGAGGGTGCGGGCCCAGCCGGCGGGGACGGTGCCGTAGCCGGGGAGCCGGGCGGGTTCGGCGTCGGCCTGGAACAGGGTGCGGTCGGTCATGATGAGCTGGATTTCGACGCCGGCGATCCCGCCGGGGGTGCCGGTGGTGCGTTCGACCAGGGCATCGGCCATCAGCTGCCCGCGGCCCCTCGGGTCCCCGGCGCCGTGGAGGGTGTCGGCGTGCCCACTCAGCGCCTTGTAGACCGCGACGCCGGCGGCCACCGGCAACAGGGCGCTCAGGCAGGTCATGGCATCGGGGGCCGGGCGGAGGCTGACGTGCCGCTCGGAGACGGCGTGCGCGGCGCGTTCGGTCACGGAGCGGGGATCACGCCGGTACGCGGCGGCCCGGGCCGCGGCGACCAGGGACCGGTCCCCGGCCCCGGCGAACGTCCCGGCGTCGGCGGCGAGTTCTTCGTCGACGGCGGCCCGGTCGGCCGGGGTCAGGCAGGCGGTTTCGCGCACGAGCAGGGTGGCGCGCCATTCGTTGAGCTGCCCGGCCTGCAGCGCGGCGAGGGTGTGGGGCATTTCGGTCACGAGGGCTTTGGCCAGGCCCAGGAGCCGGCCCCCCTTGGCGGGGGATTCGCGCCGGGCAAGGGCGAGCTGAGCGCCGATCCCGGCGCCGATTCTCTCGGCCGGGACCCCGGCGGCGGCCTGGTCGCGGCGCTGGAGCAGGTCGAAGGCCACGGCGAGCCGGGCCTGTTCCGCGGCGGCGGCGGATTTGAAATCCTCGAGTATACGAAGCCGGTCAATCAGCCCGGCACTATCCGTGGCCGGCGGGAGCGCGGCCAGCCGGAGGGCGGCCGCGGCGAACGACCCGCCGTCGCGGGGCCCTGCCGCCGGTCCGAGAGCCACATCAGGCCCCTGCTTGCCGTCCATGAACCCAGTCTCCCCGAGACCTCCGACAATCTAAGCGACAGCCGGAAGGAACCCGGGAAAGCACGATTGGTCACGGTTGATGCCGCGTTTGTGCAGTCGATTTGTCGTCGCCGGGTGTGGTGAGCTCGGCCCTCAGCGTGCGGCCAGCCGGTACACCGACACGTGACTGCGAGATTCCGCGGTGAATTCGCTGCGGTCCCAGTCTGCCCACCTGGACTCCAGCTCAAACCCGGCTATCCGGGCCATGAGATCGAGCTCGCTCGGCCAGATGTATCGGTGTGGTGTCCGTCCGATCCGCGCATCCCGCCCATCCGACAGTTCTGGGCCGAATCGCACATGGTGCGAGACGACGTGCTGGCGGAGCACGTCATACGTGTCGACCAGAAGATACCCGGGCTCACTGACTTCGACTGTGCCGCCGTGTCCGGGTGTCAGCGAGCGCAATTGCGGAACCCAGAGCTCAATAACGAAGCGCCCGCCACGTGCCAGATGACGGGCAGCGTTCTGGAAACACCGGACCTGTTCGTCCTGCGTCAAGAGGTTGGCGATGGTGTTGAACACCAGGAACGCAAGCGAGAAATTTTCGCCCGCCGCGGCCTCTGTCATGTCGCCCTGAACGACGGGGATGTGGTCCTCGCCGACCTTCTCACGCAGGCGGGAGATCATGGCGTGAGACAGTTCGATGCCGCTGACCTGGACCCCCGCTTCCCAGAGGGGGATGGCGACTCGCCCCGTGCCGATGGCAAACTCAACGGCCGGGCCGTTACCCGCCAGCCTTGACAGCACCTCCACTGTGGGGCCGAGTACCTCGGGCGAGAACATTCCCTCTCCGGGCGTGTCGTACTGCTTCGCCGCGTCCTCGTCCCAGAGCTGCTGCTGGTTGATCATCCAGCCACTATCGCACCCCGCTGCGCAGATCAGCTACCGGCCGACGCCTTCCGGTCGATCCAAGGCCCGCTATCCGTCCCAGCCTGGGCATGTTGGTATTACCGCGAACGTGGTCAACCGAGGCCGGTCGACACCGGGTGGCTCTGCCGGAATCCGCGGCGGTCAATTGATGCGGGCGATTCAGCGATTGCGGTAGTAGTCCTTCCAGACCAGGCGATGAAGGGGGATCATCCGCGGCAGCGACCTCAGACCAGGGATGAACGGCAGCAGCATCAGCAACGCGGTCAGCACGAGCATCGTCACAACGACGAGGGCATCGGCATTGGGCGCGGACTTGAACGGCTCGATTTGGTAGAGGAGCGAGAAGAGCCACAACCAGGACTGCCCAGGCGTATCGCCGGTTTCGTTCATCACGCCCCACTGATCCCCGGAGAGGTGTTGGCTGGCCGCAAGATCCGGGAAGTAGCCGCCGTCGCCCAAGAAGAGGAGACTGCGCGTGTAGTCCATGTTGTAGAAGTTCCCGCCGCTTTGCAGCACGCCGTCCAGATTGCCTTGGCGCGCCATCTCCAGCAACGCTCCGGTCAGTGCAGGGACCGGGCCATAGTCGCCGTCGCCCACCTGGGCCGGGTCGTTATCCGGCGCGGCGGCCAGGGCATCGGAATAGGCAGCTGCCCAGCTTGAGCGTTGCTGATCCGTGGCGGCCGTCCACTGCGCCACGGCTTCTGGCGGCGATGGCAGCGTGGACAGCGGAGTGATCACGAAGTCATTGGCCGTATCCACCGGAAGGCGGACGCCTGAGAGACTTTGAAGGTCCACGGGGCCGATCTTCTGCGTCGCTTCCGGGGTCGGGTTGTAGGGCGGCCCGTATCCTGCAGTATCGCTTGTCCCGGCAAGCTCCTTGGCTGCGGTGCCGACGAAATCCGAGGGGGCGGCCGTAGCCCACGTCTTGAGGCTGACGCTGGGCTCATCCGGGGACCCGAAGATGGCGGACACACCGAGCACGAGCAGACCAACCACCACAACGCCGATGATCAGTTCCTTGATGAGGTCATATTCGCGGACGCTGCCTGTCCAGGGCCGGCTGGCAACATCGTCCCTCTTCCGCCAAGAGATACTGCTGCTCTTCCTGGTCATTGCACTGCGCCCCCGGATTCTGTGCCCCTGGCTTCGGTGGCCTCCGGGCGGTCGTGAAGCAGCTGGGCGTCGGACTCCGCGGCCTCAAGTGGAGGTGCAACGCCGTGGACCCGGACCAGCAGGACGTGCAGGACAACCACAGCGCCCACGGCCAGTGGCAGCAGCGTGACGTGCCAGGTGAAGAGCTGACCGACGTTGGCCACATTGAACCAGGCGCCCACTCCGACTGCGTTCAGCGCATCCTTCGCTTCGAAGGCAATCCACTGGGAATCGAAGTTCGTCTGCAGCAGATACCCGGTGAAGGCCGCCACGATGGAAACGACAAACGAGATCACGCCGGTAATCCAAGTCAGGACCCTGCCCCCGCGCCAGGCCGCCATCCAGAATTTCAGCCACAGGTGCACCACCATGAAAATGAAGAAGAACTCCACGCTCCACAAATGGGTGCTGTTGACGAAGCTCCCCAGCGAAGAAACGTGATACCACTGGGGTCCGTTCAGTCCCAGCACTATCCCGGACACGATGATCCACAGCAGGGACGCGACGGCTCCCATGCCGAATACGTAGGCCCAGGACGCCACAAAGACCGGCTGGTCCTCGGGCAACAGCTTGTCCGGCGGAAGCTTCCTCAGGAGCCAACGGCGGACCCTGCCGGTTAATGTGTGGGCGTCCGCTTCATCGACCGGCGCACCGTGCCCCGGTGTGGCACCGGCGGTCATTTCCGCCGCTTCCCGCCGGGAAATGGAAGGACCAGGGCCAATACGAACAGGATGATCATCACGACGATCACGATCAAATTTCCGGACTGGATGGTGAAGCCGTCCCAGCCAAAATATGTTCCGTCACCAACCAGGCCAACGCTTGCCACCAGCCATCCGGTCATGGGCCACTCGATTCTCTTTACGCTGCCGGTTCAACTCCACCACCGTCACCTATCCGCAAACAGGGCCTTCCGCCCTAAAGCAACGCGGGGTCACCTAGCGCCTATCAATCCCCTCCGGATGGGCCGTAAGTGACCCCGCGTTGCTCTGTTGGGGTGGATTAGGCTGGAACGGTGACCCGCCTCATTCTTGCCTCCCAGTCCCCCGCCCGCACCAAGCTGCTCCGCAACGCCGGCATCGCCCACGAGGTCCTCGTCTCGGACGTGGATGAGGACGCCGTGCAGGCCCGCTACGGCGTGACGGATCCGCATGACACGGCCCTGCTGCTTGCCCGGGCCAAAGCCGAGGCCGTCGCGTCCCTGCCCGAGGCGGACGGCGCAATCGTGATCGGCTGTGACTCGGTCTTCGAGTTCGACGGCGAGGCCCACGGCAAGCCCTACACGGCCGACGTCGCCCGCGAGCGCATGCTGCGCATGAGCGGCGGCATGGGCGTCCTGCACACCGGCCACTGGCTGGTCGACTGCCGCGACACCGACACCGACACAGACACCGACACCGACACAGACACCGACACAGAAGACGGCGACGGCGACGCGCGCGGCACCGGCGCCACCCTGGGCTCTGTGTCCTCGGCCGAGGTGCACTTCATGGAAATGAGCACCGAGGAAATCGAAACCTACATCGCCACCGGCGAGCCGCTCCAGTGCGCCGGCTCCTTCACGATCGACGGCTACGGCGGGGCGTTCATCCGCAAGGTCGACGGCGATCCCCACACCGTCGTCGGGCTCTCCATCTCCACCCTGCGCGCCCTGCTCGGCCAGGCGAACGTGGGGATCACCGAGCTCTGGACCGGCGGGGCCGTGGACCCGGCGGACGTCCGCGCCGAGTAACGACGGAATGTATGCCGGAGGAAAGACAGACTGGGCGCGGAGTGGGCCAATTCGCCGCCCTTTGTGGCAACCCTACAAAGGAAGGGCCGTATACGCGCGGAATCCGCAAGTAATATCGGCGGAACCCTCAAAACCGCGCTAGGCTCCCTGAAGGAAAGAAGGAGACGCCTTGTCAGCAAATTCGGAGCAGTCCGCACCCACCGTCCCGGGAACAACGCAGTCATCTACAGCCGCGGGCATCCGCCGGCTGACCAAGGTGCTGATCGCCAACCGCGGAGAAATCGCGGTGCGCATCATCCGCGCCGCCCGCGATGAAGGCATCGCCTCGGTGGCTGTCTACGCGGACCCCGACCGCGACGCGTTGCACGCCCGGCTCGCGGACGAGGCCTACGCGCTCGGTGGCAACACCGCCGCGGAGTCCTACCTGGTAATGGACAAGATCATCGACGTCGCCCGCCAGTCCGGCGCGGACGCCATCCACCCCGGGTACGGGTTCCTGGCCGAGAACGCCGAGTTCGCCACTAAGGTGATCGATGCCGGCATTACGTGGATCGGGCCCTCCCCCGAGGCGATCTCTGCCCTGGGCGACAAGGTCCAGGCCCGCCACATCGCCGAGAAGGTCGGCGCCCCGCAGGTCCCCGGCACCGCCGACCCGGTCGAATCCGCCGAGGAAATCCTCGACTTCGTGGACAAGTTCGGCCTGCCCGTCGCCATCAAGGCGGCCTTCGGCGGCGGCGGACGCGGCATCAAGGTGGCCCGCACCCGCGAAGAAATCCCCGAACTCTTCGAATCCGCCGTACGCGAGGCCACCGCCGCCTTCGGCCGCGGCGAGTGCTTCATTGAGCGCTTCCTGGACGCCCCGCGCCACGTCGAGACCCAGTGCCTGGCCGACGCCCACGGCAACGTCGTGGTGGTCTCCACCCGCGACTGCTCGCTCCAGCGCCGGAACCAGAAGCTCGTCGAGGAGGCCCCGGCCCCGTTCCTCACCGAGGAACAGAACCGCCGGCTCTACGAATCCTCCAAGGCCATCCTCAAGGAGGCGGGCTACCTCGGCGCAGGCACCTGCGAATTCCTCGTCGGCCAAGACGGCACCATCTCCTTCCTCGAGGTCAACACCCGCCTGCAGGTGGAGCACTGCGTCTCCGAGGAAGTCACCGGGATCGACCTCGTCCGCGAACAGTTCCGGCTGGCCCGCGGCGAGGAGCTCGGCTACGGCGACCCGGAAGTCCGCGGCCACTCCATCGAATTCCGCATCACCGGCGAGGACCCGGGCCGGAACTTCATGCCCGCCCCCGGCACCATCACGCGACTGTTGAACCCCACCGGACCCGGTATCCGCGTCGATTCGGGCGTGGAGCAGGGTGATGTCATCAGCGGCAACTTCGACTCCATGCTCTCCAAGCTGATCGTCACCGGCGCCACCCGCGCCCAGGCCCTGCAGCGCTCCCGGCGGGCGCTGGAGGAAATGGTGGTCGAAGGGATCCCCACCGTCATCCCGTTCGACCTCGCAGTCGTTTCCAATCCCGATTTCGCCCCGGCCGAGGGCGCCTTCAAGGTCCACACCCGCTGGATCGAGACCGCCTTCGTCAACGACATTCCGGCCTGGACCCCGACCGGCACTGACGCTGAAGCGGCCGACGCCGGCGACCGCCAGCGCGTCGTCGTCGAGGTCGGCGGCAAGCGCCTGGAAGTCGTGCTGCCGGCGTCGCTGGGCTCGGTCAGCAACGCCGCGGGCGCCAAGCCGGCCAAGGCCAAGAAGCGCATCCGCGGTGGCGGCGCACCCGCGGCCGCGAGCGGCAACGCCCTGACCTCCCCCATGCAGGGGACCATCGTGAAGGTGGCCGTCGCCGAGGGTGACATGGTCGCCGAGGGCGATCTCGTCGTCGTGCTCGAGGCGATGAAGATGGAACAGCCGCTCACCGCCCACCGTGCCGGGATCGTGATCGGCCTCGCCGCAGCGGCAGGCGAGACCGTCTCCGCCGGCGCCATCATCGCCATGATCGAGGACGGCGCCGCAGAGTAAGCGGCTCACAGTACGGCGACGGCGGACGGTAACCGCCACTGCCGGTCGCGGGSGCGCCTCTGGCGCGTCCGCGACCGGCCAGTAGAGACTTGGAGTGTGAAGCCATTCCTGCTCCTCGCCTCGCGCGCGGAAGACACCGCCGCCGAGGACGAATACTGCGCCTACCTTCGCTACTGCGGGCTCCAGCCGGAGCAGCTCCACCGCATCCGGATGGAAGCCGCCCCGCTGCCTGAGCTGGAACTGTCCGACTATTCGGGCGTCATTGTGGGCGGCAGTCCGTTCACGTCCAGCGACCCGGCCGAGCACAAGAACGCCACCCAGCACCGGGTGGAGCGCGAACTCGCCGGGCTGCTGGACAGGATCGTGGCCGAGGACTTCCCGTTCCTCGGCGCCTGCTACGGCGTCGGCACCCTCGGACTGCACCAGGGCGCCGTGATCGACCGGACGTACGGTGAAGGGCTCGGCGGGGTCACCATCAAACTGACGGCGGAGGGGCTGCAGGATCCCCTCCTGCGCGGCCTGCCGGAGAGCTTCACGGCGTTCACCGGCCACAAGGAAGCCTGCACCGTCCTGCCCTCCCATGCGGTGCTGCTGGCGAGCTCGGCCGCCTGCCCGGTGCACATGTTCCGGATCAAGACCAACTTGTACGCCACCCAGTTCCACCCCGAGCTCGATGCAGAAGGGCTCGTCACCAGGATCGATATCTACCGCCACGCCGGCTACTTCCCGCCGGAATCGGCCGAAATGCTCATGGCCGACGCCCGGCAGTTCACCGCGACGGAACCGATGAAAGGCGTGTTCACTGAACACGCCGGGCTTCTCCCGTCAGGAATAGGGAACGGACGTTAGGCCACGTTGTTGGTGTAGTCGAGGTCCCGGGTTTCCTTGCTCACGAACAGGGCGATCAGCGTCAGCACCGCCATGGCGGCGAGGTAGACACCGACCAGCCCGGGGCTGCCCTTCCCCATTTCCCAGAGCCAGACGGCGATGAACGGGGCGACGGCCGCACCCAGGATGCTGGAGAAGTTGTAGCTGATGGCCGAGCCGGTGTACCGGACGTTCGTCGGGAACAGCTCCGGCAGGAGCGCACCCATGGGCCCGAAGGTCAGGCCCATCAGGGAGAAGCCGATGATCAGCAGGGCCATGGTGCCCACGAACCCGGCGCTAAACAGCGGAACGAAGAGCAGGCCGAAGGCGATGATGCCGAAAGTTACAACGATCAGCATCTTGCGGCGGCCGTATTTCTCGGCCAGCGGGCCGGAGACCAGCGTGAAGATACCGAAGAATACGACGCCGGCGATCAGCATCCAGAGGAAGTCGTTGCGGGTGTAGCCCAGGCCCGGGACGAATGCGGCAGCGGCGGCCTCGGTCATCGGCTTGCCGGCCTTCTCCGCTGCGGCCTTCGCGGCGTCCAGGCTGGAGGCCCGAGTGCCGTAGGTCAGTGTGAACGTCGTCATCAGGTAGAAGAGCACGTAGGTGGCGAGCATGATGAACGTGCCCAGGATCAGCTTGCGCCAGCTGGACTTGAAGACCCGGGCGAGCGGCAGCTTGGCGACCTCATTGGATTCGAGGACCTTGGTGAAGGCCGGGGTTTCGATCAGCTTGAGCCGGACGTAGAGGCCGATGATCACCATGACGGCGCTGAGCAGGAACGGTACACGCCAGCCCCAGGCCATGAAGGCGTCCGGCGTCAGGGCGTAGCTGAAGACCAGGAAGATCACGTTGGCGATGATGAAGCCGATCGGGGCACCCAGCTGCGGGAACGTGCCGTAGATGGCGCGCTTGTTCGACGGGGCGTTCTCGGTGGCGAGCAGGGCCGCGCCGCTCCATTCACCGCCGAGCGCCAGGCCCTGGCAGAAGCGCAGGACCACGAGGAGCGCCGGGGCCCAGAATTCCCAGCCCGGGACGGTCGCCGTCGGAAGGCAGCCGATCAGGAAGGTGGCAATACCCATCGTCAGCAGCGAGGCCACAAGCGTGCCCTTGCGTCCGAACTTGTCACCGAAGTGGCCGAAGATGACCGAGCCGAGCGGGCGGGCGATGAACGCCACGCCGAACACGGCGAAGGATGCCAGCAGCTGGGTGGTCTCGTTCTGCCCGGGGAAGAAGAGCTTCGGGAAAACGAGCACGGCCGCGGTGGCGTAAACGTAGAAGTCATAGAACTCGACGGTGGTACCGATCAGGCTGGCGACAATCACGCGGCCGCGCGAATTCACCTGCTGGGCGGACCCATGCTCCGCGGAGGTTGCAGTGGATGACATGTAGTAACGCTTTCATGAAGACCGGTCGGATATTCCCCTAGAGCCCGATGCCCGGGGCCGCCGGCTAGGGATTCGTATACGTCTGATAATAGGTCCCACCGTCCAGTCAGTGGACAAATAGTCCGTCATTTGGACTTCGTGTCGCCGTCTCACGTGGTGGTCGTCACACCTATTCTCACACCGTCATAAAAGCCCCGATAGGCAAAAGTCACAGCGCGTTAATAAACCGCGTCCGTCCCGGAAACGCGGCGTCCCTACCTTTGAAGGACATCACCCCCAAGGAGGTCTCCCAAGTGACTGCTGAACGCACCGCCGAAATCGGCACCGCAGAGGTCGGCGCCGCCAGTACCGGCGGCACCCTTACCCTCGACCACCGGCCCGGCCGCTGGATCGCCAACTGGGACGCGGAAAACAAGGAGCAGTGGGAGTCGGCCGGCCGCTCGATCGCCCGGCGCAACCTGAACTGGTCCATCTTCGCCGAGTTCCTGGGCTTCGTGGTCTGGCAGCTGTGGTCGATCGTGGTGGTCCAGCTTCCCTCCGCCGGCTTCAAGTTCTCCACCAACGAGATCTTCTGGCTGATCTCCATGCCAAGCCTCGTCGGCGCCACGCTCCGGATCCCCTACACGTTCATGGTTCCCCGCTTCGGCGGCCGCAACTGGACCATCGTCTCCGCCCTGTTGCTGCTGATCCCGACGATCGGCCTGGGCCTGTGCGTCGCCAACCCGGCCACCCCCTTCGGCGTCATGCTGTTCGTGGCCGCGCTGGCCGGATTCGGCGGCGGCAACTTCGCCAGCTCGATGGCGAACATCACCTTCTTCTACCCCGCACGGGAAAAGGGCTGGGCACTGGGCCTGAACGCCGCCGGCGGAAACCTCGGTGCAGCCGTCGCACAGCTGGCCGTGCCGATCGCCATCACCCTGCTGGCAGCCGGCACCGTGAACCTGCCCGTCGCAGGGTTCATGTGGGTTCCGCTGATCCTGCTGGCGGCCTTCGGCGCCTGGAAGTACATGGACAACCTCACCAGCGCCAAGGGCGACGTCGCAGGTTCGCTGGCCGCGATCAAAGAGCCGCACCTGTGGATCATGGCACTGCTGTACATCGGCACCTTCGGCTCCTTCATCGGCTTCGCAGGCGTCTTCCCCAAGCTCATCAAGGACTACTTCCCGGCATTCTCCTCGATCTCCGTCGGCACCGTGGCCCTGTCGCTGGCCTTCCTCGGCCCGCTGGTCGGATCCCTGGCCCGCCCCTACGGCGGGCGCATGGCAGACCGGATGGGCGGCGCCCGCATGACCGTCGCAGCCTTCGCCGCCATGGCCGTCATCACCCTCACCATGCTCTGGACCCTGCCGCTGAAGAACTTCTGGCTCTTCCTCTTCCTGTTCCTGCTCCTCTTCACCGCCAGCGGCTTCGGAAACGGCGCCACCTACCGCATGATCCCGATCATCTTCGCCACCTCCAGCCGGGCCGCCCGCTCCGGGGCCAGCACGCACACCACCCAGCGGCTCGCGTCCTCGGCCCTCGGCCTGATCTCGGCCATCGGCGCCTACGGCGGATTCATCATCCCCCAGGTCCTCAACGCCTCCAACACGGCCAGCGGCTCCTACACCTCGGCGTTCTACGGATTCGTGGGGGCCTACGTCCTGATGCTGGTGGTCTGCTGGTTCTGCTACATCCGCAACGCCAACCGAAACGCGATGGGACACGTCTAACATGACCAAAAGCGCCGACACGCACTGCCCCTACTGCGCCCTGCAGTGCGCCATGACGCTCACATCTCCAGCGGCTCTGACCCCGGCTGTCCAGCCGGGGTCAGACCCCGTACCGGCCATGCCGGCGCCCGGCACCGCCCCCATGTCCGCGCCGCTCCTGACAGTCGCCGGACGCGACTTCCCCACCAACCGCGGCGGCCTGTGCCGCAAGGGCTGGACCTCCGCCTCGCTGCTGGACCACCCGGGCCGCGTCACGGAGCCCCTGCTGAAGGGCGCCGACGGCGTCCACCACCCGGTCAGCTGGGACGAGGCCCTCACTCGGATCGTCTCCGCCGTAAAGCGGGCCCGCCTCGAGCACGGGGCTGACGCCGTCGGCGTGTTTGGCGGCGGCGGCCTCACCAATGAGAAGGCCTACCAGCTGGGCAAGTTCGCCAGGCTGGCCTTGGGCACCTCACGGATCGACTACAACGGGCGGTTCTGCATGTCCTCGGCCGCCGCGGCCGGCATGCGCGCCTTCGGCCTGGACCGCGGGCTCCCGTTCCCGCTCGCGGACCTCGACACCGCCAGCACCATCCTGATGCTCGGCTCCAACGTTGCCGAGACCATGCCGCCCTTCGTCCAGCACCTCCAAGGGGCCCGCGACGCCGGCGGGCTGATCGTCGTCGACCCACGGCGCTCCGCCACCGCCGCGTTTACGTCCGACGGCGGCGGGCTGCACCTGCAGCCGTTGCCCGGCACCGACCTCGCCCTGCTCCTGGGCATCTCCCACGCGGTGATCCACGAGGGCCTCGCCGACGCCGGATACATCGCGGACCGGACCACCGGCTACGACGCCGCGGTCCGCAGCGTCGCCAGCTTCTGGCCCGAACGGGTCCAGTCGATCACCGGCGTGCCCGCCGGGCTGATCCGGGAAACCGCCCGGCGGCTGGCCGACGGCGCCCGCAAGGGCGGCAGCTACATCCTCACCGGCCGCGGCGTCGAACAGCACGTGGACGGCACTGACACCGCCACGGCCGCCATCAACCTCTCCCTGCTGCTGGGCCTGCCGGGCTCCGCGCGCAGCGGCTACGGCACGCTCACCGGCCAGGGCAACGGCCAGGGCGGCCGCGAGCACGGCCAGAAGGCGGACCAGCTCCCCGGCTACCGGAAGATCACCGACCCCGCCGCGCGCGCCCACATGGCCAGGGTGTGGGGCGTGCCTGAACCCCTAATTCCCGGCCCCGGCCTCCCCGCCGTCGAACTCCTGAAGTCCTTGGGACAGCCCGACGGCGTCCGGTGCCTCTTCGTGCACGGCGCCAACGTGGCGGTGTCCGCCCCGGATGCGAACGCCGTGATCGCGGGCCTGCGCAGCCTGGACTTCCTGGTGGTGTGCGACTTCTTCCTCTCCGAGACCGCCGCCGAGGCGGACCTGGTCCTGCCGGTGACCCAGTGGGCCGAGGAAGAAGGAACCCTCACCAACCTCGAGGGCCGCGTGCTCCGCCGCCGCCGGGCCCTCACTCCCCCGCCCGGTGTCCGCAGTGAGCTGTGGATCATGACCCGGCTGGCCGAAATGCTGCACGCGCCCTCCACCTTCAGCGAGGATCCGGAAACGGTGTTCGAGGAGCTCCGGCTCGCGTCCTCCGGCGGCCTGGCCGACTACTCCGGGATCGACTACGCCATGCTGGACCGCGGCGAGGCCGCCTACTGGCCGTACCCCGCCGGGAGCGCGGGTACGCCGCGGCTCTTCCTGGACGCCTTCGCCCACGCGAACGGCCGGGCCGTGTTCACACCGGTGACGCCCCGGCGTCGTTCTTCCTCTGCCGGCTCCACGTCCGAGGCGGAACGCGCCCGCGCCGGCGCTGATCGTGCCGGAGTGCCTATGACGCTCATTACCGGGCGTCTGATGGAGCACTACCAGTCCGGGGCGCAGACCCGCCGGGTGGCCGCCCTGGCCGAGGCACAGCCGGAGGCGCGGCTGCAGCTTCACCCCGCCGCGGCTGCCGCCCAGGGGATCGCCGACGGCGACTACGTTTCGATTTCCAACGAACGCGGCGTGGTCAGCTGCCGTGCCGAGCTGAGCACGGATATCCGCCCGGAGACGGTGTTCCTGCCGTTCCATTTCCCGGAGCTCGGGAGCGCCAACCGGCTCACCGAGGCGGCCACGGACCCCATTTCCGGGATGCCCGAGTTCAAGACCAGCAAGGTGTGGATCCGGCCGGCAGTTTCCCTGGATGCCCTGGCCGGCAAGCACAGCGGTGTTCAAGCCCGTGTTCTTCAAGCAGAGGAGACCTCATGACTGAGCGGATTGTGGTGGTGGGCTTCGGGCCCGTCGCCGCGAGGCTGATTGACGAGCTGCTGCCGGCCGTGCGCAGCGGCATCGCACACCTGACGGTGATCGGTGAAGAGTCCGAGGCGGCGTACAACCGCGTGCTGGTGGCGGATCTTGGCGTCGGCCGGACGACACCGGCCGCGCTGGCCCTCGCGGATGCGGCGGCACTGGTGGCCGACGGCGTCGATGTCCGGCTGGGCGTCCGTGTCCGCCGTGTGGACCGCGCCCGGCAGCGGGTTTTGTTGAGCGACGGCACCTCGCCCGGCTACGAGCGGCTCGTTTTCGCCACCGGTTCACGGCCGGTCATCCCCAACCTGACCGGGCTCAACCCGGACCCGGCCGCGCCGGTGCTGCCGCCGGGCGTGACCGCCCTGCGCGATCTCCGCGACGCGTCCGTGCTCCACTCGGCCGTGGCGGGAGGCAAGCGAGTAGTGGTCCTGGGCGGCGGCGTGCTGGGCCTGGAGACGGCCCTCGCCGCGGCCGAGGAAGGCGCCACGGTGACCGTGGTGCACAACGGGCCCCATCCCCTGGGCCGGAACATCGACCGCGGCGGCGGCGCCGTGCTCGCAGCGTCCCTGCGGAACTGCGGCGTGCGTGTGGCCGGCAACGCCCGCTCAGTCGGCGTGGAACACAACGCGCCCGACGGCGGCTTCTCCGCTTTGCTGCTGGACGACGGTTCCGCGATCGACGGCGACCTCCTTGTCCTCTCCTGCGGTGTCCGGCCGCGGACCGAACTGGCGGAGGGCTGCGGGCTCTCCACCGGTACCGGGATCCTGGTGGACCACAAGCTCCGCGCCCACCACGAGCCCCACATTTTCGCGATCGGCGACTGCGCCGAGGTCCGCTGCCCGGACCCCGAGTGTGTGGAGTGCCGGACCGCGCGCGGCCCGTCCGGGCTGGTCGGCCCGGGCTGGCGGCAGGCCGAATGGCTCGCCGACTACCTGACCCTGCTGGCGTCCGGCGCCTCTGCCGACGCGGAAGCGTTGCCGTCCCTGCCGGCGGAACTGCCGGGGGTGATCGTGCTCAAGGCCCGCGGCATGAACATGGCCGTGGCCGGAGACGTGTCCGCAGACCCTTGGGACGAGGAAGCCCTGACCGCCGGGGCCGTGAACGGCCGGGCCCGGCTGCAGATCGCCCAGTGGGCCGATCCCGAGCACGGCCGCTACGTCAAGATGACCACCCGCGCCGGCGTTCTGGAGGGGCTGGTGGCCGTGGGCATGCCGCGCACCTCGGCCGAGCTGGTGCAGCTCTTCGAACGCGGTGCCGAACTGCCCGCCGACCGGTCGCTGCTCCTGCGCCTGGACGGTCCGGACCAGCTCGCTTCCGCAGGTGCCGCCGACCCCGCCCGGACGGTCTGCCGGTGCGCCGGCGTCAGCGGAACGGCCATTGCTTCTGCCGTCTCCGAGGGCTGCGGGACGGTGGCCGAGGTGTCGGCCTCCACCCGCGCCGGCACGGGCTGCGGCGGCTGCCACGACGACATCAAGGGGATCATCGAGGCCCACTTTCAGGGGGCGGCTGCCTGAGTTCTAGTTCGCTTCGTTGTCGAAGTTCTTCTGCCACTGGGCATGCTCGCGGCCAGCTTCCAGTCGGCGGTCCGCAGTCCACCTGGGCAGATATTCGAGCGCTGGTATCTCGCGGGCAGGCTTGGACTTGTGCGTGGGCTCAGGCCGGGTCTGCACAGGTTTGGGTTTAGGACGGGTCTGGACAGGCTTGGCCACAGGCCGAGTCTGGACGGGCTTCCGGGAGTAACTCGACCGTGTGTCGGCCGCGTGGTGCCTCATCCAGGCCACAAGCACCCAGATGGCGAGTCCAGTCAGGGTGAGTTGCCAGTAAGTGACCAGTATCCCGATGACGACCAAAATTAGAAATAGGGCGGGGATCCACATGGCGACATTATGCCTATGCGACACGCCAGGAGGTAGAGGCCTTACTCCCTGATCGCCCGCCGGCGGCGCGCAAGGAAGACCGCGCACGCGAAGAGAACGCCAAGCTGGGTCGAGGAGAGCCCCGACCAACCGTGAGTCCCCGGAGGGTGGCCTGTAACGTCGTACTGCATTGACGAGCATCAGCAAGGTCGCCGCTCCGTTGCCCAGACGACATGGGGCGTCTACATCTTCTGCGAGCATTGCAAGCGTGCTTTGAGGCGTGGGCGCGGCCTGACCAGAACGCAGAAACCCCACCAGTCGTGATGACTGGCGGGGTTTCTCTGCGCGTGGTCGTTAGTAGCGGACGACGTACGTCCTGCTGAACCGATAGCTGATCTTTCCCCCATATGTGCCCTTGACTCGGACGACGAACTTGTCGCCTTTGCTGTCCACGACCGGCGGCCCCCAGACCTTAGTGGTTGCATTCCAGCCGCCCGCGAAGATTTTGCCGTTCAAGAACCAGCGGTATTCCAGCTTGGTGCCCTTGGGCCAGCCGTACTTGTTCGCCCCCAGGATTGTTCCTGGGGTGACGTACACGGTGGACACGCCGGCTGTGCAAGGCGCGGTAGTTTGGGCACATGAGGCGGGCGTGCCTCCGTTGGCGCTGGCAGGGGCCGCCGCGGCGAGCGTTCCGGCTCCCAGGGCAACGGAAAGGGCGGCAGCGGCCGCTGCTTTACGGAAGATCGATCGTTTCAATGCTGGCACGGTTCCCCGCACCTCCTGTCGGTTGGTTGGCAGATATTTTGGACTGCTGAACGCTTCCGACATACACCGTCTACGGCGCCCCCAAGCCCTGAGTATAACCACACAGACACCACCGGCAACAAGAGTGCTCAGCATGCATGCCTGCTAGAACGCGCTCCATGGTGCGCCAAGTTCGGATGGATCGAATACAACTCTGGGAGCCCGGAGTTTAGGGCGCTCAGCAACTCCACTAGCCCCGAAGCGGGCCTTTCTCCCCTTGGCACGGCCAAGAGGCGGGGCTGCAATGAACGTAGGTTCCGTTCATCCGCAGGAGGCATCCCATGAACGTCCCGGTCATTTTGGCGCTCGGCGCGATTGTTGTGTTCGCCGTCGTGATGGGTGTTGTCATGTCGCGTGAAAAAGACCCGCAGCGGCGGGCGGCCGCGCTGACGCGCACCGGAGCGGCCGTCATGGCGGCGTTCACCGTCATCGGGGGAATCTTCATCGGCGGGTCCGCGATGCAGGACCCGGGCGGAACAACCGGAACGCTGATGACGCTCGCCTGGGTGGTGCCGATGCTCATCCTCGCGGTCTCGGCCTGGTTCTGGCCGGCCGCAACCGCTCCCCTGCTGCTCGCCCTCGCTTCTGCCTTCATTGCCGCGTGCGTGTGGCTCGCCTTCGACCCCGCTGCCCTGAGCGCCTTCCTCAGTGACAACGGCCCCGTCATCGCCGTCAGCGTGCTCGCGCTGGCTTTTCCGGCCGCCATTCTCGGCCTGAAAGTTACCGCACTGGCCGGCTGGCTGCTGGTGGCCCTGGGGGTACTGCCGCTGTTGATCACGATCATCGGAAGGTCGGGCGCGGTCGGATCGCTGATCGCGGCCAGCCTGGTTCCCCTGGCCTGCGGGATCGCCTATCTGCTGTCCGTCCGGATGGCCCGGGCCGGTTCGACGCCGGGAACCATCCACCCGGCGGCCGCCTAAGACTGCCGCACCGCCGCCAAAAACGGCCGCGTAACGCAAATCGGGCCACGGGCAATCGGCGGGTAGCATCGGGGCCATGAGCGCCGACGACGACGACATCACCGAAGAGCTGCTGGCTGACGCCGGGAAACTAACCGGGCTGAGCCTGGAACTGCTCGGGCTCGACCCGCACCCGGACGACATGACGGCCGAGCAGCGGCTCCAGTTTGATCCCGAGGACCTGGCCGAGATGGCCGCTGCCTCCCCGGAAGACCGGCACAAAGCCGTGGGCCAGACCCGCCTGCTGGCCGGACTCCTGTGGAACTCGTCGAGCATCCTCATCGATCAGCTGTTCCGCGATCTCGGAACGCTCAGCACGCTGGATGCAGTCACGCCCACCGACATTGCCGGGACCTCGGTCCTGTCCTCGCTGCCGCCACAGTTCGCCGCCGGTTACGACGCGAAATTCACCCAGAAGTTCATCGTGGTCGCAGCCGACGTCACCGCATGCCTGGTCAGGGGCTGGACCGCCCCCGGCTGCCTCGCGGCGGAACTCGCCGTGCGCTGCCTGCTCGATCAGGCGGAAATCACCGAGGACATCTACGAACTCGACCTCCCGGACGACTGGCGGGCCGCGGTCGAGGAAGTCCTGCTGGAGGACGCCGAAAGTGATGCACTGTACGCCGACGACCGACCCAACAACGACGGCGACGGGAGCCTGGCTTTCGAGCACTGGTTCCGGCCCTTTGCCCCCGGCGACACCGTTCCGCCCTACGCCTACTCCTGAGCCCTGCTGCTGAGCCCTACTTCTGGCTTCCTGGCTCGGCCAACTGGGCCAGGAAGTCCTCCGTGAAGCGCCGGACGCCGTCCCATTCGGTGTACACGTAGTCACGGGACGTGTCCGTGTCCGGGGAGCCCTTGTCGCTGGCGATCTTCTTCATGACGTGCTTCTTGATGAACCCGTAGTGGCTATACAGCACGGCGCCGGCGAACAACCCGACGTGCGCGGGCCGCCACCCCGTGTCCTGCTCAAACTTCTCCACGTAGCCCTCCGCGGTGTGCTCGTCTCCGTGGGCGGCCATGCTCACCGAGACCAGGGCCGAAGGCAAGCGTTCGAGCTCAGCGAGGTTCTTCTTGACGAAGTCCGCGACGGATCCCTCGTGCTTGCCCACGTGCACCGAGGCCGCCACGATCACGCCGTCGTAGCCGCCCGGAAGCGGGTTTGGGGAATGCTTGAGGTCCGCTGTCTCCGCCTGGTGCCCGTTCGCCCGGACCACCTCGGCGATGTACTCCACGATATGGGCGGTTTGTCCTTCAACGGTCCCGTAGGGGATATAGATTTTGGCCATGTTCCAGTGTGGGAGCCGTGCGGGTCGGCGTCGTAGGGTCTAAGGCCCCCGCACGGCGATGCACCAGACTGCTGAAAACGAAGAATCCCTGCCCGGATTCCCGGCCAGGGATTCTTCGCTCGTCGGAAGCGGGCTAGTAGCCGGACGGCTGGTCGAACCGCTGGCCGGCCGGGTTGGACTGCAGGATTGTCATCACCAGCAGCGCCAGGCCGCCGAGGAACGGCACCAGGACCAGCAGGATCAGCCAGGCGCTCAGGTTCACGTCATGCAGACGCCGGGCCAGCAGGGCCAGGGACGGAACGATCGTCCCGAGTCCCCAAATGACAGCAAGGATCAACCCGATAATGGCACCGGGTCCTGTCACGGCGGCTCCGGACGCATTAGTCGTCGTGCCGGTGCTCGTGATGATGTTGATGACTATCCCGACGATGAGGGACACCAGCGCCCACCACCAGTACTCGCTGCGGCTGGCCCGGCCGGAGAAGGTGGCGTACTTCTTGAAAAATCGCTGGACGGCCTGCTGGAGGGTGGCCCCATAGAGCGGCGCCCAAAGCGGCGTCCCTCCGGTCTGGGGCGGAAATGCATTCGGTTGCTGCGGATAACTCATGTAGTCCCCTTTGGATGAGTGCGAATGACGAGATTCATCCTAGGGCCGCCGGCACACAGGAATGCCTGTTGGGCGGCGAGAATTTACACCCCGTTCATCCGTGCAGGTTGCACGTTCCCAGCTGGCTGTCGCGCCTCGGGACTTTCAACGCAGCGTCCTAACCTCCCGGTTCGAACACGGATGAGCCGATCATGAAGATGCCGCGCTGCGGGATCCAGAAGTCCCCGAGCCTGTCCTGGACAGGAAGGGCCGCGGCCTGTTCCAGGCTTCGGCCCAACAGGTGTGCTGTGCTTTCGCGGACAATCCACATCCGGCGCGGGCGCGCACCGAAGCTTTGCCCGTTGGGCACCCTGCCCGTCAACCCGATGTGCCCCGCCCCCAGCACCGGGCCGGCGACAGCCCCCATGGCCCGCAGGAACGTCCGGCTGCGCCACAACCGGTCCGGAACGGCACCGGACACCGCGGACAGGAGCCGGGTGACCGGGGTGGCCGCCAGCGTCAGGTCCCAGCTCAGGTCCACCCCCTCCCCGACTTCCACGCTGAAGGAGTAGCCGTCGCGCCACCGGATGGAGATCCCGCCCGTCGAGACGGCTCCGAGGGCGCTGCCGAAGTAGCGGGGGCACGAGAACCCGGGCTCGGTGGTGCTGTGCATCGTCCAGATGCCCGCAGGGTCACGGATCCAGACCGAGGTGTAGCCCGGGCCGACAGAGGAGGCCGGAAAATGCCGCAGGGCCAGGATGTGGCCGGAGCTGAACGGAACGCCCATCACGCCGTAGCCGGCAAAACGTTCCTCCGGGCCGGAGGGCAGCCCGGGGTGCTGCTCTACGGAGTCAACAACGGCGCGGGGACTCTGCATGGCTACGGCCTCCGTTTTTGCAGCAGGACTACATGTGGACGTGGAGCCGCCGGGCCGCTTCGGAGATGGAGCCGCTCAGCGACGGGTACACCGTGAAGGTGCTGGCGACGTCGTCGACGTGCAGTTTTTGGGTGACGGCGAGGGAGATCGCGAAGATGAGCTCGGAGGCGTTCGGGCCTACCACTACCCCGCCGATCACGGTGCCGGATCCCTTGCGGGCGAAGATCTTGACGAAGCCGTCGCGGTGGTTGCGCATCTTGGCGCGGGCGTTGCTGCGCAGGGACAGTTTGATGACGTCGGCCTGATACTTGCCCGAATCAATCTCGGCCTCGGAGACGCCCACGTTCGCAATCTCGGGCGAGGTGAAGATGTTGGATGCGACCTGGTGCAGCTTCAGGGGCATGACGCTGTCGCCCAGGAAGTGCGCGATCGCGATCCGGCCCTGCATCGCGGCCACGGAGGCGAGTGCCAGCACGCCGGTGCAGTCGCCCGCGGCGTAGATGTTCGGCGCAGTGGTGCGCGAGACGCCGTCGACCTTAATGTGCCCGCTCTCGGTCAGCGCGACGCCGGCTTCCTCCAGGCCGATGCCGGCCGTGTTGGGGATGGAGCCGACGCAGACCAGGCAGTGGCTGCCGGTCACCTTCGAGCCGTCGCCGAGGGTGACCACGACGCCGTCGTCCGTGCGCTCGACGGTCTCGGCGCGGGCGCGGGAGAGCACCTTCAGGCCGCGGCGTTCGAAGACGCCCTCGAGGACCTCGGCGGCGTCGGTGTCCGAGCCCGGCAGGACGCGGTCGCGGCTGGAAATCAGGGTGACCTTGGAACCCAGGCCGTTGTAGGCCGAGGCGAATTCCGCGCCCGTGACGCCGGAACCCACCACGATCAGCTCTTCCGGGAGCACGTCCATGTTGTAGATCTGGGCCCAGTTGAGGATGCGCTCACCGTCCGGGCGGGCCGTGGGCAGCTCGCGCGGGTGGGCCCCGACCGCCAGCAGGATGGTATCGGCTTCCACCGTCTCGGTGCCCTCGGAAGTGAGGACCTCGATGGTGTGGTTGTCCAGCAGCCTGCCGGAGCCGATCAGGATGCGGACGTTCTGGTGTTCCAGCCCGACCTGGATGTCCTCCGACTGCTTCCGCGCCAGCCGCAGCAGGCGGTCGTTGATGTGCTTGAGGTCCGCGCGCATCGTGGGGGTGCAGTCGCCGCCGTCGAGGTCGAATTTAACGCCGAGCTCGCCGGCCTCGCCGACGCGGGTCATCAGGTCTGCCGTCGCGATCAGGGTTTTGGACGGAACGACGTCGGTCAGCACCGCGGATCCGCCCAGCCCCGCACGCTCGATGATGGTGACTTGCGCCCCCAGCGAGGCCGCGACCATGGCGGCTTCGTAGCCACCGGGTCCTCCGCCGAGAATTGCGATACGGGGTGAGCTGAAGTCAGGATGCGTAGTCACAATCAACCATTGTCCACCATCCGAACCGGAGCCACCAAGAATCCGGGCCGCCACGGGTCCGGCTGTGCATGCTGGGCAGCGGGCCCCGGCCGCGATAACTTGTACCGGTGAGTACAACAGAATTCCTGAACACGGACCCTTTCGACGCCGCCCGCGCCGCCGCCGACTACATCGCCGAAGAGACGGGCGTCGACTCCCATGACGTCGCGCTGGTCCTCGGCTCGGGCTGGGGCGACGCCGCCGAGCTCATCGGCGAGACCACCGCCACCTTGTCCGCCGCCGAAATCCCCGGCTTCTCCGCACCGTCAGTGGTGGGGCACGTGGGCACCATCCGTTCGGTCCTGACCAAAGAGGGCAAGCGGGCCCTGGTCCTGGGCGCACGCACGCACTACTACGAGGGCAAGGGCGTCCGCGCCGTGGTGCACGGTGTGCGCACCGCCGCCGCCGCCGGCTGCAAGACCCTCGTGCTGACCAACGGCTGCGGCGGGCTCAACGAAAACTGGACGCCCGGCACGCCGGTGCTCATCAGCGACCACATCAACCTCACCGCCACCTCCCCGCTGGAAGGGGCCACGTTTGTGGACCTGACGGACCTGTACTCCGCACGGATCCGCGGGCTGGCCCGCGCGGTGGACCCGTCGCTGGACGAGGGCGTCTACGCCCAGTTCACCGGCCCGCACTACGAGACACCCGCCGAGGTGCAGTACGCCAAGCGGATCGGCGCCGACCTGGTGGGCATGTCCACGGCACTTGAGGCGATCGCCGGCCGCCACGCCGACATGGAGGTCTTCGGCATCTCGCTGGTGACCAACCTCGCCGCCGGGATCAGCCCCGTGCCGCTCAGCCACGGGGAAGTCCTCGAGGCCGGCCAGGCCGCCGGGCCGCGCATTTCCAAGCTGCTCGCAGACATCATCGCCAAGCTCTGATCTGGGCTCTGGCACAGATCCTGGGGCCAGAGTGGCCCGCGACAGGTCCTGGACAACCCGGCTGCGGCTATTCCGCGGCCAGGTAGTCCAGGACCTTTGCCTTGTCCGCCGGGAACCGCCGCTCCATTGAATCCGCGATCCCGGCGATGCTCTGGCGCGCCAGCGCCTGCCGCCACGCGAGTTCGGCCTGGCGCATGGTCTGGGAAATGAGGCACGTCCGCGCGAAGTTCTCCTGCCGGTCCGGCTCCGGGACATTCCCGAGGATCGCCTCGCACCGGAAAGCCGGCTCCTGGCCCTCCAGCGCCAGCACGATGTCCAGCACCGTGATGTTTTCGGGCCGGCGCGCCAAAAGAAATCCGCCGCGGGGACCCGAAACCGAGTCCAGGACGCCGGCCCGGACCAGCGACTGAAACTGCTTGTTGAGGTAGGCGGCCGGGAGTTTGTAGTACTCGGCCAGCCGGGCGCTGTTCACCGGTTCACCGGGCGGTGTCCAGGCCATGTTGACGCAACTGTGCACGGCCCATTCGATCCCACGGCCCATCTTCATATTCCAGACGCTACGTGTCCGGAAATTTGGGTGTCAAGGTCCCGCGAAAGGTCTCGAGATGGAACTGAAACCCGAACTCTCGATTGTCTGGGCAGGAATCGCCCACGTTTGGCGATAGTTTGGTTCCATGACGTCTTCTGATGCCGAACTCGCCCGACTCCTGAGCGATGCCCGCGATTGGGCAAGCCAGGACCCGGACCCCGCCACCGCCGCTGCCCTCTCCGAACTGATCCGCCTCACCGACGGGGGCGTGGCCGCGGCCCGCCAGGAACTGGCCGACAGCTTCAGCGGCACCCTCCAGTTCGGCACCGCCGGACTGCGGGCGGCCCTCGGCCCGGGTCCAAACCGGATGAACCGCGTGGTGGTCCGCCGCGCCGCGGCCGGTTTCACCGCCTTCCTCACCAACGCCGTCGAGCAGGCCTCCCCCGGCACCCGGCCCCGCGCCGTCGTCGGCTACGACGCCCGCTACAACTCCGATATTTTCGCCCAGGAAACCGCCGCGATCCTTACCGCGGCCGGGGTTGAGACCTTCCTGATGCCGGCCGCGCTGCCCACCCCGCTGCTCGCCTACGCCGTGCGGGCGCTGGACTGCGACGGCGGCGTCATGGTCACCGCCAGCCACAACCCGCCCCAGGACAACGGCTACAAGGTGTACCTCGGCCGTCATGCCGTCGAGGAGAGCGGCCGCGGCGCCCAGATCGTGGCACCCTACGACGCCCTGATAGCGGCGAAGATCGACGCCGTCGGCGCCCTGGATTCCATCGTTCTGGCCGCGGACGGGTGGACCGTGCTGGCGCCCTCTATCGCGGCCGACTACCAGCGCGCCGTCGCAGCCCTGGCGGTTCCTGAGCACTTCCCGGCCCGCGGGCTGAAGATTGTCCTGACCCCCATGCACGGCGTGGGCGGGGAAACGGCCGTCGCGGTGCTGAACGCCGCCGGATTCGACGACGTCACGCTGGTCACCGAACAGGCGCAGCCGGATCCGGACTTCCCCACGGTGAACTTCCCCAACCCGGAGGAACCCGGGGCGCTGGATCTGGCCCTCGAGGCGGCGACACGCACGGACGCCGATATCGTGATCGCCAACGACCCCGACGCCGACCGGGCAGCCGTGGCGGCGAAGGACCCAGACACCGGAGCGTGGCGCATGTTGCGCGGCGACGAGGTGGGCGCCCTGCTCGGTGCCCACGTCGTGGCGCGCCAGGCCGCCGCCGGCGAAGCACCGGCCGGCGTGTTCGCCAACTCGATCGTGTCCTCCCGGCTGCTGGCGCGGATCGCGGCCGCGGCAGGCTACGCCCACGAGGAAACCCTGACCGGCTTCAAGTGGATTGCCCGGGTACCGGGGCTGGTCTACGGCTACGAGGAGGCGCTGGGCTACTGCGTTGCTCCGTCGCTGGTGCGCGACAAGGACGGCATTTCGGCCGCGGTCCTCATCGCCGAACTCGCGGCCGCCGCCAAGGCCGAGGGCAAGACGATCTTTGACACCCTGGACGAGCTGTACCTGGTGCACGGGCTGCACGCGAGCGACCAGCTCAGCATCCGGGTGGCGGACCTCGGCCTGCTGGACGCGATGATGAACCGGCTGCGCGTCAGCCCGCCGGAATCGTTCGGCGGCTCCGCCGTCGAGGCCGTCACGGACCTTGCCGAGGGCAGCGAACTCCTCCCGCCCACCGAGGGCCTGCTGTACCTGACCCGGGACCTCAGCCGCGTCATCATCCGTCCCAGCGGCACGGAACCGAAGCTCAAGTGCTATCTGGAAGTCATCCGCAGTGTCGGCTCGGCCGCCGAGCTTCCGGCAGCCCGGGACGAGGCCCGCACGGCTCTGGACGGCGTCCTTGCGGACGTCCGCGAGGCACTGGGCCTCTAGAGCTGCACCTCAATGTACCCGCCCACAATCCGGGTACCGAAGGTGGCGAGGCGGAGTTCCGGGCCGCCGAGGCATTCGCCGGTGGCGAGGTCGTAGACCTCCTTGTGCAACGGCGATGCCACCGTGGGCCGGTCCCCGCGGGATCCGGTGATGCCGCGTGCCATGACGTTCGCCCCGGTGGCCGGGTCTTCCTGTGCGACGGCGAAAACCTCACCGGACAGGGTGCGGAACAGTGCCACCTGGCGGCCCGCAATCAGCGCGGCCTCGCCCCAGGCGGGTTCCAGGTCAGCCACGGCGCACACCCGGTGCCAGCCGGCAGCGGCTCCGGTAATTTGGTCCTCAACGTCGTCTACGGCGGTTTCAAGTACGGCGGTCATCCCGGCCCCTCTCTGATACATCCCATACGGGCTCAACCGCTGCTGCGGCCACATATTCAAGCTAGGCCCGCGGTGTTTCATCCGGACGCGCCGGATGTGTCCGGCGCGTAAAAGAGAGCTCACACGGCCGGAAATGCATTCGTGATGCAGAAGTTAAGATCACGAAACATAAGGGAAACTGAAGCGAAATTCCGGTTGCCTAGTCTGGGACGACAAGCTGCAGAGCACCGTCTGCGGCCCATGCGAAAGGCCCACCGTGACCGGACACCCCTCAAGCCACCCGAACCAGGGCGCAACCAGCGCCGCCCCGCGCCGCATTGTGGTGGCCGGCGGCGGCCCCGCAGCGCACCGGTTCGCCGATGCCATGCACGCCCGCGGACTCGATGGCTGGCACGTTACCGTCCTCACCGAGGAAGCCCACCTCCCCTATGACCGCGTCGCGCTGAGCAAGGCACTCACCGACAGCGACGTCGACCTCACCCTGGGCAGCGCTTCCATGTGGGACCACACAGCGCTTAACCTCAAGACCGGCGAGCGCGTCACCAGCATCGACGCCGCCGGCAAGACCGTCCAGACCGCGGCGGGAACCATCTATCCGTATGACGAACTGGTAGTCGCGACGGGCTCGGACGCTGCCCGTTTGCCCATCCCGGGCGCCGAACTCACCCATGTGTACCGCACACTTGAGGACGTCTGGTCCATCAACAGGGCCATCGCGGACCTCACCGCGAAGCTGGGCCGGAAGGTCAACGCGGTCACCATCGGCGGCGGTCTGCTGGGCCTGGAATCAGCCGCCGGCACCGAACAGCTCGGCGCCACCCCGATCGTCATCAACGGCTCGCCGTGGCTCATGAACACCCAGCTGGACGAGGGTGCCGGGCAGGCACTCGGCCGGCTGATCGAGGCCAAGGGCTTCACCGTCCACGGCGGCGTGTTCCCCTCCGAGGTCCTCTCCGACGACGACGGCCAGGTCACGGGCGTCCTCATGGCCGACGGCCGCACCATCGACGCCGACCTTGTGATTGTTGCGATCGGGGTGAAGCCCCGCGACGACTTGTTCCGCGCCGCGAACGGTTCACCGGATGCAGGCGATCCGCAGCTGTTCGACCTCGGCCAGCGCGGCGGCGTCGTCATCTCCGACGACTGCTCCACCGAGGTTCCCGGCATCTGGGCCATCGGCGAGGTCGCCAACTTCGGCGGCATGTGCCTGGGCCTCGTGGCCCCGGCCAACACGATGGCCGAAATCGTCGCGGACCGGCTGCACGGCGGCGACGCGACCTTCCCCGGCTTCGACACCGCCACGAAGCTCAAGCTCTCCGGCGTCGACGTCGCCAGCTTCGGTGACGCCTTCGCCCGCACGGAACACGCGCTCGAGATCGTCTACGCCGACCCCGCCCGCGGCGTCTACCAGAAGATCGTCACCACCGACGATGCCAAGACCCTCCTCGGCGGCATCTTCGTCGGCGACGCCTCGCCTTACACGTCCCTGCGCCCCATGCTGGGCCGCGAACTGGCCGCCGAGCCCGGCGCCTACCTCACCGCGGCCGGCGGCGGCGACGCCCCGGAGACCGAACTGCCGGACGACGCCATCCTGTGTTCCTGCAACAACGTCTCGGCCGGAACCATCCGCGACACCGTCAACGGCTGCGGGAGCTGCGACGGCAACGCGCCCGTCCAGGAACTCGGCGAGCTCAAGGGCTGCACCCGCGCCGGCACCAGCTGCGGATCCTGCGTGCCGATGCTCAAGAAGCTGCTCGAGACCGAACTGACCAAGTCCGGCGTCGAGGTCTCCAGGGCCCTGTGCGAGCACATCGAGCTGTCCCGCCAGGAACTCTTCGACGCCATCCGGGTCCTGGAACTGACCTCCTTCGAGGAGATCATGGCCAAGTACGGCACCGGGGCCGGCTGCGATATCTGCAAGCCGACCATCGCCAACATCCTCGCAAGCCAGAACAGCGCCTACGTCCTGGACGCCGGCCGCGGCACCCTGCAGGACACCAACGACCGCGCCCTGGCCAACATGCAAAAAGACGGCACCTACTCGGTGGTTCCGCGGATCGCCGGCGGCGAGATCACCCCGAAGAAACTCGGCGTGATCGCCGCGGTCGCCGAGCAGTACGGCCTCTACACCAAGATCACCGGCGGGCAGCGGATCGACATGTTCGGCGCCCGGCTGGAGCAGCTGCCCGAAATCTGGAAGGTCCTCGTGGATGCCGGCTTCGAATCCGGCCAGGCCTACGGCAAGAGCCTGCGCACGGTGAAGTCCTGCGTCGGCTCCACCTGGTGCCGCTTCGGGGTCCAGGATTCGGTGGCCATGGCCATCGCGCTCGAACTGCGCTACCGCGGCCTCCGCAGCCCGCACAAGCTGAAGATGGGTGTCTCCGGCTGCGCCCGCGAATGTGCGGAGGCCCGGGGCAAGGACGTCGGCGTCATCGCCACCGCCGACGGCTGGAACCTGTATGTCGGCGGCAACGGCGGCGCCACCCCGGCGCACGCGCAGCTGCTGGCCAAGGACCTCGACGACGAAACCCTGATCAAATACATCGACCGCTACTTCATGTACTACATCCGCACGGCCGACCGCCTGCAGCGCACCGCGCGCTGGCAGGAAGAACTCGACGGCGGCATCAAGCACGTCGAGGACGTGGTGGTGCACGACACCCTGGGCATTGCCGAGGACCTGGAGGCCGCCATGGCCAAACACGTTGACACCTACGTCGACGAATGGGCCGACACCCTGAAGGATCCCGAGCGTCTCCGCCGCTTCCGCTCCTTCGTCAACGCCCCGGACCAGAAAGACGATTCGATCACCTTCGTCTCCGACGAGCGCGGCCAGATGCGCCCCGCGACAGCGGAGGAGAAGGCGCTGGCCGGTCAGCAGCCGGTCCTGATCGGGGCTTCCATTCCGGTCCGTGCCACCACCGCGGGACTGTCTGACGAGAACGAGGCATAGCCATGCAGCTCACCATTGACCTCACCGGACGCGAAGTCCTGGTCACGGGCGCGGACCACGCCGCACGTCAGGCCGTGCGGCGCTATGAGGCGGCCGGCGCCGTCGTGTTCCGCCTCAGCACCCCGCAGGGCGCCGGCATCGACGGCCCGCTGCCCGAGCGCCCGTTCCTGGTGGCGGCGGTCGACGACGGCCAGCCGGGCTGGGAGGCCCTCCTGGGCCGGTGCCGCGCCACGGGCATTCCGGTGGCGGCCGAGCCCCCGGCCGGTCCGGCGGGCCACGTCACGCTGGTGGGCGGCGGCCCCGGGACCACCGAGCTGCTCACGGTCGCCGCCGTCGCCGCGCTGCGCGATGCCGACGTCGTCTTCTACGACCGGCTCGCCCCCTACCAGGATCTGCCGTCCCTGACCTCGGCAGAACTTGTGGATGTGGGCAAGAAGCCCGGCCACCACAAGGTCAGCCAGGCCGACATCGAAAAGCTCATGGTGGAAAGCGCGCTGGCCGGCAACAACGTGGTCCGCCTCAAGGGCGGGGACCCCTACGTGTTCGGCCGCGGCGGCGAGGAAGTCGCATCCTGTGTCGCGGCCGGGGTTCCGGTCCGCGTGATCTCCGGAGTCACCAGCGCCATCTCGGTTCCGGCCGCCGCCGGCATCCCGGTCACGCACCGCGAAGTCAGCCACATGTTCACCGTGGTCTCCGGCCATGCACCGCTGACCGAGAACGAATTGACGCACCTCGCCGGGCTCGGCGGAACCATTGTGGTCCTGATGGGCATCGGCACCCTGCACCACCTCGCAGCCGGACTCCGCCGGGCCGGGATGCGCGCCGACATGCCGATGGCGGTCGTCGAACGCGGCTACCGCCCCGGCCAGCGCACCACGATCGCCGAGCTGGGCACCATCACCTCCGCAGCCGCGGGCTGCAGCAACCCCGCCGTCCTGGTGATCGGGGACGTTGTCCGGGTGGCCGAGGCCAACCGGGGCTGCGCCGGGGCCACGGCGGAACTCGACCGTCTGGCCGCATCACTGATGGAGGCGTAAGGATTCCCATGAGCGCACTGAACGCCGCCGCAGCCTTCCCGGAGCCCGGCGCACCCCTGTCCCCGTTGAACCCCGCACTAACCCCCGCATTAACCGCCGGCGCACCCGCGGCGGAACCCGCCGAGGACGCGACCGACCGGGACCTTCCCCTGGACGGCTTCCGGATCGGCGTCACCTCGCACCGCCGCTCGCAGGACCTCATCGAGGCCCTGGAACGCCGCGGCGCCGAGGTGCTTCACGCCCCGGCCCTGAAGATCGCCCCGGTCCGGGAGGACCAGAGCCTGATCGAGGACACCCGGGCGATCATCGCCGCCCGGCCCGACCTTTGCATCGCGACCACCGCCTACGGCATGCGCCGCTGGTGCGAGGCCGCGGACACGTTCGGCATTGGCGACCAGCTGTTGGAGACCCTCTCCGCCACCCGCATGTTCGTCCGCGGGCCCAAGGCCCGCGGCGCCGKGCGCGCCGCGGGCCTCGCCGACGTCGGAATCAGCAGCGACGAAACCACTGCCACGCTCGTGGACATGCTCCTGGCCGAGGGTGTGCGCGGCAAGACAGTCGCGGTGCAGCTGCACGGCTACACCGATGTCCGCCAGCTCGAGCGCCTGCGCATGTCCGGCGCCACCGTCCTGACCGTCACCCCGTACCGATGGGTCAAGCCCGACGGCGCGGACCGGCTGCCCAAGCTCATCGAAGCCGCGTGCAGCGGCAACCTGGATGTCCTGACGTTCACCAGCGCGCCCGCCGTGGACGCCATGTGGAGCACGGCGCACGAGATGGGCGTCTACAAACAGCTCGTGGAGAGCCTGAAGACCACCGTGGCGACAGCCGTCGTCGGGCCCATCACCGCGCAGCCGCTGCTCGATGCCGGGCTGCACCCGCTGATCCCGGAACGGTTCCGAATGGGCGCCCTGATCCGGCTGGTCTGCGAGCATCTGGCGCTCAACCACGTCCGCCGGCTCGATACCGTTTCCGGCAGCGTGGAGCTGCGCGGCCGCTCGCTGCGCATCAACGGCGAGGCGGTCGAGATGGCGCCCGCACCGCTGTTGCTGCTGCGCGCGCTGATCGGCGCCGGCGGGGCTGTGCTGTCCCGCGAGGCGCTCTCGGACCTGCTGGAGCTGCGCGGTTCCGTGCATGCCCTCGACATGACCGTCAGCCGGCTGCGGTCCGCGCTGCCGGACACCATCCCACCGCCACGTATGGGCGCCAAGTGACCCCGCGTTGCTTTGTTACCCGCCGCACCGGTGTGACCCACGGCATTACCGGCCGGTAAATACTGGCGAACAGGCAGGGCAGAAGCGGCAACACCCGGGAAACACCCCGGAAAAATCGGACGCCTACGCTGGGGTTCATCAAGCACACCGGCCACACGATGGCCACCCAGCGAAAGGGCCAGCACATGTCCGCTCCGGCAATGTCTCCCACCTCCACCTCCGCCCTGGCAGGCGCTTCGGCTGCCGCCGCCACAACGGCCGCCCGGCCCAGGATCGTCATCGCCGGCGCCGGCCGGGCCGCCCAGGCGCTCGTCCGGCAGCTCGCCCGGACCCCGTTCGCCGGCGCCATCACGGTCCTCAGCAACCGGGACGACGCCCCCGAGGAATTGCTGGAGCTCGCCGTCCTGCCCCAGGTGTCTGTCCGCTTCGGCCAGCCCGCCAGCTACATCGACGCGGACAACCGCCGCGTGACCACCGCCGACGGCATGGAGTTCGACTACGACGAGCTCGTCATCGCCACCGGTTCCGCCCCCGCCGAGGCACCGGTGGAGGGTGCGGCCCGGTGCCTGAGCTATTCCACGATCGACGACGCCGCCGGGCTGGGCGAGGCCGTCAAGGACGTCACCCGGGTCCTCGGCCGCCGCCCCCTGGGCATCCTGGTCGGCACGGGTTCGGCCGCCGGCCAGGCCGAGGCCGTGCTCCGGTCCCGCGGCGTCCGCCCGGTCCGCACCACAGTCCGTCCCGCCGCCGTCGTTCCCACCGCCGCCGGGTCCGTCCTGCCGGCATCCGGCATCGTCTTCGAGGACGGCTCCAGCATGAACGGCGACCTCGTGATCCTCGCCGAGGAGCGCATCGCCCGCGACGAACTGGCAGCCACGGCCGGGCTCGCCACCGCTGCCGGCGGCGGGATCGTCATCGGCCAGGACTTCCGCACCTCCGTGCCGGGCATCTGGGCGATCGGCGACGCGGCAGCTTACGACGGCGTCCGTCTCGGGCTGCTCGTGGCCTCCGGTTCCGCGGCGTCGGTGTGCGCTTCCCAGTTGCTTCAGGCCACCATGGCCCGGCCCCTGGCGGCCGCCGCCTAGACGCGCTGGGGAGGCCCGGCCGGGACATCCGCCGGGCACATTCCTATGGCAAGATGGTTCCCTGATAAGCCGCGCACCACGCGGCGCCGCCAGGGCCCGCAGGCCCACAAGGCCCGGGAAGGGACCGCCGCGTCCCAGGCCCGCCACGAAAGGGACCACCATGAGCCAAGAAGCCGCCACCGGGGGGACGCCCAACATCGCCTCCTACATCGACCACACCCTGCTTAAGCCGGAGGCCAGCGAGGCGGAGATCCTCAAGGTCTGCGCCGAGGCGGCGGAGTACCACTTCAAGTCGGTCTGCGTGAACCCGGTCTGGGTCAAGACTGTGAAGAAAGCGCTCAAGGGGTCCGGCGTCCTGACCTGCTCCGTGGTGGGATTCCCGCTGGGCGCCACGCCGAGCGACGTCAAGGCCTTCGAGGCCCGCGGCGCGGTCCTGGACGGTGCCGAAGAAGTGGACATGGTCATCAACATCGCCGCGGCCCGGGCCAACGACAAGGGCGCGCTGGTGGACGACATCGCCGCCGTCGCGGCCGCCGTGCACGAGGGCGGGGCCATCCTGAAAGTCATCATCGAAACAGCGCTGCTGGGCGATGACCAGAAGGTGCTCGCCTGCGAGGCCGCGGTGGAAGCCGGGGCGGACTTCGTGAAGACCTCCACGGGCTTCAACGGCGGTGGGGCCACGGCCGACGACGTCGCTCTCATGCGCCGCACCGTCGGCCCGGACCTGGGTGTCAAGGCCTCCGGCGGCGTGCGTTCCCTGGCCGATGCTCAGGCTATGATTGCTGCAGGTGCAACACGTATTGGCGCCAGCTCCGGCATCGCGATCGTCAAGGGTGAACAGGGTTCGTCCGCGTACTGAGCGTGCCGGCACCGCCCACAGTTTTTGAGCCCCCCCGGGGCCGAGGAGGAACGAATGTCCAGCAACACCACCCCGCAGACCGAAAACAGCCTCGGCTCGACCATCGTCATCTTTGCCGCGATGATGGTCCTGTTCCTCGGTGCGATCTACTCGCTGTCCTTCCTGACGCTGGACAACACCTGGCCGATGGCCGTGTGCCTGGTCCTCTTCGCCGCCGCGTTCTGGGTCCCGCAGACCCTGCTGGGCCGCTCGGATTCGGCCGGCGAAAACTAGGCACTCCTTCCGTTTAAATGACTGAAGCTCCGGATCATCCGGAGCTTCAGTCATTTAACCGGCTGCAGTTCTAGCCGGGCACCAGCGCGAACAGGCCCTTGACCAGCCCCGTGCCGAGCGCCAGGGCCGCGGGGAAGTGCGCTTTGGCCACCGCCAGGCCGGCGCCGAACATCCCCACCATGGCGTAGCCGCTCACCGGGATCAGGACGAACCATTCCCGCCGCGATCCCGCCCGGCCCAGCAGCGGGATGGAGAACGCCCCGTTGGCCCGCCAGATGTTCTTCAGCAGCGGCAGTTTGCGCAGGACCTTCGGCGGCTTGATCACCAGTGGCCAGAGCAGCGGCACTCCCCCGGTGGTGATCATGTCCCCCACAATGTGCACCAGCACCCCGGTGAGCATCGAAACCGGCAGCCAGGTCCACTGGTGCGGCGCGAACCACGTCACGAGTCCGGCCATGAGCAGCCCGACGATCCAGTTGCTGATCCAGCCGTATTTCGGGAAGAGTTTCAGTGCCTTCGCGGCGATGTTGATCATGAACATGCACAGCAGGCCTGCCCCGACGGACAGCAGCCCCCACTGGGTCTGCACCTGCCACTGCCCGGCGATCGTGGCCAGCAGCACGAAGAACGCCGCACCCAGCACCGAATGCGTGCCCTGCCGGTGGCCCCCGCTGGCGTTCTCAATGCCGCGCGCCACCAGGTTGGACAGCGGCGGCAGGGCGTGCGCCACTGTGCTGGCGCGGTGGTCCCAGTCGCAGACCAGCGCGGTCCCCGCCGTCGCCATGGCGCCGATCACGATACCGGTGGGATCCAGGGGGTACCAGCCGAGCGCATACGGGCCGGTCGAGGCAATGGCTACCCACGCCGCGGCTCCCGACGCGGCGTGATGTCCTCCCATCATTCTTTTATTTCACCGCCGGCGAGGCAGAAACAGGGGCGTCGGAGAAGATGTTCCGGATCACGCCGTTGGCCCACTCCAGGATCTCGGCGTCCTGCAGGTCCCGGCCGCCGATCCTGGCGGTCTTGGGCTTCGGGACGAGCACGGCGTCCAGGGCAGGCTTCGCCTGCGCGCCGGGGTACATCCGGGTCAGGCGCATGAGCTTGGACTCGGGCAGCTGAGCCGGGGAGAACTTGATGAAGTTGCCCTGCAGCGCGACGTCGGACAACCCGGCCTCGCGGGCGCCCACCCGGAACCGGGCGACGTCGATCAGGTTGGTGGCCGGCAGCGGCAGTTCGCCGTAGCGGTCCACGAGCTCCGCGAGGACCTCCTCGATCGCCTCGTAGGTGATGGCGCTGGCGAGCTTGCGGTAGGCCTCCAGGCGCAGCCGTTCGCCCGGCACGTAGTCGTGCGGCAGGTGCGCGTTGACCGGCAGTTCGATCTTCATTTCGGCGGCCTTCTCCTCGGCCTCGCCCCGGTATTCGGCCACGGCCTCGCCGACCAGCCGGATGTAGAGGTCGAAGCCGACGCCCTGGATGTGGCCGGACTGCTCGCCGCCGAGCAGGTTGCCGGCGCCGCGGATTTCCAGGTCCTTCATGGCCAGCTGCATGCCGGCGCCGAGCTCGTTGTGGGTCGCGACGGCCTTGAGCCGTTCCAGCGCCACCTCGCCGAGCGGCTTTTCCGAGGGGTAGAGGAAGTAGGCGTAGGCGCGTTCACGGCCGCGGCCCACACGTCCGCGCAGCTGGTGCAGCTGGGAGAGGCCGTACTTGTCCGCGCCGTCCACGATCAGGGTGTTGGCGTTGGAGATGTCCAGGCCGGTCTCGATGATCGTGGTGCAGACCAGGACGTCGAAGCGTTTTTCCCAGAAGTCCACGATGATCTGTTCCAGCCGGCTCTCGGACATCTGCCCGTGCGCCACCTCCACCCGGGCCTCGGGGACCAGTTCGCGGATCTTCGCCGCGGTGCGGTCGATCGTGGACACCCGGTTGTGGACGAAGAACACCTGGCCTTCGCGCATCAGCTCACGGCGGATCGCGGCGGAAGTCTGCTTGTCCGTGTAGGGGCCGACGTATGTCAGCACGGGGTGCCGTTCCTCCGGCGGGGTGGCCAGGGTGGACGTTTCGCGGATGCCGGTCAGGGACATTTCCAGCGTCCGCGGAATCGGGGTGGCGCTCATGGCCAGGACGTCGACGTTGGTGCGCATCTTCTTCAGCGCCTCCTTGTGTTCGACGCCGAAGCGCTGCTCCTCGTCCACGATCACCAGGCCAAGGTCCTTGAAGCCGAAGTCCTTGGACAGCAGCCGGTGCGTGCCGATCACGACGTCCACGGAACCGCTCTTGACGCCGTCGGCGGTTTCCTTGGCCTCCTTGCCGGTCTGGAAGCGGGACAGCGGCTTGACGACGAGGGGGAAGCCGGAAAACCGTTCGGTGAACGTCTCGTAGTGTTGCTGGGCGAGCAGCGTGGTGGGCACCAGCACGGCGACCTGCTTGCCGTCCTGGACCGCCTTGAACGCGGCCCGGACCGCGATCTCGGTCTTGCCGTAGCCGACGTCGCCGGAGATCAGCCGGTCCATGGGGATCTCCCGCTCCATGTCGGCCTTGACCTCGTTGATGGTGGTCAGCTGGTCCGGGGTCTCCACGTACGGGAAGGCCTCCTCCAGTTCCCGCTGCCACGGGGTATCCGGGCCGAAGGCGTAGCCGCGGGAAGCCATCCGGGCCGAGTACAGCCGGATCAGCTCGCCGGCGATCTCCTTGACCGCCTTGCGCGCCTTGGACTTGGTGCTCGCCCAGTCCGCGCCGCCCATCTTGCTCAGCGCCGGAGTATCGCCGCCCACGTACCGGGTGACCTGGTCCAGCTGGTCGGTGGGCACGAAGAGCCGGTCGCCCGGGGCTCCGCGCTTGGACGGGGCATACTCCAGGACCAGGTATTCGCGCACACCCTCGCCGCCACCGGCAACCTTGCGCTGGATCAGCTCCACGAACCGGCCGATGCCGTGCTGTTCGTGCACCACGGAATCGCCGGCCACCAGCTGCAGCGGATCCACGGCGTTCCGCCGCTTGGACGGCATCCGGCGCATGTCCTTCGTGGACCCGGCCGAGGTCCGGCCCAGCAGGTCAGCCTCGGTCAGCAGCGCCAGCTTGAGCGGATCCAGGACAAAGCCGCGGCCGACGGCGGCGGTGGTCACCTCGATCAGCCCGGCCTGCGGATCCGCCTCGAGCGTGTCCACCCGCGCGCACGGGATGTCGTTGTCGTGGAAGAGTTCGGCGAGGCGCTGCGCCGGGCCGGGGCCCTCGGTGACCACGACGATCCGCCACTGGTCCCGGACGCGGGAGCCGATGAAGTCCATCATTTCCGCCACGTCGCCCTGGTAGCCGCGGGGTTCCCGGGCGTGCAGGTTCAGCACGTCGACGTCGGGCAGCAGCTCTTCGTCGCTGGCCAGCGACGTGATGGACCACCAGGAGACGCCGTGCTCGAGCGCGGCGGTGCGGGTATCGGTCAGCGAACGGAAGCTGGCCGAGTGCAAGGCAACGGATGCCGCGGAAGTCAGGTCGAGCGGCGCCGTCCCGCCGTCGGACGCCGTGGACCAGGCAGCCTCGAGGAATTCCTCGTTCGTGGCGGCGAGGTCGTGGGCCCGGGTGCGGACCTTCTCCGGCTCGATCACCACCGCGATGGAACCCGCCGGGAGCTGGTCCAGGAACGGCACCATGGCGTCCACCAGCACGGGGGCCAGCGATTCCATGCCCTCGACGGCGATGCCGCCGGCGATCTTCTCCAGCATGTCCGCGGCGGCCGGGAGCTGGGACTTCAGGGTGGCGGCACGGGACATGACGGAGGGCGTGATCAGGATTTCGCGGCACGGCGGGGCATGGAGTTCGGTGGGATGGTGCAGGCCCGGCGCGGTCAGCGAGCGCTGGTCGGCGACGGCGAACCAGCGCATCTGGTCCACCTCGTCACCAAAGAACTCGACCCGGATGGGGTGGTCCTCGGTGGGCGGGAAGACGTCCAGCATGCCGCCGCGGACGGCGAACTCGCCACGGCGGGTCACCATGTCGACCCGGGCGTAGGCGGCGTCGGCGAGACTCTTGACGACACCGCTGAAGGGGGCCTCCTGGCCGACCTTCAAGGTCACCGGCACCAGTTCGCCCAGGCCCGCGACGATCGGCTGCACGACGGCGCGGACGGGGGCCACCACCACGCGCAACGCACCGGCGGTGGACGATTCGGGGTGCGCGAGCCGCCGCAGCACGGACAGCCGCCGGCCCACGGTGTCCGAGCGCGGGGAGAGCCGTTCGTGCGGCAGCGTCTCCCAGCTGGGGAACTCCGCGACGGCATCGGCCGGCAGGAATGCGCGCAGGGCCTCGGTCAGGTCCTCGGCCTCGCGGCCGGTCGCGGTGACGGCCAGGACCACGGGCACTCCCCGGCCCGCCCCGGCTGAGCCGGCTTCGGCAGGGCCGGCTTCGGCAGGGCCAGCTTCGTTCCCCGCCAGGGCCGCGAGTCCGTCCGCCATTTCCGCGAGCAACGTGGACCGCATTCCGGCCGGGGCGCTGATCTGGTAATCCTCGCTGCGGCCGGCGAACCCGCGGGCGGCCTCGGCCTGGATCCGGGCGTAGTTCCGGTCTTCGGCGAGGACACGGCGCAAACCGGTGAGAGAGGGGCCGTTGAGGCTCATAGCTGTTGCTCCTGATGGGATCACGGGGTGCAGGCAACACGAATAGCCGAAATTCGTGAGAATCCCGGGCCCTCCAAGCCTACCGCGGAGCCCCGGGGCCCGCCGACGGGCCCGGCCGACGAGACCTGCCCGGGGCACCGCCGACGGGGCTAGGCTGGCTGGAGGAGCGCGGGCCCATCCAACTCGGGCCCATCCAACGCCGGCCCCGCACCGAATGGCTTGGTAGGCCACCCGCCAACCGCTGGCTGACAAGGAGTCACCATGAACGGCACAACCGCAACCCCTGAACCCGCTGGAACTCCTGCTCCAGCCCCGCAGGCAGCCACCGCGAAGGCCGCATCCCCGAAGACCGTGCTCGTCACCGGGGCCACCGGGTACATCGGCGGCCGGCTCGTCCCCCGGCTCCTGGAAGCCGCGCCCGGCGGGGGCCGCTCGACGGCGTCGACGTGCTGTACTACCTGGTCCATTCCATGGCGGCCGGTGCCGGCTTCGAGACCAAGGAAAAGACGATGGCCGGGACGGCTGCCCGGGCCGCGGCCGCCGCCGGCGTGGACCGGATCGTCTACCTCGGCGGCCTGCACCCGGCCGGCGCCGAACTGTCCACCCACATGCGCTCCCGCGAGGCGGTGGGGAAGGTGTTCCTGGACAGCCCGGTGGACGCAGTGGTCTTCCAGGCCGGCGTCGTGATCGGCTCAGGCTCGGCGTCGTTCGAAATGATCCGGCATTTGTCCGAGACGCTCCCGCTGATGCCGGCCCCGAGTTGGGTGCGCAACAAGATCGAGGCGATCGCCGTCCGCGACGTCCTGTATTACCTCGTGGCCGCGGCGTCGCTGGAAGGAACCATCAACCGGACCTTCGACATCGGCTGCCGCCAGGTGCTCAGCTACGCCGGAATGATGCAGGAATACGCCGCCGAGGCTGGCCTGCCGCACCGGGTGGTGCTGGCGCTGCCGGTGCCCGCCCCCAAACTGGCCGGTCTGTGGGTGGCGCTGACCACCCCGATCCCGCTCTCCATGTCCCTGCCGCTGGTCGAATCGCTCCAGCACGACGCCGTCGCCGCCGAGCACGACATCGATGCGTACATCCCTGTGCCGGAGGGCGGCCTGACCCCCTACCGGCGGGCCGTGGCCCTCGCCCTGGGCAAGGAACGCGACGGCCAGGTGGAGACCACGTGGGCCAGCGCCGGCGTCGACGCCGATCCCCTGCCGAGCGACCCGGACTGGTCCGGCCACGCCGTGTACGTGGACGAGCGCAGCTTCCAAAGCGACGTGGACCCCAAGTATGTCTGGACCGTCATCGAAGGAATCGGCGGCCGGAACGGCTGGTACTCCCTGCCGCTCGCCTGGCAGGTGCGCGGCTGGCTGGACAAGCTCACGGGCGGGGCGGGGCTGCTGCGGGGCCGCCGGCACCCGCACCTGCTGGCCGAGGGCGAGGTGGTGGACTGGTGGCGGGTCGAGAGGATCGACCGGGGCCGGCTGCTGCGGCTGCGGGCCGAAATGCGGGCCCCGGGCCGGGCCTGGCTCGAACTTTCCGTGGAGCCGGAGGGGACGGGCAGCCGCTACCGCCAGCGCGCCATTTTCTTCCCCAAGGGCCTCAGCGGCCGCCTCTACTGGCTCGCGGTGCTGCCGTTCCACAGCATCATTTTTCCCGCCATGTCACGGAATATCACCGCCGCCGCCCGGGATCTGGAAAGTCTCGAATCGGAGCCAGCCGGGCACACGACGTAGGATGTTGGAGCCCGAATCGTCCACTTCCACAACACGGAGGACCCCCTATGGCCCTGAGTGCATCCACCACCGTTCCGCACAGCGTTGACCGCGTTACCGCGGTTTTCGTCAATGAAGACTTCCTGCGCCACACGAGCGAACTCGTTGGCGGCACCCTGGAATCCTTCGCCATCGACGGAGACCCCGCCGGCGCTTTCAGCACCACTACCGTGCGGACCATCCCCACCACCCGGATGCCGGACATCGCCCGGAAATTTGTCGGCGCAAGCCTGAAGGTGACGCAGCTGGAGGCCTGGGAGGCCCCCTCCGCCGACGGTTCCCGGCAGAGCACGATCTCCCTGAAGGTCTCCGGCGCACCGCTGGACGTGAACGCTGTCCAGCGTCTCGTGTCCGACGGCGGCAGCACCCGGATCGAGCTCGAGGGCGACGTGACCTCCTCGGTGCCGTTCCTTGGCGGCAAGATCGCCGACGCCGCAGAACCGATGGTCGGCAAGGCCCTGAACCTGCAGTCCCAGCAGGCCCAGGCCTGGCTCGAAAGCCACTGACCCAGTGGAACTGCCCACGGTCCTCGCCGTCGTCCTGATCGTCGCCGGCGTCTGGTCCCTGGTTGTCTGGCCGCAGTTCCTGCGCCGGGTCATGAAGGATCCGCGTGCCCGCGATGCCAACGGCAAGGCCACACGCTTCCTGACCGTCCATGTGGTCCTGGTCAGCATCTCCATGCTGCTGGGGGCCGCGACGGCGGCGATAGGCGTGGCCGGGCTGCTCAGCTAGCATCCGGCACACCGGCGGTCATATGCCCGCCGGTGTGCCGGTTTCCCTGCTTTCGAGGCGTGCCGGCCGCTAGAATCAGCAAAAAGGTGCACCGCTGAAAGGGGACGCCAGTTGCTACCCCGCCGCGTCGCCATCTGGGGCCTGTGCGCCTGTGTTCCGGTCCTCGGCCTGATTGCCTTCTGGCCGGTGCCCGTTGACCGGGGCGCGGCCAACTACCTCAATCGGTGGCTCCGGCAACTGCACCGCTGGGGCGTCCCTCCCTGGTTCGACTACGGGGTCGTGGAATTTTCCTCGAACGTGGTCCTGTTTGCTCCGCTGGGCGCCCTGGTCGCCATAATCCTTGGCCTGCGGCTCTGGTGGGGCGGGGCCGTCGCCGGGTTCATGCTCTCCGTCGTGATCGAACTCGGTCAAATGGCATTCCTGCCGGCGCGCTTTCCCTCCGCTGCCGACGTCGCCGCGAACACGATCGGCGCCATGGCCGGCGCGCTGGCGGCCAGGCTGTTCATGGTACGCCGAGAGGCTGTTCGATCCCGACGTCCACCACGTACCCTGTGAACAGGGCCCGACAGGAGGAAATCGGAACTATGCGGATCTCGGTCATTGGCTGCGGTTACCTGGGCGCGGTACATGCTGCATGCATGGCAAAGCTGGGTCACGACGTTGTCGGAATCGACGTCGACGAACACAAGGTGGCCCAGCTTTCAGCGGGCCACGCCCCCTTTTACGAACCCGTGCTCGACGACCTGTTGTCCCAACTTGAGGAGTCGGGCCGGTTGCGGTTCACCACCGACATGGCGGCCGCCCGCGGCGCCGAGGTCCACTTCATCTGCGTCGGAACGCCGCAGAAGCGCGGCGAAAACGGCGCCGACCTGCGCTTCGTCGACGCCGCCGTCGCCTCGCTCGCTGAATACGTCTCCCCCGGCGACGTCGTCGCCGGGAAATCCACGGTACCTGTGGGAACCGCCGCGGGGCTGGCCGAGGTGCTGGCGGACGCAGAGCCCGGCGCCTCGCTGGTCTGGAATCCCGAGTTCCTGCGCGAAGGCCATGCCGTGACGGACACCCTGAACCCGAATCGGTTTGTCTACGGCACGCCGGACGGCAGCGAAGACCATCCCGCGGTGGCCGTCCTCGACAGGGTCTACGAGACCCCCCTCGCCGGCGGGACACCCCGGTTGGTGACGGACTACGCCACGGCGGAACTGGTGAAGACGGCAGCCAACTCGTTCCTCGCGACCAAGATCTCCTTCATCAACGCCATGGCCGAGGTCTGCGAAGCCAGCGGCGCTGACGTCACCCGGCTGGCTGATGCGATCGGGCTCGACGAGCGGATCGGGCGGAAGTTCCTGAACGCAGGCATCGGATTCGGCGGCGGGTGCTTGCCCAAGGACATCCGTGCCTTCATGGCCCGCGCCGGCGAGCTGGGGGCGGACCAGGCCCTGACATTCCTGCGGGAAGTGGATGCGATTAACATGCGGCGCCGGACCCGGGTGGTGGAGCTGACGCGCGAACTGTGCGGCGGGTCCCTGCTGGGCCAGCGGGTCGCCGTGCTGGGTGCGGCGTTCAAGCCCGAAAGCGACGACGTCCGGGACTCCCCCGCGTTGAGCGCCGCCGCGCAGCTGCAATTGCAGGGCGCAGTGGTGACGGTCACCGATCCCCAGGCCCTGCACAACGCCGCCAAGCGGTTCCCCGAACTCCAGCTGGAACCGGACCTTGAGACGACGCTGCACCGGGCCAATGCCGTGCTGCTGCTGACCGAGTGGCAGGTGTACCGGGAGCTGGATCCGCACGCGGCCAAGGCGCTCGTGTCCGCGCCGCGCATCCTGGACGGCCGCAACGTCCTGGACCCTGCCAAGTGGCGGGCCGCCGGTTGGACCTACAAGGGCTTGGGCCGGCCCTGACGTGTTGCCGTCAGGCCGTCAGCGCTTGGCCGAGGGCGTCCTCCGCGGCCACCCAGGAGAGCATGGCGCATTTGACCCGGGCAGCGTAGCGGGACACGCCCTCGAACGCCGCGGCGTCGCCGAGCACCTCGGGGTCGGCCGGCACCTTGCCGCGCGAGCGCAGCACCTCGCGGAAGCTGTCGATGACGGTGCGGAGTTCCGCGACGGTCATGCCCTCGGCGAGGTCCGTCAGCACGGACGCCGAGGCCATCGAGATTGAGCAGCCGTCGCCGTCCCAGCGCAGCTCACTGACCTTCCCGCCGGCCACGGACACCCGGACTGTGATTTCGTCGCCGCAGGTCGGATTCAGCTGGTGCGACTGGCCGCAGCTGGCCTCCTTGGGTGCGTCCGCGGCGGCCAGGCCGCTGCCGTGCCGGGCCTTGGCGTGTTCGAGGATGATCTGCTGGTAAAGCTGGTCAAGACTCATGGGTGTCCGTCCTAGGCCTGGAAGTAGGCACGGACATCGGCGGCCGCGTTCAGGAACGCGTCCACCTCGTCCGTGGTGTTGTATAGGTACGTGCTGGCGCGCGTCGTCGCCGTCAGCCCGAGCCGGCGGTGCAGGGGCTGGGCACAGTGGTGGCCGACCCGCACGGCGATGCCGCGGCTGTCCAGGAACTGGCCGACGTCGTGCGCGTGGACGCCTGCGACGTCGAATGCCGCCAGGCCAATCCTTTCCTGCCCGGCCGCGGGACCCAGCACCCGGATCCCGGGGATGGATTCCAAGCCGCGCACGAGGCGCTGGCCGAGTTCGGCTTCCCAGGCGTGGATGCGGTCCATCCCGGTTTCGCTGAGGTAGTTTACCGCCGCGGCGAGAGCCACCGCCTGCGAGATGCGCTGGGTGCCGGCCTCGAAGCGTTGCGGGCTGGGCAGGAAACCCGCCCGTTCCATCGTGACGGTGGTGATCATGGAGCCGCCGGTCAGGAACGGCGGCATCGCGTTGAGCAGCTCCGAGCGGCCATAGAGGGCGCCGATGCCGGTGGGGGCGAGCATCTTGTGGCCGGAGAACACCGCGAAGTCGACGTCGAGCGCCTTGACGTCCAGGGGCAGGTGCGGCGCGGACTGGCAGGCGTCGAGCACCACGAGGGCCCCGGCGGACCGGGCCAGGGCCACCAGGGCGGCCACCGGGTTGATGGTGCCGAGCACGTTTGACGCGTGCGTGAACGCCAGGACGCGGGTGCGCGGGCCGATGATGCCGGCGGCGGCCTCCAGGTCCAGGGCGCCGGCGTCGTCGATCGGGATAAACTTCACGACGGCGCCGGTCCGGGCCGCCAGCTCCTGCCAGGGGATCAGGTTGGCGTGGTGCTCCATCTCCGTGACGACGAGCTCGTCGCCCGGGGCCAGGGCGAACCGGGCCGCTTCGGGCCCGGCGCCCGGCAGGGACGCGTTGAGGAAGGAGTACGTGAGCAGGTTCAGGCCCTCCGTGGCGTTGGAGGTCCAGATCAGCTCATCCCACTCCGCACCGACAAAGTCCGCCACCGTTTCCCGGGCGTTTTCGAACGCCTCGGTGGCCTCGACGGCGAGGTGGTGTGCCCCGCGGTGGACCGCGGAGTTTCGCTGCTCATAGAATTCCTGCTCGGCCGCGAGCACGCTGAGCGGGTTCTGCGAGGTGGCACCGGAGTCCAGGTAGACAAGCGGCCTGCCGTTGACGTGCTGCTGCAGGATCGGGAAGTCGTTGCGGATCCTCAGGACCTCCTCGTTTCCGAGCGCGGCGGCAGAGCGGCGGAGGTGGGCTGGGGTGGCAACCATGGCGGAGACTCCTGGATCGGCGTTCGCTGCGGCGTACACCGCGCCGGCCGGGAGGCTGGCGGCGCCATTACGTCACGCAGATTAAACCTAATTATCCCATGCGTGGATGTCCCCGCGTTGACTCATGGAAAAGGTGCGGAGAGCCGGGCACCGTCCCGGGAACAAGGAACGATGGCGCCCACGTGGAACTGGTCGGCTACTACCGCTATGACACCGCCGCGGAACTGGAGAAGCTCAACGAGATCTGGGAGCTTGACGGGCTGTTCACGAACTATCTGCTCCCGCAGCAGAAGTTGGTGTCCAAGGAACGCCACGGCGCGGAAGTCATCAAGAAACATGATGCCGCGCTCACTCCGCACCAGCGCGCCGCCCGGCTGGGGAGGAAATCGTGCCCCGCGTCATGCAGAAATACGGCTGGGCATATTCATAGTTCCTGCTGGTCAAGGCCGCTACGATGACTTCATGCAATGGATAACCGCAGTGTCCGGGCTTCGGAATTGGGCCGCGACCGAAACTTCGCCGTGCAGGTAGAACAGACCCAGCCGCCGCTGGCCCCCTCAACTTCCCACCGTCAACTGGTTCAGGCCCTGCGGTCGAAGCAAAAAACGTCCAAGGGCGCTTCCGCCTACGCGCGTTTCCTGAACCGTCCCGCCGGCCGCCATTTTGCCGCGCTGGCGTTCAAGCTGCATATGACGCCCAACGGCGTGACAACGGTGAGCGCCCTGTGCAGTTTCTCAGGGATAGGTCTGATCGCGTTTGCCCCGGCGACGCCGGTCGTCAGTGTGCTGGTGGCCCTGCTGCTTATTCTCGGCTACGCCTTGGACTCGGCGGACGGCCAGCTGGCCAGGCTGCGCGGCGGGGGAAGTTTTGCCGGCGAGTGGCTGGATCACGTTGTCGACGCGGTTAAGATGGCTTCCCTGCACTTGGCGGTGCTTGTGGCCTGGTACCAGGGGTACGTCGAGCGGGGCCCATGGCTGGCCGTACCGTTGCTCTACCAGCTGCTTGCCGTGGTGCTTTTTTTCACGATCATTTTGACCGACCAGATGAGGCGGGCGCACCGCGGGTCCACCTCGACCCGATTGGCCGGGGAAGGCAGCTCATCCGTTCTCTATTCTTTGGCCGTCCTGCCCACTGAATACGGGGTGCTCTGCCTGGCATTTTTCCTGTGGGCGATCCCGCCGGTTTTTTCAGTGGTCTATGCGGTCTTTTTCGGCATCAACGTGTGCTTTCTCCTGCTGGCGTTGCCCCGCTGGTACGGCGAAATGCGAAGTTACGGCGCAGCGGACAGGGCCCAGGCAGCGCCTCCCGCAGAGCTCTGAGGACGGGAAGAACCGCGGCCACTGGCAGAACCGCCGGGCGGAGGGTGGACGAGGGACCCTGCGTCCGTCCGGTGTCCGTTGACGCTATTGCCGGACCGACTCTTGCAGCCGGTACCACTCCACGGTCCCGCCGATTCCCTTCTCGAGGGGAATACGGTACCTCCAGCCGGCGTCCGCCAGTTTGGAGACGTCGAGGAGCTTCTGCGGTGTCCCGTCAGGTTTGGCCGTATCCCAGACTGTCGTTCCCGTGAAGCCGACGGCATCTGCCACCAGTGTGGCCAGTTCGGCGATGCTCACATCCGTCCCCGTGCCAACGTTGACGTGTTCCGGGCCGTCATAATGTTCCATCAGGTGCAGGCAAGCCTCGGCCATGTCATCGACGTGCAGGAACTCCCGGCGCGGTGTTCCGGTGCCCCAGTTCGTCACGGACTCCGAACCCGCGGCTTCCGCGTAGCGGCGGATGAGGGCGGGTAGCACGTGTGAGCCCTGGGGCGAGAAATTATCGCCCGGGCCGTAGAGGTTCGTCGGCATGGCCGAGATCCAGGCTAACCCGTGCTGGCGCCGGATAGCTTGGACTTGGAGGATGCCTGCGATTTTCGCTATAGCGTATGCGTCGTTGGTCGGCTCCAAATGCCCGGTGAGGAGGTAATCCTCTTTGATGGGCTGGGGTGCCAGCTTGGGGTAGATGCAGGACGATCCGAGGAATAGAAGCCGCTCGACTCCCGCGTGTTGGGCCGCGTCCAGCACGTTGACCTGGATCTGGAGGTTTTCGCTCAGAAAATCCGCGGGATAGGTCTTGTTGGCCATGATCCCGCCGACCTTGGCCGCAGCCAGGACCACGTACCTCGGCTTCGTTTCCCGGAAGAAGGCGAAGGTGGCGTCGCGGTCTTTCAGATCCAGCTCCTGCGAGCCACGGCCGATCAGATTTGTGAACCCTGCCTTGACCAGGGTGCGCCACAGCGCCGATCCTGCCAAGCCGCGGTGTCCAGCGATGTAGAAGGGGGCGTCCCGCTCAAGCGGGCCGGGCGTGAAGCGTGCGGCCTCAGTCATCCCCGGGCGCCCAACTGCCGAGGTCAACGGTGTCGATCCATCCGCCGGGATGCTTCAAAGCTTCCATATCGGCCTCAACCATCAGGCGGGCCAGCTCAGGGGTTTCGACCGTTGCTTTCCATCCAAGCTTTTCTCTTGCCTTGGACGCGTCGCCCACCAGCGCATCCACTTCGGTGGGACGCAGGTAGCGCTCGTCGAACTCGACGTGGTCTTCCCAGTTGAGTCCGGCGTGGCTGAAGGAAATCTCCAGGAAGTCCCGGACCGTGTAGGCGGCCCCCGTAGCGAGCACAAAATCATCGGGCTCGTCGGCCTGCAGCATCCTCCACATGCCTTCGACGTATTCGGCGGCGTAACCCCAGTCACGGACCGCATCCAGGTTGCCCATATAGAGCGTGTCCTGAAGCCCGGCGCTGATGGCGGCCACAGCCCTGGTGATCTTGCGCGTGACAAAGGTTTCGCCGCGCCGAGGGGACTCATGGTTGAACAGGACGCCGTTGACGGCGTACATTCCGTAGGCCTCACGGTAGTTTTTGGTCACCCAGTAGCTGTACACCTTTGCGGCTCCATAGGGAGAGCGCGGGTAGAACGGCGTTTCCTCGTTTTGCGGCGGCGGCGTAGCGCCGAACATCTCAGACGAGGATGCCTGGTAAAACCGGGTTTTGATTCCCGCCAGACGCACGGCTTCGAGCATGCGCACAGAGCCCACGCCTGTGGTGTCAGCTGTGTGCTCCGGTTCGTCGAAAGAGACCCGGACGTGCGACTGGGCCGCCAGGTTGTAGACCTCGTCGGGCTTGATTTTCGCGATCAGGGTGACAAGCCGGGCCCCGTCACTGAGATCCCCGTAGTGGAGGAAGAGTTTCGCATCCGGCTCATGCGGATCAACATACAGGTGCTCTATCCGCACAGTGTTGAAGGTGGAAGCCCTGCGAATGAGGCCGTGGACCTCGTAGCCCTTCTTGAGGAGGAGTTCGGCCAGATACGAACCGTCCTGGCCCGTAATACCGGTAATAAGCGCACGTTTAGTCACACAGTCCCCCGAAGTCTCGAACGATGATGAACGGCAAATGTCCGGACCCCGGTAAGGGCTCCACACGATCTGTGCTGACAGCATAGATGAGGCAGATCACACATGCGAGCATTTTTCAGGATTCAAGATGCGCGGGATGACGCAGTCCGTCACGGCGACGCGGCGGGAGCGTTCGCGCTCCCGCCGCAGAGCGGACGGCAGCTAGGTGGCCGGAACCACCCGTCCGTTGCGCTCCTGGCCGGTGGCCCGAAGCGACTCGAATGAAATGTACGACTTATTCCACGAGAAGCGCTTGGCGCCCGTGGCGTCCATCCGGTAGGTGTTGAAGTCGAAGCGGTTGTTCTTTGAGGCGTAGTAGGTCGTCGGCGAAACGGGAGACAGCGTACCCAATCCCTGAACGCCTTCGCCTGTCCGGGTTCCGGTGGCGAGGGTTACATCGTTGTTGTGGACGTAGAGATTGTGCAGGTCCCAGGCGCCGTAGGTACCGCTGCCCCGGTTGCGCATCTGCGCGGCGATGCCGTTCTGGTTTTTCCCGATAACGTTCTGCCGGATCTCAACATCGGGTGAGGAGTTGACGTTGATGGCGGCCACCGCGTACAGCGAGTAGTCGCTGCCCCGTCCGCCGCCGGTGGCCAGACCGTAGCCGTTCCCGGCCAGCCTGTTGTCGCTGATAAGCGCCTTGTAGCTGATCTCGTACCGGATTCCATCGGCGTAATTGTTATTGATGGAATTTCCAAGAATGTTGACGTTGATGTTGTTGATGTCAAACCAGGCGCCGGTACCCCGATTGTTATGGACGTTATTGCCGCGGAACGTCACGCCATTGGAATAGGTGCCTTTAAATCCTCCGGATTCCCAGTCCGCACCCCAATAACCTGCGGTATTGTTGTTCGCGATCTCATTGTTTTCAACAACGGTGCTGTTGGAGGCGTAGTGACCCATTCCAAGCTGGCCGTTTTCCACCATGGTGTTGTTGCGGACAATAGCCCGGTGCGCTTTGGCCAACTGCAGACCAATGGCATGGTTTCGTTTGAAGAGGCAGCCTTCAACGATCCAGTCGGAGCCGCCAACCAAAACCGCTCCCTTTTGGGACGGCGTGGCAAAGTTGCTGAACGTCAGGCCGCTCAGGGTAACGCCCTGGGCCGAGGAATTGATGGCATGCGGTGTTCGCGCAATTTCCATAGTCGCATTAGCGGGATCAGTCCCCAGCCAGGTGCGGTTGTTTTGGTAATCCTGGAAAAAGCCATTGGAGCGCAGAGATGCAAGCTGCATCACACGGTTCATGGCGACGCCGTTCCGGTACACCTGCTCCCGCTTCTGACAGGGGTTGGCTTCCAAGCCACTGTTGACTTCGCACTGCCCGGCGTCCGAGTAGGCAGCCGGCAGCAGGCCGTTCTTGTACCAGCGGGCGTTGGAGCCGTCTTTGATCCATCCCGTGACAACGTTGGAGCCCTTGATGACTGCAGTGCCTGCGCCACCAAGTGCCAGCAGCTTCTGTCCTCGTTTGGGACTAATGGGGCTGCTGACCCGGTAGGTACCGGCCGACAGCCCGATGCGGGCACCTTCGGGCGCTGCATTGATCACGGCCTGGATCGAGGCGCCGGCGGCGACCGTGGCATCCACAACGGGAGTGGCAGCGGAGGACGGGGCAATGAATCCGAGGCTGAACACGGCTGCAAGCGAGGCCACGGCAACGGCCCGGAGGCCGCGTCCGGGACGGAGTGGCTTCACATCGGGCATGGGTTTAACAGGGGGGAACTTCATGTGGAATTTCTTTCTGTCGGCGAGCCCGTCTGTGCGCCCTTTAGCCGCGACTCCCCCAGCGAAAATCGCGTCTCGGGCAAATGCAAGAGGCATTACGGTTGGACACTCTAGCAAGGAATTGTTGCAGAACAGCATCGAGTTGGTCGTTGACAGCAATGTCTGGCTCGGGTAGGCAGGCTGTTCCGGGGGTGGAAAGTCGAGGTCTGATCAGGCCGGAGCGACCGCTCCTGCGGTGTCGTTGCCGGCACCCTGCCAGCCTTCGAAATCCAGTGCATTGTCCCGGAAACGGAACTTGGGTGCAGCGGTGTCCTTGAGGACGTACAGGTTGCCTTGAAACCTGATGCCGCCCAGGTCCGGCGGGCGCGTTAACGAACCGGCCTCGACGTACCCAGTGGTCGCGGTGGCCGGGCCTCGCAGATCGATGTGGTTCTCCGCGACCACCACATTTTTAAGCACGTACTCGCCCCACGGACCATCGCCCCGCGGCCGGGCCTGGATACCTATCCCGTTGAGGTTCCCAGAGACAGCGTTCTTCTCGATCGTGACATCGCTGCTGGTGTTCACGGTGATTCCCGCCCCGGTGAGCAGGCCCGTTCCAGCTCCGCGCTTCAAGGCCAGACCGTTCCCCGTGATGGCGTTACCGGATATGCGCCCGTTCCGGCTTATTTCGTAACGGACGCCGTCGGCGGCGTTGCCGGCAATTTTGTTCTCAGTGATTCCGACGCCGTCCCCGGCCACGTCCACCCAGACGCCCACGCCAAGGTTGTTACTAATATCGTTGTTGGCAATGGTCGAGGACGATCTGGTGACTTTAATACCGCCCGATTCCCAGTCCGCGCGCCAGAATTCCGCCGTATTGTTGTTGACGATGTGGTTGTTTTCAATACGAACACCTTGGGAACGGTATTGGCCTAGGCCCAGCTGGCCATTACGCGCAATGGTATTGCCGGTGATGCGTGCCCTGTCTGCCTGCACCATCATGAGGCCGACGCCGTGATTAGCCGTGATGACGGAATCACGAATTGTCCAGTCCTGGCCGCCGACCACAACGGCGCCCCGCTGGGCCAAATTGGCAAATCCACGAACGGTGAGGTGCTCGATCGAGACCCTTGGCGCGGTCGAAGTAATCGCGGTTCTCGTGCGTGCCAGAGTGGCAGCACGGCCAGTTGGATCCTGTCCCAGGTAGAGGACGTTGGCCGCGTAATCCGCATAAAAAGTAGCTGGGCCGACGGCGTTCCTTGTCATGACCCGCCGCACGGGGCGGCCGTCCAGGAAAAGGGTTTCTGCGACCTGGCAGGGGTTCGAATGGATATCCTCACATTGCCCGGACTTTTCATAGTCCGCCGGCAAATGGCCGCGGGCAGTCCAAACTGCCCCCTCGGCTCCCCATCCTTCGACAGGAACGTCGCCGGCCAGCTCAGTCTTCCCGCTGCCACGGAAAGTCTGTGAGGTCTTTGGCCGGATGGGCCGGTCCACGGTGAAGCGCCCTGGCGCCAGGCAAACCACGGCACCCTCGGGCTGGGAATCCGCCACCTGGGCGAGATCTGCCCCCGGTTCCACGGAGACTGTGCAGGGTGCGGCGGCATAAGTACCAGGCTCTTCGGACACCGGGCCCGCGGCGGTGGCGACCGCCGTCGCCGTTGTGGGGGCAATGCTCGTTGGGCGCGCAGGTTCCTCCCCGCTGCAGCCGCTCAGCATGAGAACAACGGCCAGCAACAAGGCCCCCGGGTATCCCGAACCGGCACGGCTCACATACTTGTCCCTCTCTAGCAAGAACCCGCTGAATCCGATAGCATGCGTCTCAAATCACCGACTGCGAACGGAACCACTTGCGCGTCTTAATGGTCCACAACCGCTACCGCTCCGATCATCCTAGCGGAGAGGACACCGTAGTAAAGCAGGAGCGCAATCTGCTTGAGAGTGCCGGGCACGAGGTGGTCGAATACGCCCGCCGCAGTGATGACATCGCTTCGATGCCGGCCACCCGGAAAGCAGAATTACCGCTCCGCGTCACGTGGTCTCTGCAGGATCAGGCCGCCATGCACGCCGTGCTCAGCCGGCAGCGTTTTGACGTCATCCATCTACACAATTCCTTTCCGCTCATTAGCCCGTCCATTCTGACCTCGGCCCGGCAAATGTCCGTCCCGGTCGTTGCAACGCTTCACAATTATCGGCTTGTCTGCGCCGCCGGAACGCTGCTCCGCGACGGGCAGCCGTGCTTCAAGTGTTTGAACGGTCCACCGACGCCGGCACTGGTCCACGCGTGCTATCGGAACAGCCGCCTGGCGACCGCTCCGCTCGCCCTGTCGATTGGAACGCACCGCGCTCTGGGCACCTGGCAGCGCGGCGTAGACCGATTCATAGTGATGAGTAAGTTTGCCCGCGGAATCATGATGGAGGCCGGTCTCCCAGCGGGACAGATCTCCATAAAACCGCATTTCATTCCCTCCCCTGCCCAGGTCCGTGTGGGTGCAGGGTCCTACGGCCTCTACCTTGGACGCCTCTCCGTGGAGAAGGGCGTCTCAACGCTGATCAAGGCGTGGGATTCCTCGTTGGGCACCCTCATGATTGCCGGCGACGGACCCCTGCGCCCGGAGCTGGAAGAGGAGGCGGCCGAGCACGGATCGTCCATCCGTTTCCTGGGTTCGCTGGACCGCGCTGACGCGCTGGACCTGCTGCTCAACGCCCGCTACCTTGCCAACCCGTCCCGGGCCTTCGAGACTTTCGGTTTGAGCGTCGTGGAGGCATTCGCGCATGGCGTCCCAGCGGTTGTGCCGGGCCAGGGAGTGTTCCCAGAGTTGGTGCGCGACGGCGAGAACGGCTTCACGTTCGAGCCGGGAAATGCGGATTCCCTTCGGGCGGCTCTGCTCAAGATCAACGACCCCGCCGTGTCGCTGCTCACCGGCGCGGCTGCCCGTCAGGACTATCTCAGCCTCTTCACGCCGGAAAGCAACCTGAGCGCACTCGAAGCCATTTACGCTGATGTCATCGCGCGCAAGGGAACTCCCCGGCCCTAGGACGTCGAGAGGCGATCTTCCAATTCAGCTGACCTCGATCTGGCGGAACTCCACCGGCTGCTTGCCTTGATAGTTTTTGTTCAGCGCGAAGTAGCCTCCCCGGTGCGACGAATTGTTGGCGATCGCGCTGGCTACGGCCCCGTCCAGCCGGATGAACGTAATTGTGCTCGGGGTGACGTCCACGCGGAAGCGCATCCAGGCGCCTACCATCGGTGCGTCTGACTGTGCCTCACCCAGCAATTCCCCCTCCACCGCTCCGGCGTCGCGGGAATAGAGCCGCATGCTGCCTGCTGTGTCCAGGGTCAGGTGATAGCCGCCCACAGTCGCTCTCGCCGTTGGACGGTACGGCTGATCATTGGCTTGGCCGAATGCGATGCCCGCGGTGCCGCTCTTGTCCGGAACCGCCATGGGCCAGCGCATGTCGAAAGCCAGTGAGTAGGTATCTCTTGTGACGGGGCCCATGGAACCCAAGGTGTACGTTGAACTTGCCTCGTTGTTGAGGCTGACGGAGGAAAACTCGGGCTGCAGAGTGGGCTGGTATGTGGGCACCAGGATCCAGGGCAAGTCCCCCGCCGCACGTACTCCGGACGCGAAGTCGTCCCGTGCACTGATCGCGGCGCTGCCCGAAACATACGGAAAATTCGATGACATCAGCCCGGACACGCCCAGCGCGGTCACCCTGTCGCGCATCCAGCGGGTGTGTATTTCCCAGCAGATGACGGGCTTGCCGTAGGCCACTAGAGCCTTGATTTCGTCATCCGTGGCACCGTGGTAAATGCCCAGGTAGTCAAAGCGGCCCGCGAAGTTTGCGAACCGGTTCTCGGCGTTGTCGACGAAGTACCCCCACGTCTTGTACCCGCGGGCCTTCGCCTCTGCGTAATGTTTCCCGCCTGCCGTTTGCTTCCATACGAAGTGCTCTTTGGAATCCGGATAACTATCCATCAGGTCAAGCAGGGCTTGCGTATTTCCCCCCTGTTTGTCTTCGATAAAGATCACGCTGGTGGCCGCGTGTGCATCCAGCACGTCTTTGAGCCGGGGAATGGGCTCAAGGGGCGTCTGCGGACCGATCCATGCGCGTGAGTCGTTCCGGAGTACTTCCAACCTCTCATAGGTCACCTCTCCGATCTGCAGGTTGCGGCCCGTCATCCGTTCGGTATTGCTGTCGTGGTGGCAGACCAGCACGCCGTCGCTGGTGGCGCTGACGGAGACCTCAATGGCCATCGCACCGCCCTGAAGAGCGTGGGCATAGGCCCCGGCAGTGTGTTCGGTCCAGTTGTCGCCCGAGCCGCGATGGGCGATGTAAAACGGCTTGGTGGACATCAGGTCCGTCAGAGTGTGCATTTTTTGTGCCGCTTCGGACGCTCCGGCCGTGGGGCGCCGGCTGTTGGATGGCCCAGTCCCGCAAGCGGTCAGTAGGGCTGCCGTTCCTGCAGCGGTCAGGAGCTGCCGCCGGGAGAGCCACCCTTGCGCAGGAGCTTCTTCAGGGAAGTGTCGAGGCAAGACCCGTCACCCCCTCAGCGTCGCTCGTTCCGAAGCCTGAGGCGGCCCCGTTTGCCGGGAGCTGTTGGGCATGCCCGTACCAGTCATCAAGAAGAAGAGGTAGTCGGGAGGACGACCAGCGATTCGACGGAGCCGGCCGCGGTGACGCCTCGACGGCGCTGAGTGCAGCGGCCAATCGGGCAGGCAACCCCGGTCCGACATCGACGATGTGGCTGATCCCTTCCGCCGTCTTGCGGACAAGGACAGGCGGGCCAGCCAAATCGAGGCAGATCACGGGCAAGCCCGCCGCGCAGGCCTCCGCCACAGCCCAAGGCGCGGAATCATGCAGGGCGGGGAAAAGCATGGCGTCGGCATCGGCCAGCGCTGCCAGGACAGCTTGTCTCGGGAGCTGGCCCCGGCAGGTCACCCGGTCGGCCAGGCCGCGCCGGGCAGCTTCCGCTTCAATCCAGCGCTGGTCAGGGCCGCTGCCAATGAATTCCAGCCTCCAGTTCGCCGCCGACGGATGGCTTAGCGCATGCACGGCGAGCCTGGTTCCCTTCCAAGACACCAGGCGGCCGACGAATATCGCCGTGGGGACGTGGGCGGGGGCGACGCTGCGGACGACGGCCGCCCCTGCAGGTTCCACCGTTGCGTTTGGTTCGACCGCGACGGAGGCCGCGCCGGCGAAACGCCGCCGGACGTCCTCATTCAGGCCCACGACAACCTGGGCGCGGCGGGCCATCCTTTCCGCGAAAATCCGCCGACTCGCCGCAGTTGCCACGCGCCGGCCGAGCTCGCCCAGCGCTCCCCTGAGTCCCAGCCAGCGCAGGAGCCTGGCTGGGACGTAGGAGGCACCCCCGACCGGGCCCCACACCAGCGGCACGGTCGACGGAAGTGCCATCAGACCACAGGGCATCCAGTCCGAAGCGAAGGTCACGTGGTGGGCCACATCGAACCGTGCCTCCTGATGCAGTTCGAGTGCTTTCTGCCCTGCCAGCCGTTGCCACAGGGGGTAGTACCAATAGACGTCCCGGTGGTGCTTCTTGAGACGCAGGGACCAGTCCGGCAGATCCAGGTACACCGGGTGGAGCCTCGGTTCCAGCCCGGGGTCCGCAGCGATGGCGTCCCTGATCAGCGGTTCAAAACGGCGCCTGGTGATCACCCAAACCTCGCTGTGCTGGGTGGCCGCCAAGGCAAATGCCCAGCCTGCACCGGGCTCCGAGCCCATCCCCGGGCCGCACGCGTACGCACTGATGAGTACGCGGCGCCGGCCGGGGACATCTCCGCCAGCGCCGCTGGCGTCTATGAACTGATGCACGGTTAGTTCCTATCTCAACGGGGAGTGGTCAGAGACAATTCTGACAACCGGGCCGTGACGGGAGCGTTGGTTGCTGAGCCCGACAGCTGCAACAGGACGCCGGTGTAGCCGGGCGCCTGAAGTTCGGCCGTGGTATCAGTGGCTTCCAGCTGCCACGCAACCGGTTCCGCGCCGCTGGCTGCCCACAGTTTGGCCTTGATTGCGGTGGTTCCCTGGCCTGTGACCTGGATGCGGACCCCGAGCTGCTGGCTGTTGGTGCCTGTCAGGCCTGCGATCACGGTTTCCGGCGCCAGGTAGGTCTCAACGCCAGCGGCAGTGGTCCTGACGATGGCGAGGGACATCCTGCCGGCCGAGGTGAATCGGACCTTGGCCCGGTACTCACCCTGGTTGGCAACCGAACGTCCCACAGCGGCCATGTAAACGCCACCGCCGGTGGCCGGCTTATCGAGTGAGACCTTGAACGAGAGGTCTGTGTCGGCCGCGAKGATATTTTTCAGGTAGGCGCCCGGTGCGTTCCCCGGCCCCTGCATGATCCAGTTGCCCACGCCGCCGGTAACGGAATACCGGCTGGCCGCACCGCTCACTGTCCATGCTCCCCCAAGATCAGCGGTGCCGAGCCCCTGTGCGACGACCCTGGCAAAGGTATCTGTGGCGAGTGCCGAGCCAGCCGGAGCGAGCTGGGGTGTGGCGTCCTGGGTGGCCTCCGCCGTGGCGCCCTTGTCATCAGTCACAGTGAGCTTCACGGAATAGTTTCCAGCCGTGGCGTACGCATGGGTCACCGTCTTGCCCGTGCCCGTCTGCCCGTCGCCGAAGTCCCACAGCCAGGAGCTTACAGTGCCATCCGGGTCGGACGACGCTGAGGCGTCGAAGGAGCAGCTGAGTGCATTGCACGTGGCGGTCATGGCGGCCACGGGCGCTTGGTTGGGAGCGGTGACGGAGACCGGTTGAGTGACCGTGGTGCTCGACCCGAGGTTGTCAGTCACGGTCAGCCGAACCTGAAAAGTTCCGGCCGTTGCGTACGTATGGGACGGCGTGGCGCCGACGTCGGTCTGTCCGTCGCCGAAATCCCATGCCAGTTCCGAGATGGTTCCGTCTGAATCTGCCGACGCCGAGCCGTCCAGATCACAGCTGAGCGCAGTGCAGGCGGAGGTAAAGGACGCAACCGGGGCTTTGTTGCCGCTGCCGAGGTTGTAGTGCCACTGGACGTCGGACGCGGTCAGCTGGACCGGGTAGATCGCAACTTCGTCGACGCTGCCCACCATGGCACGCGATGCTGGCTGATTCGGCCAGCCGTTGAGGTTGTCCGCGCCAACCCGCCAGTACCCGTCGTATCCCTGAGCAACTGTCGGAGTGTTGGTGCCTTGGCTGACGCCGTCCACGAACAGTTCAGAGCGGCCCGGGATCATGGTGGCGACGAGGTGATGCCATTTCCCGTCATTGAGTGCGGCCCCGCTGGTGACCGTGGTGGCGGAGCCGGTCCACACGCCGAAGACCACCTTGCCGTTGTTCTGCATGAAGATGTGGCGGTCGTAATTGCCGCTCTGGGCCGACTGGCTGTTACCGAAGCCGACAATCCGGCCGCCGGAAGTTGTGGTGGTCTTGATCCAGGATTCCACGGTAAAGGTCTGCGGACCGGTCTGGGACAGGCTGCTCGCCATGTTGCTGTTGCTGTTCGTCAGCTCAGCAGACGTGGTGCCGGCCAGGATTCCGGCCCCGCCCAGGTTCATGGCCTGGTAGGTACCGGCGTTGCTACCGGAGTAGTCCGCCGCCGCCGTACCGTTGGCCTCCTCAAATCGCCAGAGGCTACTGGCTCCGTCGCCCTTCACCGTGTCCTGATAGCTCGCGGACTGCGAGGCAACAGTGACATACGGGGTCCACGAGGACAGCACCGCTACTGTGCCGTCAGATGCCTCAACCCGGTACGCTGCCTGCGTTCCGGCGGTAAGGTTCTTGTCGATGAACGTCAGGGTCGGGATGTCCCAGAAGCGGGAGCGGATCACCTGGGTGAAGATCGGGGCGGTAGTGCCTGCACGGTACAACTTGTAGGTCAGGTTTTCGTCGTCCTTATCCGTCGTGGCCTTGAAGGTGACCTTGACCTGGTTTGGGCGCGTGCTTGAGGCAGTCGGAGTCAAAGGCTTGGTCGGCGCTGTCTCGGGATCCGCCTGGAACCGTGTTACACCCTGCTGGCCGGCTCCGTTGACGAGAGTGAAGTCGCCGCCCACCCAAAGCTGCTTGCCATCGGTAGCCATGGCCAGCGGACCGACCTTGGTGGTGCCGGCCGCGTTTGTCTGGGGGTACCAGCCGGCAAGTTTTCCGTCATCGGGGCGCTGAACCAGCAGCATGCGGTTTGGTCCCTGGGGGAAGGCTCCGTCACTGCTGCAGTCGTGGGCGTGGGAGCCCTTGTAGAGCCATCCGCCAACGAGGGCGATGGCTTCGGTGGCGCCGAGGCAGCTGTTCTTCCACTTCAAGGCGCCGCTGGTCAGGTCCGCGGCGAAGGTGCCGTCAAAGCACCCTCCGCCGTTGCCAGAGTTGGCGAAGTAGACGGTGTTCTGATCGGTGATGATGTCACGCACTGTTGATTGGCAGGCGGTGGTCTTGGGCGGAACCGCCGTCGCTGCGGGGAAGGGCAGCAAGGCGCCCTGCGCGCTGTCGACGAGGCCGACCGCCCAGGAGCTGATGCCGCCGATAGTTTCAAAGGCGCCGCCGACGTAGACTTTGCTCCCGTCGGGCGCGGGACGCACCACTTTCACGTCGGCGTTGGCGTCCGGGTTCCAGGGCAGAAGCGCTCCGTCGCTGGCCTGCACTGCAGCCAGCCGGTTCCGGGCGACGCCTGACACGACTCCGAACGATCCGCCGAAGTAGACATTATTTGCCTGGGCAGCGATGGTGGCCACGCGGAAGCTCACATTGGGCCTGAAGGTGGAAACCAGGGCCATGCTGGTGGTGTCAAAGGCCGCCAACCGTTGGCGGGACTGCCCCGCGATTTGGGTAAAGTCGCCGCCGACGTAAACCCTGCTTTGGTCCTCCGACGCGGCCAGCGACCAGACCCTGCCGTTGGGTTGGGGCGCGAAGGAAAGCAGGCTCCCGCTGGCGGCGTCCACGACGGCGAGGTAGGTCCGGGAGCTCTCCTGGGTTCCCGCGGCTGCCCCGGGCGGCCGCACCGAAGTGAACTCGCCGCCGATAAAGAGTTTGCCCTTGGCGTAGGCCAGGGCCCGGACCGAGTTATTGGTCTGCCATATAGATGAGCTGGTAGCTGACAGCGCCGTCTCCCGTGCGAAGGCAGGGGAAACAAGTCCTCCAAGCAGCAGCAGCAGAGCCGCCACCACTCCGGCAGGGCGCAATATGCCTCTCGTGTACATCTCGTACCTCTCTTAGATTGTCCCTGGCTGCGTGGAAGACCGGCGCAACCGATGGTGGGGGTGACCATGCCGGACCGGATTTTCGGCGGCACGATCCCGTTTGTCAGCCCTGTCCACTGCACTTATCAGGACTGAAACGAGAACCAGGAGCGTCATCGAAGAGAAGTCACAAAGACCGCTCTCGTTGACAGATGCGACCAAGACATAGGTCATCAGGAATCCGGCGAACGTCCTGGCGGCGTATCCGGGTGTTTTGAGGGCGTAGACCAATGCAGCCAGTACGGCAATGGCGACGAGGGCGGTCCCCAAAGCGCCGGCCTCCCAGAAGCTGTCCAGCCAGCTGTTGTCGATCGCCATGACGTTGATGTCGCCTTCTCCACGGCGAAGAAGAATCTTCTTGTTCCCGATACCGTGACCGAGCCAGAACACCTGTGGATCGTAGGGCTGGCTGAGAATGAATTCCCACACCGTTGTGCGACCGCTCAACTTCTGGATTTGCTGGCTGTCCTGGTCCCGGAGGGCCCATTCGATGATTCCGGGCAGGAACGGGAGTGCCAGGCAGAGTGACCCGCCAACCAGTCCCATCCCGCGTCGGCCGCCCGGCGAAGCCAGGGTTACGCCGAACGCCACCAACAGCCCCAGCAACAGGGCCAGTGCCGCTGTCCGCGTATGGCTGAAAACGATGAGGGCGGTGCCCACGGCGACGGCCGGGACCAGGACCAGCAGGCCAATTTTCCGCTGCGCCCACAGAAGCACCGTCAAACCCGCAAGGACAGCGCCTATTTCCCCGACACGCGGGGCCATCATGGGCAGGAAAGCCCCAATCAGGCGGGCTGACTGGAAGGGTCGGCCCTCCTGCCAGGCCAGCCCCGGCGCCAGGACTACACCGGCCAACACCGTCAATGCCAAGCCCGCATAGGCTGCCCCGGTCCCGTAGACCATCAGCCGGAAGCGCCCGCGCACGACGGACCAGAGCAAGACGGGTACGAACAGGCCCGTGACAAGCCGGGCGCCTCGGAACATGGATTGCAGCGCGTCGGGCTGCACGGCGGACGAAATCACCACATACGTTCCGTAGAGCAGGTACAGGGCCAGGGGCGGTGGAATGCGTAGCCCTGCCCGGGGCGGCAGCACCATCAAGAGCGCCACAATGCAAAGCATCAGCAGGGCGCCTTTGAGGGTGCTGCTGCTGTCGGCTCCGGCACCGGGGTCCGCTTTCGACCATGGCTGCACGGTGAGAAGCAACAGACCCCAGACCAGGAGGACCACGACGAAGGCTGTCCGGTCAGTGAGCCGACTGAATCCGGACCCAGCCTGGGGTGGCCGACCGTCCCGGGGCTGTCCAGTGAGGAGGCTCCCCCCGGCTCCCGGCAAGGTCCGGAGCATGGTCATGACTTGGTCCCCGCCGTCGTGCGCCCCGCCTCAACATTCGGCATCTCGGAGTGCGATGCGGGGCGGGTGCTCGTACCCTCAGCGCTGAACCTGTGCGGTTTTGGGCGTTCTGTCCGCCCGGTCCCCCTCTTGCTTGCCTTGTCTTTCGCCTGGTCCACCATCAGGACCGCGACCACCGGGAAGTTGGCCGCGTTTAGCTCGCTAACGGCCTGTTCGAGATCCTGGACCCGGTCCTTCCGTGCATGCACCACCAGTACTGTGGGGCCGGAGAAGCCAGCGGGCAGGCTGTCCTGGTTGCCGCCGGTGCCGAAATGAGGTCCGGTTGCCAGCAGCAAAATATCGTAAGTTCCGGTCGGAGTCGGCGTGGTGCCGAAGACGGCTGAAGCTTCACAGCCGATCTCACTGTTGACAGTGGCGAGCTCGTGACCGGTCAAAGCGCTCAGCGGATTGGATCCACGGCCCGTGGCGAGCTGGTGCGCGATATCGGCCCCGGTCTCCCTGCGGAGCGCAACGACGGCCACGGACCCCAGACTCGCATGCCCGCCGGCGGCCAGCCCCAGCAGGCCGGCAGCGCCGTGCTTGTCAGGGGTGAGCGGCCTGACTGCTATCTGCGCGGAGGAAATTCCGAGTTTGACGCTCGATTGCTCCACGGAGCGGAGGAGCATCTGAACGGAGTCGTGGCCGTCCCGCTGTCCGCCCAGTTCGAAAATCTCGGTAAGCCCGCTGGCCCGCATGATGTCGCGCCGGTCCATGATCCGATCGCTGACCTGTCGACGGATAACGGCAAAGGCCAAGCCGCCCATCAGGCCGACCGCAAGGCCGAGCAGGATAAACATGAGCATCGACGGCGATTCATCGACCTCAGCCGAAGTCGCGGGCCGCACCACGGAACCGCCGCCGTTGAAGTTCTTCACAGCATTGTCCAGCGCCGCCGCGGTGGACTCTGCGCTGCTCGCTGCGTGTTCCAGTTCTTCCCGCTTGGCCACAATGCTCGCCGCATATCCGGGATTGGATGCCTGGGCGCTGGCGAGCGGACCGGCGAGCGAGGCCGCCGACGCAAGGCTGTCTTTGGCAGCTGCGTGTGCCCGCTCCGCCAGGACGTTCATGTCAGCACGGCCAATGTCGGCCCGGTACTGCAGGAAAGCGGCGGCGACTGCATTCACGTTCGCCGACGCTTCCTCCGGGGTTGGACCGGCGGCTGAGATGGCGAAGGAATTGTCCGTCGTCGCCGTTGCTTTGACACTGCCCCGGAGAGCCGACGCTCCCCTGTCATCAAGGCGCAGGGCTTGGGCTGCCACGTCCACGACGGTCGGGCTCGCGATGATGCGCGCCTGGGTTTCGGCGGGGAGCTCGAGGCCAAGGGCGCCCGCCTTGGCGATTGCCGGTTGAGAGGCAACCTCCACCGGAAGCGAGTAGTTCCCGGTGACGAGCTCGGCCCGGGCGGTGTAGGTGACTGGGTTGCGCAGCGCCAATCCTGCACCGACAAGCCCACCTGCAAGCATGAGTGCAACGATTATGGGCCAGTGCATCCTGATCACTTGTTTGGTTCCATGCCAAACAGACCACGATTCATTCATCAGGGACACCCACCTCTCCGGGTTGAGACCGTTCCACCGGGTGGCGGACGAAATCAGACTTGTCAGCCTTGAATGGATACTGCTTGATGACATTCCTGAACTGCAGGTACCAGAGGATTGCGTTGAGGGCGGCGGCCAGGACAAGCCCCCACGCTGCTCCCTGCACTCCGGCGGTGGCTGCCCCCGCGACCGATAAAATGACAACCAGAGACGACGTCGCCATCCGGGTCCACATGCTTCGCCTTGCGGCCCCCGCGCTGCGGAGGCCAACTACGGGGCCGGTGTTTGCCCCGTTGAATACCTGCACCACGAACATGGGAACGACAAGCGCCGACGCCGCTTGCCAGCCCTGACCCACCAGTGCTGTCCCCCAGGAACCAGGCAGCAGCGTGACGGTGAGTCCCCACAACAGCGCACCGGCTGCCACGGCCAGGGAAAATCCGGCAGTGACTCGCATCAAGCGGGAGTGTCCACCAGCGATCGCCCTCGCAGCCTCCGGCACCGCCACCACCCCGATTCCCTGGACCAGGACATTGACGGGTCCCAGCAGCACCAGGACCAGCTTCATTTCGCCTACGGCCGCGAGGCCGGCAAAGACGCCAATTGCCATGAACATGATCTGCTGGGAACCATTGATGGCTGCCCCCTCGAGGAGGTAGCGGGGCCACAGGCCGCGCTGGGAGCGGAGCCAGGACCCGGCCGTTCGGACACCCGGCACGACGCGGCACCGGTAACATCCCGCAATCGCGGCCACATTCGCCGCGGCGCCCCAAGCCAGGATCAAGGTCGCCGCGTTGACGCTTCCGGACAGAAAGACGATGCCAAAGGCCGGCACCATCAGCACTGCCCAGAGCAAATCGTTGTTAAAGGCTGACCTTCCCTGCCCGGCAGCGAAGAGAATCTGGCGCATGCTGTCTTGGACCAGCAACCCTGGGAGCACGACCCCCAAGCAAAGGACGAGGAATCGATACTCCGCTGGCAGCATCTGACTGAGCGCCGCAGCCAGAGCCAGGAAGGCAACACCGGTAAGGAGCGCTACACCGGCGACGCCGACCCGGGCCCGGTGAAGCTGCTCCGGCTCGGAAATGACGAACCTGACGGCGAAGGGTTCCGTTGCGAGGGCCCGGGAGATCCCCAGGATGAAGCAGTAAGCCGCGAAAGCCAGTGCATAGGCGCCGAAATCCGGAACGCTGACGGATCTGGCCACGAGGATTCCAACGGCGAAGTTGGTCAAGCTGCTCAGCGCCTGGTCTCCAAGCCCCCAGCCAACCCGTTTCACCGCTCCGGCGTGCCACGATCCGGCGCGACGCCCACCCGCCGCGCCGGCCGCAGCGTGGGCTCCGGTCATGACTTTCATGCAGATTCCACGAGCTTGGGAGCGCGGCGGCACAGCGCCAGCGCGAAGACGGGGATGTTCCGGGTGTATCGCTTCCACAACCGGCGGGGCTCCTGGGAGAACCGGTAAGCCCATTCGAGGCCATTGCGCTGCATCCAGCGAGGAGCCCGGCTGACCCGCCCCGCGTGCATGTCGAAGGCCCCGCCGACGCCGACCAACAGCGACGCGGTGAGCCGGCCACGGTAGTAGTCCATCCAGGTTTCCTGCTTGGGTGCGCCCAGACCCACCCATACGATCTGGGCGCCCGAGTCGTTTATCTCCTGGACCAGCGCCGTTTCCTCCTCCGCAGTAAGCTCACGGAAGGGCGGCGATTGGCATCCGGCAACTTCAAGGCCGGGGATGGTGCGTCGGAAGTTCTCGATCATCTCCTCGGCGACGTGCGGCGCGCCGCCCAGGAAGTACGATGACCATCCGTGCTCGGCCGCCGCGTTGAGGAGCGCCGGCATCAGATCAGGCCCGCACACCCGGCCCATCCAGTCTGCACCTGCACTTTTACCGGCCCACACCAGGGGCACACCGTCCGGAACGGTCATGGTCGACGTGTTGAAGATCCTGCGGAGTGCCGGGTCGCGGCGGGCATGGAGCAACGCGTTGACGTCCGTGACGCAGACGTAACCCCGGTGGCCGCCGCTGATGTGGCGGACCAGGCGGTCAAGGGCCTGCGACATATTGACCGCGCTTATCCGGATGCCCAGGATGTCCACCCTGGGGTCGGGTGATGGGAGACCGAAGCCGCCACCAAACCCGGAACGTGCAGTTGAGACCATTTGAATTTCCCCCCTCGGAAAATTTCTAAGTGAGCAGCTAGGCAAAATTCGCTGATGCGCTGCCTTGTTCAAACTCCAGAATCTGCCCCAGCGCACGGCGCAAAACCGTGCTGGAGGTGTGCATCGTGTACGGGAAGTAGACGACTTCCACGCCCACGCTCGACAGCTGCTGTTCGAGCGCGATCCCCTTCTCCGTACCTCGCCAGTCGTCCCCCTTGAAGAAGACGTCGAAGTGGTTGTCCCGCCAGGTGTCGAGGCGGCTCGGATGAACTTCGGCCACCGCTTCGTCCACGTACCGGATGTTCCTGACGATTTCGAGTCGTTCGGCCAGCGGAACAACGGGAGCCCGGCCTTTGGTTGCCCGGAGCAGCTCATCGGAAACCACTCCCGCGATGAGGTAGTCGCAGCGCTGGCGGGCCTGGGCGAGAAGGTTGAGATGTCCGACGTGGAATAGGTCGAAAGCTCCGGCTGCGTAGCCAATGCGAGGCTTCATGTGGATGTCCTTACTTCCAGTGGCTGTCTAAGGGGAGTTTGTGCCAGTGCTGGCGTTCAATAGGCGCCGACGGGTTTGATCATCTGTAGTGCGGTGCGCCAGATGATGATCAGATCGCCGGCGAGTGACCAGTTCTCCACGTAGTACAGGTCAAGGCGGACGCTGTCCCGCCAGTTCAATTCCGATCGGCCGTTCGTCTGCCACATGCCCGTGAGTCCAGGCTTGATGTAGAGGCGGCGGTGCACCCGGTTCTTATAGCCGTCGACCTCGCGCTGAAGCGGTGGTCGGGGACCGACCAGGCTCATGTCGCCCCTGAGGATGTTCCAAAATTGCGGGAGCTCGTCTAGGGAGTACTTGCGCATCCAGCGGCCGACCTCAGTGACCCGGGGGTCGTGCTGCATCTTGAAGAGCATTCCGGCGCCCTCGTTCTGATCCAACAGCCCGGACAGGTCGTCCTCGGCGGATTCCACCATGGAGCGGAACTTGATCATCAGGAACTTCTTGCCGTCCTTGCCCACCCGCTCCTGGCGGAACAACACCTTGCCGTGGCTATCGCGCTTGATCAGGATGGCGAGCAGCAGGAAGACCGGAAGCAGGAAAAGCAGGGCCGAGGCAGAAGCAACGATGTCGAAGAGGCGTTTGAGAGTGTGCCGAGCCCCCGTGTACTGCGGAAGTTCGACGTGCATGAGCGGCAAGCCCTCGACCGGGCGGGCATGGATCCGTGGGCCCGCCACGTTCGTCAGTCCGGTGGTGAGGATCAGTTCAGTGGCCGATTCCTCCAGCTGCCAGCCAAGTTCTTGGATGTACTTACCGCCGCCCTTGCCCGGGCCGGCCACGATCACCGCATCGGCTCCGAATTCACGGACGGCCTCGACGATGGAGCTGGCCTCGGGCACGACCGGAACCGCCCGCCGGCCGAAGCTCAGCCATTTCATCCCGGAATTTCCCGTCAGGCATACTCCCACAACGTGATAGGCGGCTCCGGATTTCTTTTCAATCTGGTTGACGACATAGCTCACGTCTTTGGGCTTCCCGAGCACCAGGACCTGCGAAAGGAAATGCCCCTTGGTGCGCTGTCGGGTAAGCCAGCGGCGGAGCACCCACCGGGAGCCTATGAGACCAGCCACGCCGAGAGGGAAGGCCAACGCAAAGTAGCTGCGTGCGATGTCGACCTGGAACAGGAGGCAAAGGATGGCGAGGACGCCCAAGAGAGCTACCGTAGCACTGACCACGCGCTTGTACTCGTCAACACCGATCCCCACGATTCGGGGGTCACGGGTTCGGTACGCACCCAAGGCAAACATCCAGGCCGCCGCAATAAGGACCGAGATTTGCAGGTAGCCGACGTCGAGCCATCCGACTGCGACCCGAGCCTCGTCGAGCCCGAACCGGGCCACCTGGGCGATGAGGGCGACGGCGAGGATGACGCAGACATCGCTGGCGACCAGGATCCGGCGGTACTTGTTGCTCCAGCGAGTGCCTTCCCCCATGGCCCGGGCCCGGTAATGCAACCGTTGAGGGGTGACAACCCGCGGGATTTCGAGGCCAGACCTGGTCAGGGCACGGACGGCATCCGATTCGCGGACGGCAGTCACAGCCGGACTCCGGCGCGGGATGCAAAGCCGTGAAGGGCGGACGGCAGGGCGGAAGGCAGATGAGAGCGCATTTTGAGACCCAATTCGTAGCCAAGCGGTTACTGGTTGATTGCTATCGCAAACCTATGAGGCGCATGCCGGAGGCACACGAGTAGGTTCCACCTAAATTCCCGGCCTCGTCTTTGCGCCTGACACGGCGGACTACCCGCTGGAGCTGTAGCCTACGAGTAGTCGCTACGTGCCGCTTCCGCCGGAGTACCCGGAGAACCCGGGTGAATTCGAAACCCGTCCGACACCAGGTCCTCCGCGACGGAGGCCCTGTGTTCCTCCGGAGATCGAGGCGACGCCGGCCGCCGTCGGGCATGGGCAATTCCCCGTGGACCCAGCGAAAGCGTCGCGGAGGAAGATTGCGGGTATCGGGGGTGAGACGCCCGGAGAGCTGGGGCGCGCCACACGGTGCAGCAGTTGACTGGGAGGATCAGTGCCCGGTCGGAGTCCGAGGGCGAAGTGAGACGGGTTCACGCCCTGAGTGATCACTTGAACCGACCCTCGGCGTCGCTCACGCCGGGTCCGCGCCTCAGAGGGGCGCGGACCCGGGAGCATCCCCGTTAAGGGAGCCGGCGGCGGCTGGGGGGAGAGCCTCGGTCTCAGAAGGCTCTGACGCCGCCGGCTCCGACCTTGGCGCACGGCTGCCGGCTAGGGCACCGTACGATTCCAACGAAGGAGTTTGGGGTAGGGAGGTTACGGCCCGACCACCTCTAATGGTGGCAGTGGCTGCTTCAGCAGGCAAGAGGCTCCTGGGGACCAAACTTTCCTGCAAATCATGCCAGCCGTCGTTGGCCTCCCTGAATTTTCCTCATTATGAGACCTCGTACTTTGAGACCTTGTAATTTGAGACGCTATACATTCAGTCAAACTCTGTACGTTATTCTTGGGACTGACTTAAGTGAATCGCCCGGATCGGATTTGCACACGAGTAGCGTTTACCCGACTTCTGTCAGCCCAAGTGCCATGACACTACTTGGGGATACTCCCCCCGGTCCCCCGGTCCACCCGTGCTGTATGCAGCGGCCGTCGCTGCCGCCGCCCAGGCTTGCGGGGTTCAGGGTCCGGAGCTCAGGGTCCGGAGTTCAGAGAGCCGAGGTCCAGGAGGTCCGCCCGCCGGCCGACGCCGAGCTTGGCGAAGATCCGGGACAAGTGCCCCTCCACGGTCCGTAGGGACACACAGAGCGCGGTGGCGATCTCGGCGTTCGTGGACCCGCCCGACACCAGTTCCAGGACTTCGGTCTCACGGGCAGTCAACGGGGCGCCGTGATCGCTGCGGACGACCTCTAATTGCGCGGACATTCCGGCCTCCACGAGGCGGTGATGGACCCGACGCTGGACCGCGGTAAGCCTCCACCGCTCCGGGTCGTCTGCCAGGATACGCTCCGCCTGCTGGGCGGCTTCAAGGGCAAGGAGCCCGTGCCCTGCATTGAGCGCGTCGTCGCTGATGCCAATGAGGTCGGACGCATCGGACGCCGACACCGCTCGCGCGTAGGACTCCACCAGCCGGGCCTCCGGGCCGTCGACCGCTCCGCTGCTGAGGGCGAGGGCCTCGGCGCCCGAGGTGTCACCGCCGCGGAGCGCGAGCCGCCTGATATCGGTTTCAACGCCCCGCAGGCTCTCGTGCAGGGCCTCGTCCGCCAGCCGCGCCAACGCCCCGGCACCGCTCCCTCCAGGCCCCTCTCCGGGTTCAGCCGCCCGGCAGTACGCCTCTGCCAGCAGGTGAAGGGTTTTCGGCTCCCGGTACACCGAAAGCCGGTAGGCCAGCACATGCTGGCGGGCCTCATGGTGGCGACCGACGGCGCCTGCGGCATAGGCCGCGACGGCGCGCGTAAACGGCAACAGGCCCAACGGGTCGGCGATAGTCAGTTCCTCCACACTCAGCCGCACTTCGGCCAGGCTTTCACGCATCCTGCCCTGCCGCAACCGCGAATATCCCCGCATGAGGTGCAGCATGCCGCCGCTGTACAGCAGCCGTCCAGGCTCACGGGCCGCGTAATCGTCCAGGACATTTCCGAGCCGGTCCCAGTCGCCGGCCGAGATTAGATTCAAGCAGTGGCGCACCACGAGGTCCTCGTAGACCAGGGGGAGCTCCAGGCTCGCGTTTCGGGCCCCGCCCCATGCCTCGCCGTCCAAACGCAGCCCTGCCCGGAGTTGGCCTTGGGCGGTCAAAAGTTCGGCGAGGAGGGAAACTGCCGGTACCCGGATTTCGGGATAGGCGCCGGCCGCGTCGATGATTTCGCGCAGCACGGTTCCAACTGCCGTGAACCTGCCATCCCACGGGCGACTCAAAAGCTCTGTGGCCAGTCCCCCGGCGGTTGTCCCGTCCGACGGCCGTCCTGCCGGAGCGTGTCCGGGACCGCCGGTGCAAGCTGCGATTTCCGCAGACAGCGAATCCCGTGCCCGCGATTCCAAGAGCCCTGGTTGCATGGGCAACACCAAGCCTGGGCGTTGCGTGCCGGCATCGGCATGCTGTTGCCGGGCCGGCGTGTCAGACCCGAGCCGGGCTGCGAGCAGGGCAGCAAGGTAGGACGGCCGTCCGGAGGGCACCGGCCGCGCTGCCTCGAGACACGCGACAGCGGCCTCGGTGTGCCCGGCGATGAAGTGCGAATAGGCCAGCTGGATCCGGGCCTCGGGGAGGAACCGGGCGTCCCGGATGGCGCCAGCCGCCCGGGCCGCGGTTGCAGGGTCCAAGTCCGTGTTCGCGGCGACGGCGGCCTGCAGGAGCTGGAGCGGAGGGATCTCTACGCCGCAGTCCATGGACCAGCGCAGCCGGTTGAGGGCCGCTCCCGGCGCCGCGGCCCGCGTCGACGGAAGCGACAACACGCTCGAACGCAGGGCCGAACTGCGGCCGGCCGGGACCCGGTGGCGGATGATCTCGGCAAGGATCGGGCTGGCGGGCCGTACCAACCGGTCATGCCCCTTGGAGACAGCGATGATCCCCGCCGTGTCCAGGGCGTCGACGGCCTTGGGACCGCTGATCCGCAGAATCTGGGCCAGGGATAGGGGTCCTGCCAGGGCAACGATCGTCGCTGCGGTCTTTTCCTCCGGTGTCATGGAGCGCAACTGCCGGTCCACAACGTCGGCGGCCGGCACTTGGGCCATGTCGGGGTTGGCCAGTAGGAACCACACGCCGTGCCGGAGGCCCAAAGCGCCGCTGGCACGGGCATGCTGGATCAGGGACATCAGCATGAGCGGATTGCCGTCGGCCGCCTTATGGAACAACGCACTGACCCACGGAGATACGTCGGCCCGCAGGACCTGCTCGCACAATTGGTGTGTTCCGGTCCGGCTCAGCGGGTAAAGGTCGAACTTGGCGATAATCCCGTCGTCCCAGAGCGCGAGGAACTCTTCCGGAATCATCGGCCCGGGACGGCAGGCCACGAGGATTCCCGCGGCGCCAGTCGCCGCCGCCTGCGCCAACTGCCGGACGGTCCCATGGTCGAGGCAATGCGCGTCGTCGACCACAAACAGAGGGCGGTCCGCCTCGGATTTCAGGCTGCCCGCCATCGCTTCTACGACGGCGGCGTTGGAGTCGAGTTCCCGGTCAGGAAGCCGGGACAAGTACGGCGCCAGGGCACCGAAAGGAACGCTGGCCAGGGCCGGGGTGGCGGTCAGCCGAATCAGGCGGCGGTGGGGCTCGAGTTCGCGGATGGCAGCTTTGACGACGGCGGTCTTGCCCGCGCCTGCGCCGCCGATGATGAGCGCACCTGATCGGGTGTCGTCACGCAGGCAACGCACCAGGTCCTTGACCAGCGCCGAGCGCTCGATCAGCGCTGAGGTCTCAGCCAGGCTTTCCATCGCCGGTTCTTCCTGCCAGCTTCTGCCCGTCTTGAATAGCCGCCCGGGATGCCGCCTGCAGCCTGCCGGCGTCAGCCGAGCCGGGCGCTGTCTGCCGGAGTCGAGATGACATCTTTGAGTTCCGATCGGCTGGCGACGTGCAGCTTCGAATACACCTGATAGAGGTGTCCCTCCACAGTGCGGACCGATACGTGCATCTGTTCCGCGATCTTGCGGTTGGACGTACCGGCAGCGGCCCGGACCGCCACTTCACATTCCCTCGCCGTCAGGGTTGAGGTTGTGAGGGAACGCAGACCGTTCTTCGGACTGCCGAACTTGTCATCGAGGGACTGCTGCGCCCGCTGGGCGATCCGCAGGGCGATCCGGTTGCCGGCGTCGTTCGCGCAGCCGACGGCTTTCCGCACCGCATCCCTGGCGAACACGGTGTTGCCGCATGCCTCGGCGTCCTTGGATGCCCCCAGTAATTGTTCGCTGTCAGCCTCCCGCATGCCTTCGGCCAGCCGCGAGCACAGGGCCGCGAATTGTCCGGTCACCTTCCCGCTCAGGCTGCCGAGCTTCTGGCCCGCCTGGCGGTCCCCCAGCCGGGCGGCGGCGGACTGGAACAGGAGCGCGGGAGCCAGTGCGGAGGTTTCGGCGTCGTTGCCCGCTTCGGCCGAGAGTGCACGGATGGACATTGCCCTCTGACCGAGCTCGGCCTGGGCCGACAGTTCGAAATAGCGTGTGAGCCGTTCTACCAGCCAGGCCGCGGGCCGCCGCACCTGGGCAAGATCGCCAAGTAGCAGGCCGGCCGCTTCCTCATCGCCCTGGAGTGCGGCGGCGTAGGCACACACGGCCGCAGCCAGGCCACCCAAAGCGTCGGGGTCCTGCGCCCGAAGCTGCCAGCGGCCTGCCTGAAGCCGGGACAAGGCGTCGTCGAGGTGTCCGGCATGCAGGTCCATGACGCCGTGCCCAATCTCAAACATCCCTCCCAGCCTGGTCTGAGGCTCTCCGCCGCTGTACATCTCCTCGAGATAGACGGACGTTTCCTTGAACTTGCCCGAGAGCAACAGGAGGAGCAGGAACCTGCCCCTGATCTCACGAAGGGCATGGTCCGTGAGCCGCACGCTGGCTGTGGCCGCCAGGATCTGCTGGCCCAGGGCCAGCGCCCACACCACGTTGCCGGTGACGGCCAGGGCCTCGCTGCGCACACTGGCGGTCAAAATCCTTGGTTCGCTGCCCAGGTCCCCCGCGTCCACACCGTCTGTTATGGCCAGGACTTCGGCGTAGCGTCCACGGAAGGCGGCAAGCCCAGCCTCGGCCAGCCGCAGCCGCTCCCGGGCTGCAACTACACCTGAACTCTGCGCCGCGGGCTCGGCAGCCAGCCGCTCCGCGAACTCCTGTATCCGCGCTTCGGGATCGGCGCCCGGCGCGGTGCTGCGTTTGTCCAGTTCCACTCGCAGGAGCTGCAAGGCGGTCCACTCGGCCAAGGGAAGCTTCGCGCAGGCGTCGTCATCCAGTGCCTCCAACACCCGGCGCGCGGACTCCTCGTTGTTCACCGAGATGTGGGCATTTGCTGTTTCGATGGCGATCAGGGCGGCAGGTTCGCTGCCTTCGACCTCCTGGACAAATCGCAAGGCGGCGGCGTGGTCGGATGCACCGTTCGCGGCGTGGGCGGCCGCCAGGGCCACCCCGGTGCTCACCTCTTCCCCGCAGTCCAGAGCCCAGGCGACACCGGCCGAGCCACCGGTGTCGGGCGTGTCCGACTCCTGGAGCACGGCCGTGAGCCGGCGGCGGAGTTCGGCGCTGCGCCCGGGCGGGACCACGTTAGCGACAATGCCGGCGGTGACCGGGTTGGCGACGCTGACCGTCGGCGGATGGTCATGGGTGACCCGGATCAGGGCCCGTTCCTGGAGCGCGTCCATATCCTGCGGGTTGGCGATGAGCATGAGAGTCTGCAGCGGGACCGCCCCGGCGAGTGCCAGCAGTTCAAAGACGTCGCGCTGGCCGTTGCCGAGCCGGTTGAGGCGTGCCTTCACGACGTCCCGGATCTCTCCGGTCAAGGCGATGGGGCCGTTGCCCAGGAACCATACGCCGTCCTGGCGGACGACTGTGCCCAGCTTGATCTGCTCCCGGGCCAGGGAATGGAGGAACAAGGGGTTGCCACCGCTCGCGCTCCAGAGCGCCCGGGCGGCGGTGAGGGAGAACCGGCCGCCGTATTCGTGGTGCAACGTTGCTGCCGTCTCTTCGAAGTCGAACGGTCCGAGGTCCACCCGTCGGAGCAGGTCATCCTTCCACAGGCCCATGATGTCGCCGCCGATGTGGGGCATGTCCACGCACGCCGCCAGCAACGTGACATGGGACCCGGCGCTCAACTGGGCCACCATCATGCTGGAGAGCTCGTCGAGGTCGTGGGCGTTGTCCACGAAGAGGACGATTTGCCGGCCCTCGGATTTGGTGTGGAGCAGCTGGGTCAGTCCACGCAGCACCATCAGCGGGTGCTCGAGGTGGGAGGCGTCGAGGTCGTTGAGCAGGACGCTCAGGGCACCGTAGGGAAGCTTGGAGGATATGGAGCTGCCCCTGACCTGGACTACCAGGTACTCGTCGCCGAGTTGCTCAAGGGCGCGCTGGGCGATAAAGGACTTGCCGGCCCCGTGGTCGCCCACGAGTACTATGCCGCAGCCAGAACCCGACGTCAGGGTCCCGACAATGTCGGCAACGACTTCCTGGCGCGTGAAGGGTCTGTCTTTACTGCGGCCGTAACCGCTTCTTTGCGCCGGAAAAACTACTTCTGTCTGGCCGCTGCCCGCTGGCAAGCCGGCGTCTTGCTGGAACATATGAGAGACCTTCGCAATCAAAGTGTGAGCGGTGATACCTCAACGGTAGGGACTACGCGTATTTTCCGGATGCGTAAGTAGTACTCGATTACGCAGCGAGTATTCGGCCCGCTCTACGTAGCTGTACTCAGTTGGACCGGCGCCACCGCAAGGCCCAAACCAAGTAGTCGCAATCCTGCTGCACGTGTCCGGCGACCGTAGCGGCCCGGACACGGGAGCTACGGCCCGCCAGGGGCCGCCGTCGCTCCGGATACGGCCCCAAGCGCACCTCTCCCTTTGCCTGCCGCTAGTGCCCGCCGATGCCGGGAAGCTGTTCACGGCCCTTGACGTTGAGCTTGGCGTAGCTGCGATAGAGATGGCCTTCAACCGTGCGTACGGACACCTGCAGCTCCGCGGCAATCTGCCGGTCGGTGAGGCCGCGTACCGCAAGCGCCACAATGTCGCGCTCGCGGCGGGTCAGTATGCCGAGTGAGTCATCGCTCTTGGCCGCTTCGTCGCCGGGAAGGTCGTCGGCCCGGTCCAGGCACCGCTTCCGCTGGGAGTTGGCCATGCGCTCCCTGAGGGTGTCACCCGCGGCCCGGTAGGCGTGCGCCGCGGCGTCGTAGGCAAGGGCGGCAAAGGCCCACAGCTCCGCCGCCTCACAGGTTTTCGCGGCCTCAAGGTGGTCGGCGGCGTTGTCCGTGCTGATGGCTGCGGCGTAGGCGCAGATCGCGGCGGGCCTTCGGCCCTCAAGCCCGGCCCGGAGTTCGAGCAGCCTCGGCGCAGAGTCCGTGTCCCCCAGGGCCAGGCAAAAGGCCAGCGCGTCGAGCTCAAGGCCGGCGGTGTCCACCTCCGGGTACGGGCGGCCGAGCCGCTTCAGTTCCGCGATGGCACCGGGGTAGTTCCCGAGCCGGGCTTTTCCATAGACCACGGCCATCGCGGCCAGCGAGCGCATGTACCTCGGCAAGGCCGCGGGGGCTGCCTCGAAGTCGGCGAGGAGAAGCTCCGCCTTCGTCTGGGCACCGACTTCGGCGGCTGCCGCGAAGGCCATGGCCGCCGTGAGCGCGAACAGCTGCTGGGGGTCGGTCAACCGCAACGCTTCGAGCGCGGCACTGAGCGTGTTCAGGGCCTGGGCAGCCTTGCCCTGGTAGAGCAGGATGATGCCGTGAGCCGCATGCACTCCCCCGCCGAAGGAAATCAAGTTGGGCCCGGAACCGGCGACGAAGCCGGTCAGGAGGCTTTCCGCCCCCTGCCAGTCGCCGGAGTGGATTGCGGCGGCTGCGGACCGGACCACGAGGAAGTCGGTGAGGAAGTAGAGCTCATCGTGATCGGCCCCGGCGGCCTCCATGGCCCGGGTCATCGCGGCGAGGGCGCTCAGTCCCTTGCCGCTGGCCAGGAGCCGCTCCGCGTCGAGGCAGAGCCGGAACGCCTGTACGAGGGTGTTCGACGGCGGGGTGCCGGCAGCCGCGTCCTCGGCGGACGCCGCCGCGGCCGGGGCGGCCGCGTACTCGCCTGCCAGCGCCAGGACCATGGCTTCCATGGTCTCCAGACGCTCTTCCGTGGCACGGTGAATGGCTTCGGCGTCGTCCGGCCGGGCGGCGGCGAGGCGTTCGGCGGCGCGTCGGAGCGCCTGTGCCCGCTTCATGATCTCTGCCGGCGTGTGGCCCAGTGCTGACATCGCTGCGGCCCACAGGAGGGATCCGGTCAGGAGCCCGGGGATGCTGTTTCCCTGGCCGAAATCGGCGTCGAGGATGTCCCGGGCCGCCGCGTAGTCAGAAGCGTTGTAGCGGGTCCGTGCTATCACGGCGCGGGCCGCCATCTTCAGTTCCGGATCCTTGACAAGGACGGCAGCCTTGCGGGCGAGCTCGTCCTCGTAAAGCCGGCTTGCCAGCACGGCGGCCCTCAGGAGCTGCCGGTCCTCGACCTCCGCGCCGCATTCGATCGACCAGCTCACATGCCGCAACAGTCCCTCGGCCGACGTCGGCTCGCTGTCCATCTTGCGCAGCAGGCTCTGCCGAAGCTGCAGGCTTCTGGCCGGCGAAATCAGGTTCCGCAGCGTGTCGCCGTACACGGTATGCCACAGCCGCAGCTCACCCGACCCGGTGTCCGTGACCCGGATCAGTTCGCTGTCGATCAGCGATCCCACGGCCTCTTCGCCGGCCACAGACTCGATCAGTTCCCGGGACACGGGTTCGGCCAGCGCCACCAGGTTCAAGGCCTGCCGTTCTTCCGGCGAGCGCATCAGCAACTGGCGGCGAACGACGTCGGTCAGCCGGTCGCCGTGGCTGTTCAGGTGCCGGGTGAACAACCAGACACCGTTGCGCCGCAGCAGCGTGCCGTCGTTCCTGGCGTCGTCCAGGAGCCCGTTGAGGAGCATCGGGTTGCCGCCGGAGGCCTCCCAGAGGATCTCGGCGACGTTTGGCAGCACTTGCGAGCCGAGCTCGCCCTCCAGCATCTCTGTGGTCTGCGCGAGGGTGAGCGGGCGGAGGTCGTGCCGTTCGGCGATGCCTTCAAACCAGAGCTGCAGGAGCGGTTCCGGCAGCCCGGGCCGGGCGGCGGCGCCCACGAGCAGTTTCGCCCAGCCGGCCGCCGCCAGCTCCGCAAGGATTCCGGCCGTCGCCTCGTCGAGATCGTGTGCGTCGTCGACGACCAGCAGGAGGGGCTTCTGGGTGGCCCGCTTCTGCTCCTCCAGATGCGCCCACAGCGTCCTCAACACGGCCAGCTGCGATGTTGCTTCCTGGACCGGCAGTCCGACGATGAAGGGGCCGAGGACACCGTAGGGCACCTTGGTCAGCGACGCGCTGCCGTGGATCGGCACCGGCGTCACCTCCGGGCCCAGCTCCCCGACAACGGCATCGATGAGCCTTGATTTGCCCATCCCGCTGTCGCCGAGGACGAACACGGCCACATGACTGCCGCCCTGGAGGGCTTCCACTGCCGACATCAAATCTTCCGACCTCCCGGTCAAGGCGCGGTTCGGCACCGTGCCGGGAGCTCCCGCCGGCCCCTTAGATGAGTCCAAGCAGATCACTTCGCGAAGAAACGCCGAGCTTCGTGAACACCTGGTACAGGTGGCCCTCCACAGTCCTGACGGAAATGCCCACTTCCAGGGCGATGTCCTTGTTGGAGACCCCGTTCCCGGCCAGGGTGGCGATTTGCCGCTCCCGGTCCGTCAGCAGCGGGCCCTTGTTGCGTGGCATGACGGGCAGCGCCGGTACGGACTCCGAGAGGCTCTCAAGCATGCTGTAGGCGGCGTTGGCGCTGGCGGTCAGCCCGGCGCCCTTGGCGAAGTCGAACGCGAGCGCGGCGCACCGGGCCTGGACGGCGTCCAGCTCGAGGCCAGCGGCCTGCTCGGCGGCTTCGAGCATGATCGCGGCGTCCTTCTTCCGGCTGCCGACGGCGACCGTCCGGGACAGCTCGGCAAGCGGTCCCTGCCGCAACCCGGCGATTTCCTCCATGAAAAGAAAATCCTTGACGGTTCCGTTGACGGTGGCCCCGAGCATGCAGATGCCGGCCAGTGTGTAGCGGCCCTTCCGGAAATGTTCCTCCGCGGACCGTATCAGCCGGTCCTTGGCCTCGGGGTCACCGAGCCACCGCGACGCCATATCCATGCAGAACTCGGTGGCACTGCCAACCGTGAAGCGGGCCGGGCCGTCAGCCGAGCGGGCCCGGTCCAGGTAGACCGTGGCCTGGATCGAATTGCCGGTCTGGGCATAGGCAAAAGCAGTGGCGGCGTAGGCCTGGCGCAGGGACTGCAGGCTCGCCCGGACCTCCAGCTGGGCGATCGCGGCCAGCAACGGATCCAGTGCCATGTACCCGCGGCCGGCATAGACATAGGCGAGCCCGACGGCGAGGTCTGTTGCGGCGCTGCCGGAATGCAGCCCGTGCCCGGCCCGGCCGCTCGCGTCCTTGAGCATGTCGATGGCCTGGCGCCACAGGCCCGAGAGGAGCAGCACGTTGAACGAGCGCCACGCGAAGTTTTCGCGGATGCGCGGCACGTTGGACCACTCGCCCAGCTGCCCGCCGATTTCCCGCATGAGTTTGCGGGCATCGAGTTCGTGACCGGTCATGGACCAGGCCTCCATCAGGATGATGGCCGACCTGAGCCGGTGCACGGGATCGGCCCCCGGGACGTCCGTGGTGGCCGCGGTGGTAAGCCGCTCCATCATGGGCTTGAAATCCCCGATGAAGGAGAAATAGTTGAACTCGCACAGATCCAGGCAAAGCCCGGCCCTGGCAAGCGCAGCAGGGGCGGCGGACGGCTCGTCCAGGCTCAGGTCCTGGAGCCGGACCCTGGCCTGCTGGAGCAGTTCGGGGACCTGGCCGGAGCGGTCGTCCAGCCAGGCCATGCAGTCAGCCTTGGCCGCGATGAATTCGGCAAAGTTCTCCGCCGCGAGGTCGTTGACCTGCCGTTCGGAGACGTCGTCCAGCGCGGACATGGCCTGCAGCGGCAGGCCAAGTTGGAGGTAGGCGGCCGATTTCTGCAGCTGTCCTTCGGCCCACTCAGGGTCCGAGGGTGAGAGGCTGCCGGCACATTTGAGGGCAAATTTCGGGTCGAAGAGCTTCACGGCGGCACTGGCAGCCGCCACGGCATGGGCGGGTGCCAGCTGGGCGTGGCAGTCGTGGGTCCACGCCGCGTAGGCCAGCAGGTCTTCCACGGTCAGCTCGTCCAGCTCGTGTTCCTGGTGCCCGGGGACCTTGTCCCGGAGCTCCAGCCGGCGCTCCACGCTGAGCCAATTGCGGACAATGTCGCCGAGGTAGCGGTCGCCCAGCGTGACGAGGTGCCGGTCCGCGCGGTCGACCACGATCTGGCCGGCCTCTTCCATGTCGGCGATAACACCGGGGCTGTACATCCGGGCGAGCCGGGACAGGGGCAGGGTCCGGGCGCAGGAGAGGACGTCGATGACTTCCCGGGCCACGGGTGTTTCCCTGGCATACCTGGCCCGGACAATATCCTCCAGCGCCGTGCGGCCATCGAGCACAACTTCATCGAGCAGTGTCCACACGGATCCGGACAGGACGAGGTTTCCGCGTTCGATTTGTTCGGAGACGACGGCCTGCAGGAGCGTGGGGCTGCCGCCGACCAGCTGGTGCAGCTGGCTTGCCAGGGCGGTCGAGACCCGGTGGCCCAAGGCTGACTGCAGCACCTCCAGGGTCTCGAGTTCGGTCAGGTTGGCGAGCCGGACCTCGGCAAGCTGGCCTGAGGTGATGAGCCAGTAGAAGTCGGGCGGAAGGTCGGTTGTGCGCTGGGCAGTTGCGATCAACCGGGCGGTCCGGGTCTGGAGCAGGTTGAGCAGGACCCCGGTGCTGAGTTCGTCGAGGGCGCCGGCGTTGTCCAGCAGGATCACGCACTGGCGGCCGGCGGCGTCGTCGCGTATCAGCGAGGTAATGCCGTGCAGGATGGCGGTCGGCGAGCCCAGGGAACTCTGCGGGAGCCGCGCAAGGGTGAAGGCGAGGCAGCCGTACGGCGTTGCCGAACCTGGCCCTGAACTGCGGAGCTGGATGGTGTAAACCTCGGGCCCGAAGCCCGCGAGGGCAGTCCTGCCGACAAGCGTTTTGCCCACACCGCGGTCGCCCGTGATGACGACGCCCATCCGGTCGTGGGCCAGCAGTTCCTGGCGGACACGCTCGGCATCAGCGTTCCGCGCCAAACCGGACCAGCCGTGTCTCGCGACCTGGCCGGCAGCATGTTCTTCTTCGGCGGGTGCCAATGTAGTGGAAACATTCCCCCAGCCCAGCGAATCCCTCGACATGTAGTTTCCTTCGTACCGCTTTGCAGACAGCAACCCCGGACTGCCCACTTAGAAGTAGCGTATCCCTATCCCCCGACATGAGAGTAGACAGATCATAGCTGGAATGCCGAAAGCTTGGAAAGAAAACCCACAATACGGATGCAACTAAATTGTCCGGCGCCTGCCGCGGGCCGGGCCGGCACGCCGTCGGGGCATTTTGGCCGCGTGCTATTTTGCCTGCGTTGACGTCCGAGAGGCGCTACGTCGCCTTGGCGGGGTGGAACTTTTGTTGGGCGGCGGTGAGGCCGTCCCGGACCAGGACTTCGACGGCGTCGGCGGCTGAGTCGATCAGGAAGGGCAGTTCCTTCTTCTCCGGCGCGGAAAAGTCACGCAGGACAAAGTCCGCGGTCTCCATCCGTCCGGGCGGACGCCCGACGCCCACCCGCACGCGCAGGTAGTCCTTGGTGGCCAGGGCCTTGGAGATATCGCGCAGTCCGTTGTGGCCGCCTTCGCCGCCGCCGATCTTGAGCCGCACGGTGTCGAAGGGGATGTCGATCTCGTCATGGACGGCAATGACATGGGCCGGATCGATCCCGTAGAACTGGGCCAGGGCAGACACCGGGGCGCCGGAGACGTTCATGTAGGACAGCGGCTTGGCCAGCACGATCCGCGGCCCGCCGATGCCCAGGCGCCCTTCGAGGACCTGGGCCCGCGATTTGTGCGACTTGAAGCCGCCGCCGACGCGCGAGGCGAGTTCGTCCAGGACCATCTGGCCGACGTTGTGCCGGTTGTGGCTGTACTCGGATCCGGGGTTGCCAAGGCCCCTGAGGGACCCGGCCGCCGGCAAATTCGCCGGAATTACTCGGCTGCGGCTTCGGCTGACGGGGCAGCTGCTTCGCCCTCTTCGCCCTCTTCGACGTTTTCGGTGGCCTCGGAGATGTTGACGACGAGTGCTTCCGGGTCAGCCAGCAGGGTGGAGCCCTTCGGCAGGACGAGGTCGGAAGCGTGGATGTGCTCGCCGGCGCTGCGGCCTTCGATGCTGACCTCGATGGCGGTCGGCAGGTGCGTTGCCTCGGCCTCGACGGAAACGACCGTCATTTCCAGGTTGTGCACGTTGCCCGGAGCCAGTTCGCCGCTGAGGTGAACGGGCACGTCAACGGTGACCTTCTCGCCGGTGCGAACGGTCAGCAGGTCGAGGTGCTCGATGATCTGCTTGATCGGGTTGCGCTGGATGTCCTTGACGAGGGCCAGGTGCTGCTCGCCGTCGATGTCCAGGGTCAGCAGGGCGTTGGCGGTGCGGACGGCCAGGGTGGTGGCCTTCGCCGGCAGGGTGATGTGGATCGGCTCGGCGCCGTGGCCGTAGATGACGGCCGGGATCAGGTTGGCCATGCGGGCGCGGCGGGCGAAGCCCTTGCCGAATTCGGTGCGGACTTCTGCTGCGAGCTTCTGCTCAGACATGGATATCTCCTCGTGGGATTTCAAGCTGTGGGACTAAACGGTGTTCAGCAAGGGCGGAGGTCTGTTTACGACCTTCAACGCCGGGCTGCCGTGCGGCTGCCCTTCAGAAGGAGATTCAGACCCAGTCGATCACGGAGACCAGCAGTCCGGATTCCGATTAATTTCCCATCAATACGGAATTCAATACGGAATGCCGGCGCGCTCCCTCGCCAAGGTTTCGGTACAAGGCTACCAGCGGAGGGACCGGTTTCTGAAACCGGTCCCTCCGCCGGCCGGCTCAGGCCTGGCCGTCGAACAGGCTGGTGACGGAACCGTCGTCGAACACTTCACGGATGGCGCGGGCGATCAGCGGCGCGATGGACAGCACGGTCAGCTGCGGGAAGCGCTTGTCCGCGGTGATCGGCAGCGTGTTGGTGACCACCACTTCGCGGGCGCCGGACTCGGACAGCCGGCGGGCCGCCGGATCGGAGAACACGGCGTGGGTCGCGGCGATGATGACATCCTTGGCGCCGGCGTTCTTGAGCACCTGGACGGCGCCGGAAATGGTTCCGCCGGTATCGATCATGTCGTCGATCAGGACGCAGGTGCGGCCTTCAATCTGGCCCACGACCGTCTTGGAGACGGCCTGGTTGGGCACGGTGAGGTCCCGGCTCTTGTGCACGAACGCCAGCGGCGCGCCGCCGAGGCGCTCAGCCCACTGCTCGGCCACGCGGACGCGGCCGGTGTCCGGCGAGACGACCGTGACCTTGTCCGAGCCGACCCGGGTACGGATGTAGTCGGCCAGGAGCGGAATGGCCATCAGGTGGTCCACGGGGCCGTCGAAGAAGCCCTGGATCTGGGAGGTGTGCAGGTCCACGCTCATGATGCGGTCGGCGCCGGCGGTCTTGTACAGGTCGGCGACGAGGCGTGCCGAGATCGGCTCGCGGCCGCGGCCCTTCTTGTCCTGCCGGGCGTAGGGGTAGAACGGGGATACGACAGTGATGCGCTTGGCGGAGGCCCGCTTGAGCGAATCGATCATGATCAGCTGTTCCATGAGCCAGTTGTTCAACGGGGCCGGGTGGGCCTGGATCACGAAGGCGTCGGTGCCTCGGACGCTCTCGCCGGCCCGCACATAGATCTCGCCGTTGGCGAAGTCGTAGGCGTCCAGGGGCAGCAGCTCGGTGCCGAGCTCCTTCGCGATCTCCTTCGCCAGCTCAGGGTGCGCGCGCCCCGCGGCCAGCACCAGCTTCTTCTCGCCGTGTGCCGTAATTTCGCTCATGATTGCTAGCCCTCTTCTGTCGGTGCCGGAGTAGTGGAGGATGTTGGGGCGGCGCCCGCGGCGACTGTATCGACCGCGGCGGCGGATTGGGCCAGGGCTGATCCGGCCAGGGCGGACTCGGCCAGGGCGGCGGAGACGGAACCGGGGCGGTTGGCCGCAACCCAGCCTTCGGAGTTCCGCTGCTTGGCCAGGGTGACGGCGAGGGCGCCGGCCGGGACGTCCTGGCGGATGATCGCACCGGCGCCGCTGTAGGCGCCGTCGCCCACGCGCACGGGAGCCACGAACACGGTGTTCGAACCGGTGCGCACACCCGAGCCGATCACCGTACGGTGCTTCTTCTCGCCGTCGTAATTGGCGGTGATGTTGCCGCAGCCGATGTTGGTGTCCTCGCCGATTTCCGCGTCCCCGGCGTAGCCGAGGTGGGACAGCTTCGAGCCGCGGCCGATCGTGACGTTCTTGGTTTCGTAGAACGCGCCGATCTTGCCGGTCTCGCCCAGGACGGTGCCCGGGCGCAGGTAGGTGAAGGGCCCCACGCTGGCGCGCGCCCCGATCGTGGAGCCGGAGCCGTGGGTGCGGATCACCGTGGCGCCGGTTCCCACCGTGACGTCGGTCAGCGTGGTGTCCGGGCCGACGACGGCGTCGCGCGCCACCGTGGTGCTCCCGTGCAGCTGGGTGTTGGGCAGGAGGCGGACGTCCTCGTCGAGCGTCACCGTGGCGTCGATCCACGTCGTGGCGGGATCCACGACGGTCACGCCGGCGCGCATCCAGGCTTCGAGGGTGCGGCGGTTCAGTTCAGCGCCGAGCGCCGAGAGCTGGACGCGGTCGTTGGCGCCCTCCACCTGCCAGCGGTCTTCGGTGACGACGGCGGCGACGCGGCCGCCCGCGGCGCCGGCCAGGGCCAGGACATCGGTGAGGTACTTTTCGCCCTGGGCGTTGTCCGTGGTGACGTGGACCAGCGCGTCGCGCAGCACGGCGGCGTCGAAGGCGTAGATGCCGGAGTTGACCTCACGGATTTCGCGTTCGGCGCTGGTGGCGTCCTTGTGTTCGCGGATTCCCGTGACGGTTCCGTCTTTTGCGCGGAGGATGCGACCGTAGCCGGTGGCGTCATCGAGCACGGCGGTGAGGACGGTGACGGCGTTGCCCTCGGCCTCGTGGGCGGTGACGAGTTCGGCGAGCAGGCCGCCGGTGAGCAGCGGGACGTCGCCGTACGTGACCACGACCGTTCCGCCCAGCTGGCCTCCGGCGTCGAGCGCTTCAAGTGCCGCTTCGACCGCGCGGCCGGTGCCGGGTACATCGTCCTGGTCCACAATCAGGGCCTGCGGATCGAGGGCGGCGACGTGGGCGGCCACGAGGTCGCGTTCGTGCCGGACCACGAGGGCCAGCTCACGGGGGTTAATACTGCGCGCCGCCTGGAGCGCGTGGCCGACCAGGGAGCGGCCGCCGATCTCGTGGAGAATTTTGGGGGTACGGGATTTCATCCGGGTACCGGCCCCTGCAGCTAGGACGATCACGGCGGCTGGGCCAGTATTCTCGGGGCTCACGTATTGGCTCTCCTTGCTTGGTTGCGCAGTGTGTCTCGCCAAGTTCCGCCCATAGGACTCGAACCTATACTCCACGGCTCCAAAGGCCGGGGTGCTGCCATTACACCAGAGCGGACCGTGCACAGGCTTGACCTGTGGCACGAGAATCAATTCTGCCACGAAGGTTGATGCTCGTGCGACTCAGGGCCGCGGAAGGGCGGCCGGCAGGTGCGGGAGGGCGGCGCGGCCGGCGCCACGGGACATGCCCATTCTTGGTCGGCGCGAAGATACATGTCCTGCATGATCCCTGCACTCCGCGGGACATGCCCAGCGTTGGTCCCAAGCAATGAACATAATGCCAACATGCCCATCCCTGGCCCGCGCCGAGGGACATGTCCTGCGGGAGATCGGCCCTGCAGTGGACATGTCCAGTGTTGGTCTACGCGGCGGGACATGCCCTGCAGGATTCACGCACTCCGCGGAACGTGTCTTCCTGGGCGCGCGCCGAGAGCCGTTCCCTAAGCGGGATATGCCCAGCGTTGGTCCCAAGCAATGAACATAATGCCAACATGCCCATCCCTGGCCCGCGCCGAGCGACATGCCCAGCGGGATCTAGGCCCTGCAAAGGACATGTCCAGTGGTGGCCCGCGCCGACGGACATGTCCTGCGGGATTTTAGCCCTGCCGGGGACATGTCCAGTGCTGGCCTCCGCAGCGGGACATGTCCTGCGGATTTGATGGGCTACAAGGGACATGTCCAGCGGTGGGCGCACACACTGGGCATGTCCCGGGGAGGGCAGGAGGCTACTCCCCCAGCACTTCCAGGGCCTCGAGCCATTCGAGTTCGAGGGCTTCGCGTTCCCCGGCCAGTTCTTGGAGTTTCGCGTTGAGCCCGGCGAGCTCGTCGAACTTGCTGGCGTCCCCGGCACCGGCCGTCATCTGGGCGTGGATCTTGTCTTCCTGCTGCTTGAGTTTGCCCAGCTGGCGGTCGATCCGGTTCTTGGCCTTGCGGGCGTCGCGCTTTTCGGCCTCGGAAGGGCCGCTGGCGGCGGGCGCGGAACCCCCGCCGGCGGAGGTGACGGGATTCCCGCCGCCGGTGATCGTGGAGCCGGCCAGGGCCCCTTCGCGCAGTTCGAGGTACTGGTCCACGCCGCGCGGCAGGGCACGGATCTTGCCGTCGCCAAGGAGCGCCATCTGGTGGTCCGTGACGCGCTCCAGCAGGTACCGGTCATGGCTGACCACAACGAGCGTGCCGGGCCAGCCGTCGAGCACATCTTCGACGGCGGCGAGGGTATCGGTGTCGAGGTCGTTGGTCGGCTCGTCAAGCATCAGCACGTTCGGCTCCCCCACGAGCAGGCGCAGGAGCTGCAGCCGCCGGCGTTCGCCACCGGAGAGGTCCTTGACCGGGGTCCACTGCTTTTCGTTGGTGAAGCCAAGCTGCTCCACGAGCTGGCCGGCGGTGAATTCCTTGCCGCCGACGTTGAAGGAGCGCTTTTCCCGCTCGATCACTTCGATCACGCGCAGGTCCGAGACGTCGTCGAGTTCCTTGACCTCCTGGGTCAGGACCGCGGTGACCACCGTCTTGCCGCGCTTGACCTTTCCGGAGGTGGGCTGGATCTCGCCGTTGAGGAGTTTGAGCAGGGTGGTCTTGCCGGCGCCGTTGACGCCCACGAGGCCCAGACGCTCTCCGGGAGCGAGGCGCAGCGTGATGTTGTCGAACAGCTTCTGCCCGGCCTCGCCGCCGACGAAGTCCAGTGAGACGTGCTCGAGGTCCAGGACGTCCTTGCCCAGCCGGGCGGTGGCCATCTTGCTCAGCGCCGTCGAGTCGCGCGGCTCGGGGACGTCCGCGATCAGGGCGTTGGCTGCCTCGATCCGGAACTTGGGCTTGGCGGTCCGGGCCGGGGCACCACGCCGGAGCCAGGCGAGCTCCTTCTTCACCAGCTGCTGGCGCTTGCCCTCCGTGACGGAAGCGGCGCGGTCGCGTTCGGCGCGGGCCAAGACGTAGGCGGCGTAGCCGCCGTCGAACGGGTCCATGATGCCGTCGTGGATTTCCCAGGTCTTGGTGCAGACTTCATCGAGGAACCAGCGGTCGTGGGTGACCACGAGGAAGGCGCCCTGGTTGGCCCGCCAGCGGGTCTTCAGGTGCCGTGACAGCCACGCTACGCCTTCGACGTCGAGGTGGTTGGTCGGCTCGTCGAGCATGATGACGTCGTGGTCCTCGATCAGCAGCTTGGCCAGCGCCACACGCCGCTTCTGCCCGCCGGAGAGCGCATGGACGTTGGCGTGCCAGTCGACGTCGGACACCAGCCCGCCCATGACTTCGCGGATCTGGGGATTGCGGGCCCACTCATAGTCGGCCTGGTCCCCCACGATCGCGGCGCCGACGGTGAGGTCGCCGTCGAGCACGTCGCTCTGGTCCAGGTAGCCGATGTTGACCTCGCTGCGCTTGGTCACGCGGCCGGAGTCCGGGGTGGAGCGCATGGCCAGCAGCCGCATCAGGGTTGACTTGCCGTCGCCGTTGCGGCCCACCATGCCGATCCGGTCGCCCTCTTCAAGGCCGAGGGTAATGCCATCGAGGACGGTACGGGTTGCATACGAGACCGTGAGGTTCTCGCCGCCGAGCAGGTGTGCCACTGGGAACTGCTTTCTTAGGTGTATCGGTGAAGTGAAGCGGTGAAGTCATGAGATGCGGTGCGTCAAAAGCTCCTAAAGGAGCGTATCGGAGATGATGCGGGCCCCGTGCACCGGCCCGTGCACTGCCATGGCGTCAAGGCTGTGGTGGCGGAGCTCTTCGGCGAGTCCGGCGGCCGCGGCGGGGCTGTGCGCGAGGAACGCGACAGTGGGTCCGGAGCCGGAGACGATGCCTGCGATCGCGCCGCAGGCCTCGCCGCGGCCCAGGGTCTCGCGCAGGCCCGGGGCCAGTTCGATCGAGGCGCGTTGGAGGTCGTTGACCAGGACGCGGCTCAGGGCGTCGGCGTCGCCGCTGCGCAGGGCGGTGAGCACGCCGGGGTCGACGGCGTCGGGTTCGTCCACTGCCACGCCCTCGGCCGCGCGCAGGCGGTCCAGGGTGCGGTAGACCTCCGGGGTGGGCAGGCCGAAGTCCGCGGTGACCAGGACCCAGTCCGTCTGGGCCTTGACCAGCGCCGGCGAGAGCTCATCGCCCAGGCCCAGTCCGACGGCGGTGCCGCCCAGTAGCGCGAAGGGGACATCGGCGCCGAGCTCGGCGGCCAGGTGGGCCAGCTCATCTCGGGAGAGCCCGCTGTTCCACAACGCGTCGCAGGCCAGCAGGGTGGCGGCGGCGTCGGCCGACCCGCCGCCCATGCCGCCAGCGACGGGCACCCGTTTGGTGATCTCTAAGTGGACACCGGTGGAGTGTTCCGAGACGTCGGCCATGATGGCTGCGGCCTTGTAGGCCAGGTTGCGGTGATCGAGCGGAATGTCCACCCCATCGAGGTCCACGGTGCTCGCATCGCTGATGCTGACGGTGATCTCGCCGGTATCGGTGCTGGTGGCGGCAATTTCCTCGTAGAGCGAGACAGCCAGGTAGACGCTGGCCACGGAGTGGTAGCCGTCCGGCCGCAGCGGTCCGACGTCCAGTGAGACGTTAACCTTGCCTGGAGCCTTCACCCGGACAGTCCTCGCGGCAAAGCGCCCTCTCACTGCGTTCATGGCTCCACGCTATGGCATCGCGGCCCGGGCTCCAAGCACGCACCGGCCCCCAGGGGAACGCAGGAGGAGCTCAGGAGTCCGGCTGCCCGTGGGCTTCGGCGATCCTGGCGAACGCCGCGATGTCGATCACTTCACCGCGCGCGGTGGGGTCGACGCCGGCGGCCCGCAGGCAGCGTTCGGCCTCGGCGGCACTGCCGGCCCAGCCGGCCAGCGCGGCCCGGAGCGTCTTGCGGCGCTGCGCGAAGGCGGCGTCAATCACGGCAAAGACCTGCTCCCTGGTGGCAGTCGTGACAGGGGGCTCCCGGCGCGTGAAAGCGACGAGCCCGGAATGGATCTTGGGCGCGGGCCAGAAGACGTTCATGCCGATCACGCCGGCCTTGCGCATGCTGCTGTACCAGGCGGCCTTGACTGATGGAACGCCGTAGGTCTTGGAGCCGGGCCCGGCCGCGAGCCGGTCGGCGACTTCATCCTGGACCATGACCAGGCCGTGCTCCAAGCTCGGGAAGTGCTGCAGCAGGTGCAGCACCACCGGAACGGCCACGTTGTAGGGAAGGTTCGCCACGAGCGCGGTCGGCTCGACGGGAAGCTCGGTGACCCGCATGGCGTCGGCCAGGACAAGGTGGAAATTCCCGACGGCGTTCGGCCGCCACGCGCCGACAGTGGCCGGCAGCCGCCCGGCGAGGACCGGATCGATTTCGACGGCGACCACGCTGCGGGCGGCGTCCAGCAGGCCAAGGGTCAGGGACCCGAGCCCGGGGCCGACTTCCAGGACGGTCTCATCGGCCCGGATGTCGGCGGTGTTCACGATCCGCCGGATGGTGTTGCCGTCGATGACAAAGTTCTGCCCGAGGGTCTTCGTGGGCCGCACGCCGATTTCCTCTGCCAGCCGGCGGATATCGGAGGCACCCATCAGCGGTGCGGGCGCCGCTCCGGGCAGGCTTTCGGGGGCGGAGGGGCTCGGTTCAGTCACCTAGGTATCCTATCCCGGCGCCGGTACGCCGCAGGCCGGGTCCGGAGGGAATCCGGACCCGGCCTGTGTTCTCCCTGGCTGTGGTCGACAGCAGCGGGAGTTGGGCGGTTCAGCGGCGGGCGGTCAGCCGCAGGCCTGGCCTGCTAGCTGGAGGCGGCCCAGCCGCAACCCCAGGGCTGCAGGCCGCGCTGGGCGTAGACGCGGTTGGCAATGTCGATCTGCTGGGCCTTGGTGGCCGCCGCGGCGTTCGGGGCGTAAGCGCCGCCGCCGGAGCCGAGCCAGGTCCTGACGTCGAACTGCAGGCCACCGTAGTAGCCGTTGCCGGAGTTGATGGACCAGTTGCCGCCGGATTCGCACTGGGCGATCTTGTCCCACATGCCCTGGTTCATCATGGCAGGGGCGGATGCGCCGGTGTTGGCGGCGGGCTTGGGCTTCTCCTTGGTGCCGACAGTCACCTTTTCGGTGACCGGCTGGGCGCTGACGGTCTCGGACACCAGGGTCCGGGAGGCTTCGCGGCCATCCACGAGGACCAGCTTGAAGCTCTTGCTGGTGGTGCCGGCGACACCGGCCTGGGTGACCTTCTTCTCACCCTTGAACATGTCGGCGCTCTCGGTGGTGAGCGTTTCGAAGGCGACCGGCTCGGTGGTCTTGGCGGTCTTGCTGACGTCGACCCTGGAGACCTTGATCACCATGTCGTTGACCACGGGGGCGTTCCCGGGCTGGGAGACGCGGTCGCTGGCCCCGAGCTTAAGCCCGGCATCCTCGAGCACCTTGGCCACTGTGGCCGCCGTCGTGGTGGTCGCAACGGCCTTGCCGTCCGCAACGAGGCTCACCTTTTTCGGCGTCGAGATGGCGACGAAGGAGCCGGAGACGGCTAGCTGGGCGTCCTTCGGCACGGAGACCTGCGAGGCGCTGGCCACGCCGAGTTCGGTCACGAGCCCTTCGACGGTGGGCGAGGTGGTGGAGATGGTCCGTTCGGCGCCGTCCAGGCTGACCTTGACGGCCTTGGCGAGGTTGACGTTGATGACTGACCCGTCCTGCACATGGGCGTCCGCCGAAGGCGAGACCCTGTCAGATGGCTGCAGTTCAACCTTGGCACTCTTGACGACTTCTCCGACGGTTCCGCCGAAGGTCTGGACGGAGCTGACTTTGCCATCCACGTTGAGTGTGATCGTCTTGTTATTGCCGACGAAGGCCACGAGACCCAGCACCAGTGCCACCAGCACCACGAGCTGCGTGCCAACCTTGACGAAGCTGAACTTGCCGTCCGATGTGAAGAACTTGACCACAATTGCCCGAATCTCTTGGACCTTCCGGGCACGGGGAAAAGTGCACGTGGCCATCCTCCGCGAGCGCGCCAACGGCGGCTCCAGACTGCGTCGAGCGTCACGGAACATGCGTGCACTGCCTCACCCAAAACGAGAGCGCGCATGTGGTTTGTTTGCCACAATGCACGCCCTGCTGGAGTGAAATTATCCGTAGGCCTTCCCCGACCCCGGCTAATAGTTGACCACTGTAATCGAAGCGTTATAAAGGAACCAAGAAATCGTGCATACCCGGTATCCATGCCGGGGGCCTGGATGAGGGCAGTTCAGTCCCAGGATCCGTACGCCCGCACCGTATTTGCGGCGATCTGCGCGCACAGCCCGGACAGCTCCGACCCAGTCACATTGGCCATGGCCCGCACCGTATACGGCACCATGTAGCTCGCGTTCGGGCGGCCGCGATGCGGGTGCGGGGTGAGGAAGGGCGCGTCGGTCTCGACCAGGATCCGGCTCGGCTCCGCGATGGCCAGCGCTGCCCGCAGATCCGTCGCGTTCTTGAATGTCACGGTTCCGGCAAAGGACATGTACCAGCCCTCCGCGTTGCAGGTCCGGGCGAGCGCCTCGCCGCCGGAGAAACAGTGGAAGACCACCCGCTCCGGGGCCCCCTCTTCGCGCAGGACCTGGACGACGTCGTCATGGGCGTCGCGGTCGTGGATTTGCAGCGTCAGTCCGAGCCGTTTGGCGATGTCGATATGGCGGCGGAACGAATAGCGCTGGTGGGCCAGGCCCTCCCCCTCGGTCCGGAAGAAGTCGAGGCCGGTCTCCCCGATTGCCCGGATCCTCGGATGGGCGGCGAGCGCCTCAATCTCGGCCAGGGCCTCCTCCAGGCCGCCACGGCGGGCGTAGCCGGGGGCATCGTTGGGGTGGAGGGCAACGGCGCCCAGGAGCCGCGAATCGAGGTCGACCGCATTGACCGTAAACCGGGACGATTCGAGGTCGCAGCCCACCTGCACCGCACCTTGGACGCCCACCGCGGCGGCGGCGTCGAGGGCGTCCTTGACGCCCACCTCGAGTTCCGCGTCGGGAAAGTCCAGATGCGTGTGGTTATCCATGACCGGCACGGGGAGCGGTTCCGGTGCGGGCGGATACCCGCTGCGTCCGGTACCGTCGCTTCCAGGCGACCGGAACGGAACGGGGGTGAGGGGATTGAGCATCCATCCACCCTAACCGGAGGCCAGATTTCCCCGGAACTCTCTGTCAGGGCCGGCAGTTGTGTTAGTAGTCTGTTAATACTCTGTAATTTCCCCGTTAGGAAACAGGTGAACGCCACTGCGGGGCCCGGCCGCCGCGGGCGGTCAGATCCGGGACCCACCAGGGCTGAAAGGCTGCCGATGGATTACCACCGCACTTCCGTAGACGACATCCTCCCCCAAGGACAGAGCCTCCCGGGCCGCGCCCCCGTGGACCCAAACGCAGCCGGACAGCGGCCCCCGCGGCATGAACTGCCGGCCATGGACGCCGACGCTTTCCACTCAGCCAGCACCCGGATCCTGACGGCGATCAATACGGTCATCGACGGCAAGGCCGAAGCAGCCAAACTGGCGCTCACCGTCCTCCTCGCCCAGGGCCATCTGCTCCTGGAAGACGTCCCGGGGGTGGGCAAGACGCTCCTGGCCAAGACGCTGGGCCGCACCATCGACTGTTCCGTCAGCCGGATCCAGTTCACCCCGGACCTGCTCCCCTCCGACGTCACGGGCGTGTCCATCTACAACCAGGCAACCCGGACCTTCGAGTTCCGGCACGGCGCGGTGTTCGCGAACATCGTCATCGGGGACGAAATCAACCGCGCCTCGGCCAAGACCCAGTCAGCCCTGCTGGAGTGCATGGAGGAGCACCAGGTCACGGTGGACGGCACGTCCTACCGGCTGGATGAGCCCTTCATGGTGGTGGCGACGCAGAACCCCATTGAAATGGAGGGCACGTACCCGCTGCCGGAAGCGCAGCGGGACCGCTTCATGGCCCGGATTTCCATGGGCTACCCGGACCGCGAGTCCGAGATGGAGATGCTCGAAACCCACCAGGCCTCCTCTCCGCTGGCCCGCGTGACGGCAGTGGTCACCGCGGCGGAAGTGGCCGCCATGATTGCCACGGTGCAGCAGGTGTACGTGTCCCGGTCCATCAAGGAGTACACGGTGGCCGTGGGCCGCGCCACGCGGGAAAGCGGATATCTCCGGCTCGGCGCCAGTCCCCGGTCCATGCTGCAGCTCCTGCGTGCGGCGAAGGCCACCGCCGCGCTGGAGGGCCGGGACTTCGTGCTGCCGGACGACGTCGTCAGCGTCGCCGAAGCGGTGCTCGCCCATCGGATCATCCTCGACCGCAAGGCGGCCAGCGCGGGTGAGACGCCGCAAAGCGTCATCCGGGCCATTATCGCCAAGATTCCCGTCACCCCGGACGTGACGGCCTCACCCAACGGAACCGGCCGCCCGGGCCGGAAGGCCTCGGCCATGGCCGCCGCGCCGTCGCCCAAACTGCCCAATCCGCGCTAGGGAGTGGATCCGCCGTGGCGTTGAGCGATCGGTTCCCCGGGCACTTCTTCAGCAGCCGCGGCTGGGGCCTGCTCGGCGCGGGTGCGGTGTCGCTGCTGGCCGCGCAGATCATGGGGCGCCGGGACCTGCTGGCACTGGCCCTCCTGCTGCTGGTGCTGCCGGTGCTGGCCCTGGCCGGAACCCGGGTCCTGAAGCCGAGGTTCCGGGTCTACCGCGAATTCAGCCCGTCGCCGGTTGAAACGTCCGCGCGCGCCACGGTGCGGCTGGCCGTCGCGCGGACCGGGACCGGTGCAGGCCACGCGGTCATGGAGGAACACCTGCCGGCCCGGTTCGGCGAATCGCCCGTCTTCCGGTTCCCGGCCCGTGCGGCCGCCGGCGGCACCAGCCGCTACGAATACCACCTCCGCTCGGCCAGGCGCGGCCAGTTCCTGATCGGGCCCGTCACGGCGGAATTCAGCGATCCCTTCGGGCTCTCCTTCCACCGCCACGCGATTGACGACGGCGACCTCCTCACCGTGACGCCCGCAGCCATCGAGCTCCCGGAGACGGGGCTGGCCGGCGCCCGCGGACACGACGGTGTCACGCCCACGCGGGCCCGGGCCAATCCCAGCGACGACGACGTCATGACCCGCGAATACCGCCACGGGGATCCGCTGCGCCGGGTGCACTGGGCCGCGACCGCCCGCCACGGGTCCCTCATGGTGCGGCAGGAGGAATCCGTCACTACCCCCGAGGCCACCATCATCCTGGACCAGCGGCTCTCGGCCTACCCCCACGGCGTGTTCGGCCACAGTGCCCATTCCTCCGGCGGCCACCCGGGGAGCGGGGAGTGGGACGGCCATGACCTGCTGACCTCTGATGCCTTCGAATGGGCTGTCACGGCGGCGATGTCGATCGGGGCGCACCTCGCGGAACGCAACTACTCGCTGCGGTTTCTGGACACCGCGGGTGCGCCTGCCTTCCGGAATTCGCCGTCCGCTCCCGATCCGGAAGCCGAGGAATACACCGGAACGGCCGGGCTGCAGTCCATCGCCGAAAGCCTGGCCGCCATCGAGCTTTCCGGCCCGCTCCACACCCACCACCACACCCACCCGCACCGTGACCGCACGGCGCCCCGCCCCCAGGCCCGCCCGCAGGAGGCCGCGGCGGGAACCAACACCGGATCCTCCGCGCCGGGTGGATTCCGTTCCGGGGCCGCGGCGGGCACCGGGAATGCCCCGCAGGCCTTCGAGGACACCCTGATGGACAAACTCTCCGCCCACCGGCTGCGGGGACCGGTCCTGGCAGTTCTGGGCGGCCTGACCCCGGCCGAGGCCCGGGCGCTGTCCCCGGCCGCCGGGTTCGGCGCGAACGCCTTCGCGCTGCTGGTCACGGACCATGCACAGGATTCCGGCGAAATGCCCGAGGTGCTGGAGGCGCTCCGGCGGGGCGGATGGCGGGCCCTGGCGGTATCCGCCCAGAGCTCGCTGCCTGACGCCTGGGCAGCCTTCGACCAGGCAGACCCGGCGATGTCCGCCGCGGCAGACGTCCGCCGCGGCGTGGGAGGCCGGCCATGACGCTCGCCCCGCAGCGCAGCCACGGATCCGGCACAGGCACGGCCGGCACGGAAGAACCGACAGTCCTGCCCTCCGGCGCAGCGTCCCGGCCGGACGGACGCGGCGCCCAGCCTTGGGTGATGGCGGCCGCCGTCGCCGTGGCCGTCGCGGGCGCGGCCCTCGGATTCAACGGCGTTCTGCGTGGGTGGGCCTGGTACTCCCCGGTATTCAGTACGGTCCTCTCCGTTGCGTTCTCCCTCGCGGTGCTCCGGTCCCTGCGTGCCCGGCCCTGGCTGGTGACTGCCGGGGGCCTGGTGGCGCTGATTGTGTCCGTGACCTTCATTTTCTTCCGGCAGCACAGCATTGCGGGGTTCATCCCGTCCCCGGAGACCATGAACTACCTGGGGAAGTTCCTCCGGCGGGCCAGCGAGACGGTCCTGGCCGAGAGCACCCCGGTGGCCCCCAACGCCGGAATCGTCATGCTGATCTGCGCGGTCCTCGGGCTGCTGGTGATCCTGATCGATGCCCTGGCGTTCCCGCTGGCGCTGCCGGCCACGAGCGGTATGGGGATCCTGGCAATCCTCGTGGTGCCGGCCATGGTCAAGCCGCAAAGCGTGGGGGTGCTGGGGTTCGTGGGCGCCGCCGTCGGGTACCTGTTGATCCTCGGGTGCAGCCATTGGTACACGCCGGACACCCGCACCCTGGCCGACACCGCCCGCAACCCCGGCCAGCTTCGGCGCGGCGCGGTCACTGCCGTCGCGGCGCTGACACTCACGCTGGTGCTGCAGCTGGTCATCCCGGGTTTCGATCAGGGCACGTTCCCGCAGGGCTCGCGGCTGAACCCGTTCGGCGGCGCAACCGGCCTGAATCCGATGATCAGCCTGGGCAACAGCCTGCGCAGCCCCTCCGGCGAGGGCCGGATCACCTTCGCCACGAACGCGCCGACGACGCCGTACCTGCGCTCGGTGACGGTGGACAACTTTGACGGCGATTCCTGGTCACCCGATGACCGGGAGTCGACCCGGCAACCGGGAACCGGCAGGATCGAGGCCGGCCATGAGGCCGCCCCGGCCGAGATCCGAGTGCTTACGGCCGTCAACACCGGCCAATACACGAGCCCGTACCTGCCGGCACCGTATGCCCCGGAAGCTGTCAACGGCCTCTCGGGGCGCTGGAGCTGGGATCCTGCCACGCTGAGCATCAAGGGGGTGGACACAAATTCCCGCGACCAGCAATACGTGGTCTCGTCCGTCACTCCCCAGCTCACGGCAGCACTGCTGGCGGGGGCTTCCGGGCCGGTGCGCGGAGTCCCCGAGCAGTTCCTCCGGGAACCGTCGAATGTTCCGGAGGTTGTGCGCAGCACGGCCAACACGGTGACGGCGGGTGCCAACTCGCCGTATGCGCGGGCCATGGCCATCCAGAGGTACCTGCGCTCCACCGAGTTCAGCTACTCCCTGCAGTCCCCCGTGCAGGGCGGCTACGACGGGAACGGCCTGTCCGTGCTGGCGGACTTCCTGATCCAGAAGAGCGGCTACTGCATTCACTTCGCCTCCGCCATGGCCGTGATGGCCAGGCTGGAGGGCATTCCGAGCAGGATCGCCGTGGGCTACGCGCCGGGGCGCCCCACCGGGGCCACAGTGGCGGTCTCGGGCCAGGGTCCGCTTCCGGAGTTCGAGGTCGATGCCCGGGACGCCCACGCCTGGCCGGAACTCTACTTCCAGGGCACCGGCTGGGTCGCGTTTGAGCCGACACCGTCCCGCGGCGTCGTTCCGGCGTACGCCACGGATGCCTCCGCGCCCAGTGGTGCCAGCACCAATGATCGCAACGACGCCCTGACCCCCGGGGACGGCTCCACCCAGGCACCGGTCCCCGTCCCCGTCCCGGTCCCACTGCCGGGAGCGGGCACGGCGGCGCCCGGCGGGGCGCAGGCGGCACAGGTGCTGTACAGCGTTGCCGCGGTGCTGCTGCTGGCACTGCTGGTGGCCTCCCCGCGGCTGGTGCGCAGCGGCGTGCGGCGGCGCAGGCTGAGGACGGCGGACCGCGGCTATCCCGGCGCCACGGGCGGGACGGCCCTGCCGGCCTGGGCGGAACTGCTGGATCTGGCCACGGACTACGGAATGGCGCCCGGAGCGAGCGAGACGCCGCGGCATTTCTCCGGGCGGTTGCGCGCCTCGGAGGCCATGGCGGAACCCGGCGGCGCGGACGGGCCCGGCCAGCGGGCCGCGGCCGCCCTGACCGAGGACTTTGAACGTGAGCAGTACGGCCGCCCGGGCGGCGCCGCCGGTCCGGCGCAGCACGCAGGCTCCGCAGACTCCGAGGATCTTGCCGACTCCGCCGCGGCCAGGGTCGCCCTGGTGCAGGCCTCGCTGCACGCCAACGCGGGATTCCTGGTCCGGCTGCGCGCGGCCTGGCTGCCGCCGTCGGTCATGTCCGGCTGGCGACGGTCCCTGCAGCTGCCCCGCGGCTTCCTCTCCCGGACAGCACAACGCACCCGGCGGGGGTTCGCGGGATCCTGGGGGAAGATCCGCAAGTCCGTCCGCCGGGTGCGCCGCCGCTAGCGTGTGTGGCTAGCCGGCGTAGGGGTCGGCGATGCCGATGTACTGGGTGTAGAGGTATTCCTCGATGCCCTCGAGGCCACCTTCGCGGCCCAGGCCGGACTGCTTGACGCCGCCGAACGGGGCGGCCGCGTTGGAGACCACGCCGGCGTTCAGGCCCAGCATGCCGGTCTCGAGGCGTTCGCCCATCCGGATGCCCCGGTTCAGGTCCCGGGTGAAGACGTAGGCCACCAGCCCGTACTCGGTGTTGTTCGCGAGCCGGACGGCCTCGTCCTCGGTGTCAAAGGTGATGATCGGGGCGACGGGTCCGAAGATTTCCTCGGACAGGATCCGGCTGCCCTCGCTGACGCCGGTGAGGATCGTGGGCTTGTAGAAGTAGCCCGGGCCCTCGACGGCGGAGCCGCCGGTCACGGCGACCGCGCCGGAGTTCACGGCGTCGGTGACGAGTTCGTGGACCTTGTCCCGGCTCTTGGCATCGATCAGCGGGCCGACCTTGGACTCGGCCTCGGTACCCCGGGCTGTGGTCATCTCTGCCATCTTCGCGGCGAACTTCTCCGCGAACTCGGCAGCGACGGACTCGTGCACGATGAACCGGTTCGCCGCGGTGCAGGCCTCGCCCATGTTCCGCAGCTTCGCCAGCATGGCCCCCGCGACGGCGGCGTCGATGTCGGCGTCCCCGAACACCACGAACGGGGCGTTCCCGCCGAGTTCCATCGAGGTCCGCAGCACCGTCTCGGACGCATCGGCCAGCAGCCGCCGGCCGACCTCGGTAGAACCGGTAAACGACAGCTTCCGCAGGCGCTGATCCTTGATCAGCGGACCCGTGGTGGCGCCGGCGGTGGAGGTCGGGATGACGTTCAGGACGCCGGCGGGCAGACCGGCTTCCTGCATGACGGCGGCGAACAGCTGGGAGGTCAGCGGCGTCAGGTTCGCGGACTTGAGCACCATCGTGCAGCCGGCTGCGACCGCGGGGGCGATCTTGCGGGTCGCCATCGCCAGGGGGAAGTTCCACGGCGTGATCAGCAGGCACGGGCCCACCGGCTTCTTGGTCACCAGCAGCCGGGACTTGCCGTCCGGGGAGACCGAGTAGCGGCCGAACGCACGGACGGCCTCCTCGGAGAACCAGCGCAGGAACTCGGCGCCGTAGGTGACCTCGCCGCGGGCCTCGGCCAGCGGCTTGCCCATCTCCAGGGTCATCAGGAGGGCGAAGTCTTCGGCCCGTTCGGTCACCAGCTCGAAGGCGCGGCGCAGGATCTCGCCGCGTTCCCGCGCCGGGACCTTGGCCCAGGACTCCTGCGCGGCCGCGGCGGCGTCCAGGGCCGCCTTGCCGTCCTCGGGACCTGCGTCGGCAATGCTGAGCAGGACCTTCCCGGTCGCGGGGTCCTCGACGTCGAAGGTCTTCCCGGACGCGGCCGGACGCCACTCGCCGTTGATCAGCAGGCCCGTCGGAACGGACGCCAGCAGGGCGCTCTCCCGCTCCGCGGAAACAATAGGCTGGGCAGTTACAGTCACAATGACTCCCTCGTCAGCAATTCGGTTGAACTAGTTTGGGCACAAGTTTTTTGAACTAGTTTTCGGTTTAGGCGCTCGTTCCCACAGGCAGGCACGGGCGTCTGGATTACTGCCACGGTACTGCCGCGCTCACTGGCAAGTCTATGCATCTGCGCACTACCCGATCCAGAATATGCTGTGCAGCTGCACAACCGTTCTGCGTGAGCCCGGAGTCCGGTTCCAGCCGGCCGCTGAGGCCGCCGACGCGCGGAAACCCGCCGCCGGGCACCGACCGCCTGGATCAGCGGGCGGCTCAGCGCGCGGCGAGGACCGCGGCATAGAGTTCGCGCTTGCTGACCTTCGCGTCTTCGGCCACTGCGGCGACGGCCTCTTTCAGCCGGATGCCCTGGGCTATCAATCCGTTGACGGCAGCCACGTGGTCCTCGGGACGGCCGGGTTCGCGTTCCGGAGCGCCGCCCACCACCACGGCAATTTCGCCGCGCACCTCGCTGGACTCGGCCCATTCGAGCAGTTCGCGCAGGGTCCCGCGGATGACCTCTTCATAGGTCTTGGTGAGTTCACGGCAGACGGCGGCCCGGCGGTCCGCGCCAAAGCTTTCGCGCAGGGCCCTGAGCATGGGTTCCAGCCGGTGCGGCGCCTCGAAGAACACCATGGTGCGCCGCTCGGCGTCGAGATCCGCCAGCCGCGAGGAGCGTTCACCGGCCTTGCGCGGCAGGAAACCCTCGAAACAAAAGCGGTCCGTGGGCAGGCCCGACAGGGCCAGGGCGGTCAGCACGGCGGAGGGTCCCGGCGCCGCGGTGACGGTGAGGCCGGCCGCCACGGCGCCTTCGACCAGCCGGAACCCCGGATCAGAGACGGAGGGCATGCCGGCGTCCGTCACCATCACGAGGGTCTTTCCGGACCGGACCTGGGCCAGCAGGTCAGCCGTCTTGGCTGCCTCATTGTGCTCGTGATAGCTGATGATCCGGCCGGCCACGGTGATGCCGAGGCTCTGCACGAGGCGGTGCAGCCGCCGGGTGTCCTCCGCGGCGACGATGTCCGCCGTCGCGAGCAACTCCACGAGCCGCGCCGAGGCATCGCCAGTGTTCCCGATCGGCGTCGCCGCGAGGACGATCCTTCCGGGACCGCCAGCGGCGGGAGCAGATGCGGATTCAGGGGCGGGAACGGCGGCGACGGCATCGCCGTCGGAGGGAGGATCGAGGGGAGGAAGGGGGGAGGTGCTGGGTTCGTGGTCCACAGGACCAGCCTACTGCCGCCGGGGCGGGGCCCTGCGAGCACAGCTGCGAAAGGTAGCATGGGCAACGTGACCCAGACCCCCACGCGGCAGCCCGAGACCGGCCCTGACGCATCGCCGACTTCAGGCCCTGGCCGTCCCAACGGCCGGGCAGGCGGCCAGGACCGGAGCCGCGTCAGCACCGGCCGCAACCTTGAAGGGCACCGCTGGATCGGCCGCCCCGCCGAGTCCAACACCCCGGAGGCCCTCAGGGAACGCCTGATCGGCGGCCTCCAGAGCTGGCGGGACTACCCGGCGTCGCTTCGGCTCTGGTACTGGCTCATTCCCGTCCTTACAGCCGCGCTGGGCGGCGTCCTGCGGTTCGTCCGGCTGGACACGCCGCGCAACCTGGTCTTTGACGAAACGTACTATGTCAAAGACGCGTACTCATTCCTGGTCAGCGGGTACGAGCGCAGCTGGCCGGACCGGGCGAACGACTCCTTCATCGCCGGCAACCCCGGCGTGCTGCTGAACACACCGGAATACGTGGTCCACCCGCCGGTCGGCAAGTGGATGATCGCCGCTGGCATGTGGCTGTTCGGGGCGGACAACCCCTTCGGCTGGCGGTTCGGTGCGGCCCTGACGGGGACGCTGTCCATCCTCCTGCTGGCCCTGATCGCGCAAAAGCTCTTCCGCTCGCTCACCCTGGGTGCTGCGGCCGGCGTCCTGCTCGCCGTGGACGGCCACCACCTGGTCATGTCCCGGACCTCGCTGCTGGACATCTTCCTCATGTTCTGGATCCTCGCCGCGTTCGGGGCCCTGCTGATGGACCGCGACGACGGCCGGAGGCGGCTGGCAGCCCGGCTCGGCCGGCAGGCCGCAGCCTCCGCCACGGGGCGGCCCTCGGCGCTGCAGCTCACCTCCGGGCCCTGGCTCGGCATCCGGTGGTGGCGCCTCGCGGCGGGCGTCTGCCTGGGCCTGGCGGTCGGCACGAAATGGTCCGCCCTGTTCTTTCTGGCCGGATTCGGCCTGCTGACCGTCTTCTGGGACCTCAGTGCACGACGCATAGCCGGAGTGCACGCCTGGATCAGCGGAGGCATCCTCAAGGACGGCGTCCCTGCCTTCCTCAGCATCGTTCCGGTGGCCGCCCTGGTCTACGGCGCTACATGGACAGGCTGGTTCCGTTCCACGGACGCCTACTTCAGGCACTGGGCCGAGACCAACCCCTCGGCCGAGTGGGGCTGGCTGCCGAACGCCGTACGGTCCCTGGCGCATTACCACCTGGAGGCCTACAAGTTCCATCAGGGCCTCAGTGCCGACCACCCCTACGAGGCCAGCGCCTGGAGCTGGCTGGTCATGGGCCGGCCCACGTCCTTCTTCTACGAATCCCCCGGGCAGGGCACGCCGGGGTGCGAACTGACGAACTGCACCACCGCCATCCTCTCCGTCGGCAACCCGCTGATCTGGTGGAGCGCGGCCGTGAGCCTGGCTGTCCTGCTGTTCTGGTGGGCGGGGCGCCGCGACTGGCGCGCCGGCGCCGTCCTGGCCGGAGTGGCCGCAGGGTATCTCCCCTGGTTCCTGTACCCGGAGCGCACCACCTTCTTTTTCTACGCCGTGTCCTTTGAACCGTTCCTGGTGCTGGCGCTCGTCTATTGCCTGGGGCTGGTGCTCGGCCAGCGCGGCGACCCCCTCTGGCGCCGGCGGTCCGGGTTCTACCTGGTGGCGCTGTTCGTGGTGGCGGCCGTGCTGGTGTCCGCGTTCTTCTACCCTGTCTGGACAGCCGAGGTGATCCCGTACCAGGACTGGCGCATCCGGATGTGGATGCCGTCCTGGATCTAGGGCAGGATTGCAGGGGAATGTCCGCCGAACTCCGGGCGGACCAGGAAATGGAGACTCGGCTGTGAGAGAAGCAAGCACCGGACTGCTCGTGGAGCTGGACCCGGAGAGCAACGTGACCGACCTGCTCCTGGAGCAGCACGCAAAGGATCCCGTGCATGCCCTCTACTCCCGCAAAGGCCCCGGCGGCTGGACCGACGTCTCCGTCCAACACTTCCTGGAGCAGGTCACTGCCCTGGCCAAGGGCCTGATCGCCGGCGGACTCACGCCGGGCGAAACCGTCGCGGTCATGTCCGCCACCCGGTACGAATGGACGGTGGTGGACTTTGCCATCTGGTTTGCCGGCGGCGTCACCGTCCCGATCTACGAGACCTCATCCGCGGCCCAGGTCGAGTGGATTCTCCATGATTCGGGGGCCCGGCGGGTGTTCGTCGAGGACCACACCAGGGCCGCCCTCGTCCAGGGCGTCCTGGACGCCTCCACCGTCCTCGGCGACCGGCTTGTCGCCGTCGTGCGGATGGAGCACGACGGCGCCGCACCGAACCTGGCGAGCCTGGCCGCGGCCGGCACCGGGGTGACCGACGCCGAGCTGGAACGCCACCGCACCGCCGCCTCCCTGGCGGATGTTGCGTCCCTGGTCTACACCTCGGGCACCACCGGCAAGCCCAAGGGCTGCGAGATCACCCACGCCAACTTTGCCCTGGTGGCCAAGAACATCGTCCTGTTCCTGCCCGAACTCCTCATGCAGCCGCGTTCCCGGACGCTGATGTTCCTGCCCCTGGCACACGTCCTGGCCCGTGCGGTGCAGGTAGTCTGCCTGAGCGCCGGATCCACCCTCGGCCACACCGCCAGCGCCAAGGAGCTGCTGGAAGACCTGGCCAGTTTCAAACCCACCTTCCTGCTGGTGGTCCCCCGGATCTTCGAAAAGGTCTACGCCGGTGCCGAGCAGAAGGCTGCGGCCGCCGGCAAGGAACGGGTCTTCACGGCCGCAGCGGCGGCCGCGATCGACTACTCCAAGGCCCTCGACGCCTCCGCCCGGGGCAACGGCACGGGCCCAGGGCTCCTCCTGCGTGCCCGGCATGCAGTCTTCGACCGGATCCTGTACCCCAGGCTCCGGCAGGCCTTCGGCGGCCAGCTGCGGTACACGGTCTCCGGCGCCAGCCCGCTGAGCTCCAACGACGCCCATTTTTTCCGCGGCGCGGGCATCCCCGTCCTGGAAGGCTACGGCCTGACCGAAACCACGGCGCCCTGCACGGCCAACACCCCGGCACGGACCAAGGTGGGCACAGTCGGCATCCCGGTGCCGGGCACCACGGTCCGGGTGGCCGACGACGGCGAGATCCTGGTCAAGGGCATCGGAGTCTTCAAGGGCTACCACGCCAACGAGGCCGCCAACGCTGAGGCGTTCGTGGACGGTTTCTTCCGGACCGGTGACCTCGGCTCCCTCGACGAGGACGGATTCCTGACCATCACGGGCCGGAAGAAGGACCTGCTGGTCACGGCCGGCGGCAAGAATGTCGCCCCGGGCCCGCTCGAGGAGAAGATCCGGGAGCACCAGCTGGTCGGCCAGGCCGTGGTGGTTGGCGACGGCCGGCCCTTCGTCTCGGCACTGGTCAACCTGGACCCGGAAGGACTGCGCAACTGGTGCACGGCCCGGAAGGTGCCCATCATGGCGCCGGCCGAAGCCGCCACAGACCAGACGGTCCGGGCCGCAATCCAGGAAGCCATCGATGCGGCGAACCTCACGGTCTCCAAGGCCGAGTCCATCCGCAGCTTCGTCATCCTGGACGCCGATTTCACCGTGGAATCAGGGCACCTGACCCCCTCGCTCAAACTCAAGCGGGCCGCCGTCGTGCGGGACTACGAACAGCACATCAACCGCATCTACGGCTGACCAGGCAACTGGCCCGTCGTCAGACGGTGTGCCGGGTACGCGTCCCGCCCTCTGCGTCGCTGCCGGCCGTGCCGTCCGCCGCGGGCGCAGCCTCGGCGGTTGCCTCAGTGCCGGCGCCTGCATCAGTGTCCGTGCCCTTGGCCGTGCTGGCAGCCTTCTTGCCAAGGCCGCGGCGCCGGCGCGTGGGCCAGGTCAGGACAATGGTGACCAGGGACGCAAGCAGCACGAGGCTTCCGATGGCAATCCCGGCGTCCATCCAGAACTGGCCCGGGAAAAGCCGGATCAGGGTGTCCTGAAGCGTAAATGTCCAGGTCCCGTTGGCGAAGAAAATACGGTGGAAATCGGTGAAGAACTGCTCCCAGCCGAGCACGGCGAGGGTCCCGAGGCCGATGATGAGCGCAAGGGTGACGATCGAGCCGGCGAACAGGCCGCGGCGGACTCCCCCGCTGTGGCGCCGCTTGAGGTAGATCACGGCAACCAGGCCCAACAGGATCAGCAGGGTACCGGCGCCGAAAGTGGACAGGATCACGGCCTTGACGTCGGCCATGTGGCTGACTTCGCCGTCCTTGAACAGCCGCTCCCCGCTTTGGTCCACAAGGTCACCGAGGTAGCGGGGGCCCGACCAGTTGCTGAGGTAGTCCACCGCGTAGGAACCGTAGGTCATGCGGTCATCGCTGCTGAAGCCGTAGCCGTCACCGGGGAAGCCCGGACGGTTGTATTCCACCCAGAGGAACAGCGGGCTGGTCACGGCGCGGACGGCGAGCACCAGCAGGATGACCGGGTAGAACACGGCGAGCAGCACCTGAAGCACCCGCGGGAGGACGGGCTTGGCCTTGGCCGCCTGCTCGCGTTCGGCAGTCCGGCGTTCGGCGTTGCGGCGTTCGACTTCGTCCTCGGCGGCGGAGTCCGGACGTGCGCCGGCTGGTGCACCGCGCTCGCCGTCATCCGGCGAGAGGGAATCCGAGGGGACAGCATCCGGCTGGGCAGAATTCGTCTGGCCTGTGGCGGCGGCCTCGGCCGCCTTGCGGTCGGCACGGCTCTCCGGCTGGCTGGCGGTGGCCGCTTCCGGGCCCGCTGCTGGGCCCGGTGCTGCCGGGTCCGCTGCTGCGGCTGAACCTGCCTTGCTGGCTGCTGCAGCTGAACCTGCCGGGCCGGCTGCCGTGCCCGCTGCTGCCGGGCCGGCCGTAGGCTTGCCGGCGGAGGCCGGCTTCATCCAGTCGAACGCCGGCTCGTCGGTGTCGTCCGACGGATCCAGGTGCGGATCCGGCCGGTCGGGAGGGGTGGGACTTTTGTCAGTCACGTGGAGCTTCGCTTCCGTAGGCTTCTGCGCTGCCCGGCCTGCGCCCGGCTGCGCAACTTATCTGGCTCTGAGCCTACCGTCAGAGGATTGGGCTCAGCGAGGTGCCACCCCGTCAGTTGGCGTATTGGGCCCAAGGGATGTTCCAGTCCCCGAAACCGTCATCGAAGTTGGCGTACTCCCCCTCGGTGTTCACCACCTGGACGACGTCGCCGGTGGTCATATTGTCAAAGACCCACTTCGCGCCATCCGGGCCCAGGCCGATGCAGCCGTGGGAGAGGTTCAACTTGCCGATGTAGGGCATCGCGGACTCCGTGGCCTGGTGGATGAATTCCCCGCTGGGCGTCAGGCGCGTGGCGTAGTTGACGTCAAGCTGTCCGTAGTAGGCCGGGTCCCCCGGTTTGAGCCCGATCGTGGAGGCATCCATGTGCTCCACACGGTGCTTCTCCATGAACACCAGAAAGCCCCGTGCCGACGGGAACCGGGTGTCGCCCATGGTCGCCGGCCAGCGCCCGGCCGGCTTGTCGTTGACACTGACCGAGAACGTATGGGCCTTGGCGTCGGCAACGGCCACCTTCTTGTCGCCGATGTGGACCGTTACCGTCTTGTTGAAGTTGCCGACCTGCCCGTTGCCGAGCTCGACGCCGAACAGCTTCATGTCCATGGTGATGGTGCTGTTCGCGGCCCAGAAGGCCTCCGGCCGGTACCTGACAGTGTTGTTGTTGAACCAGTGGAAATCACCCACCTGGCCGGACGTCGAGGTGATCTTGATGGCCTTTTCGACGGCGTTCCGGTTCAGGACCGGCTCGCTGAAGGTGATCTGCAGGGGCTGGGCCACACCCACCTTCATCCCGTCCAGGGGGTAAATGGCGGCGTCGGCCTCGTTGGCGGTCGAGACGGTGGTGAACGCGCGCGTGCTGTGGGTCTCGCGTCCCGCGTCGTCCACCACGGAGTAGGTGAAGTTGTACCGCGTGTTGAACGTCAGGTCGCCGGAAGATGTCCAGGCGGACCCGTCCGGGCCCAAGGTGCCGTCGACGGTGTCGCCGCCGTCGCTCGTCAGGGCCACCCGGTCAATCCGGCCGTTCGTGACCTTGAGGGAAACCGGCGCCGCAGGGTTGACCTGCTGGGCGCCGTCGGCGGGCGTGACGGCCAGTTCCGCGGGCGCCACCACGGGGACGGCGAGTCCCGGCGTCGTCCGGGCCGGGGACCCGGCCTCGGAGGAAATCCCGGACTGGGCCAGCCCCGGAGCCGCCGCGGCGAAGGCTCCGCCGCCGGCCGCCAGGGCGCAGAGCACCCCTAGCAAGGCGATCTTTCGGCCGGTGCTCCAGGTCTTCAGGGCCATCACAGGACCCGGGCGTTTCCACACGTCATCTTGCCAGCATAAGCGAATTACCTTGGAACCCCGGCCCGGTTCGACCACGATCCGGTTACAAAAGTGCCCCCAAAACGGTCACAACAAAGGGCCCCGGACCTTCGTCCGGGGCCCTTTGGGAGGGTTTCCTAGTAGCGGTAGTGACCGGGCTTGTACGGTCCGGCCACGTCGACGTCCAGGTACTCGGCCTGCTCCTTGGACAGCTCGGTCAGCTCCACGTCGAGGGCACCCAGGTGCAGGCGGGCGACCTTCTCGTCCAGGATCTTGGGCAGGACGTACACCTGGTTCTCGTATTCACGCTCGCCCTCGGGCTGGCCGGCCTTCGTGAACAGTTCAATCTGGGCGATCGTCTGGTTGGCGAAGGAGTTGCTCATGACGAACGAGGGGTGTCCGGTGGCGTTGCCCAGGTTCAGCAGGCGGCCTTCGGACAGGACGATGATGGACCGGCTGCCCTTTCCCGTGGCCGGGTCTGCTTCGAAGACCCACTCGTGCACCTGAGGCTTGATCTCGACCTTCTTGATGCCGGGGACCCGCGCCAGGCCAGCCATGTCGATCTCATTGTCGAAGTGGCCGATGTTGCCCACGATCGCCTTGTCACGCATCTCGGCCATGTGCTCGGCCATGATGACGTCCTTGTTGCCGGTCGTGGTGATGAAGATGTGGCCTTCGCTGAGGACGGATTCCAGCTTGGCGACCTGGTAGCCGTCCATGGCAGCCTGGAGCGCGCAGATGGGGTCGATCTCCGTGACGATCACGCGCGAACCCTGGCCGCGGAAGGCCTCCGCTGCGCCCTTGCCCACGTCGCCGTAACCGCAGACGACGGCGACCTTGCCGCCCATCAGGACGTCGGTGGCGCGGTTGATGCCGTCCGGCAGGGAGTGGCGGATGCCGTACTTGTTGTCGAACTTGCTCTTGGTGACGGAGTCGTTGACGTTGATGGCCGGGAAGAGCAGCTTGCCCTGCTCCGCCAGCTGGTACAGGCGGTGCACGCCCGTGGTGGTCTCCTCGGTGACGCCAAGCAGGAGGGCGCCGATGCGGGTCCACTTCTGCGGGTCGGCCTCGAGGGAGGCGCGCAGCACGTCCAGGAACACCCGGCCTTCCTCGGACTCGTCCTCGGCGGCGGCGGGGACGGCGCCGGCAGCCTCGAAGTCGACACCCTTGTGCACCAGCATCGTGGCGTCGCCGCCGTCGTCCAGGATCATGTTCGGACCCAGCTCAGGGTTGGCGTCGGCGCCCGGCCAGGTGAGGATCTGCTGGGCGGTCCACCAGTACTCCTCCAGCGTCTCGCCCTTCCAGGCGAAGACGGGGACGCCCTGGGGGTCCTCAACGGTGCCGTTGCCGACCACCACTGCGGCGGCGGCTTCATCCTGGGTGGAGAAGATGTTGCAGGAGGCCCAGCGGACTTCGGCGCCGAGGGCGGTCAGGGTCTCGATCAGCACCGCGGTCTGGACGGTCATGTGCAGCGATCCGGCGATCCGGGCGCCCTTGAGCGGCTGGCTGGCGCCGAACTCCTCGCGCAGGGACATGAGTCCGGGCATCTCGTGCTCGGCGAGGCGGATCTGGTGGCGGCCCGCCTCGGCCAGGGAAATGTCCGCAATCTTGTAATCGAAAGTCATGTGCATCCTTAGTTGTGGCCGGTGGCATTGCGTGTCTGGAGCTGGGCGATTCTGGATTTAGAAGTATCTAAGCAGTCATTCGGTGCCGCGGGCCTCCCCGATGGGTGCCCGGCAGCGATCTTGCGGGCCGCTATTCGGCGGCGTGGCGCGGGGCGGCGTCGTGCGGGCCGGCGTCGTGCTGATCAGCGGCTGCGGCCGCAGCGGCGGGCAGCAGTTCCGGCGGCAGCAGCAGCGGGATGCCGTCCTCGATCTTGTACCGCAGCTTGTTTCCGGCTTCATCTGCCGTGACGGTGACGAGCTCGTCGCCTTCCTGCACCAGGCCGGAGCCGGTGACGGGGCATCGCAGGACAGACAACAGTTCGGAACTGAGCTTGGGCATGGTGAACGCTCCCTGATGGGCGCCGCAAGACGGCGCCGGTGGCTAAGTGGCTGACGGCTTTTTGCAGTTTCCACCCTACCGCCAGTTGGCGCCTTAGGAAGGTTCGCGCAGGACGCGCAGATGTCCGCGCCGGGCGCCCTCGGCCGGGGCCGGTGCTTCCAGCGCCGGGTGCAGCGTGCGCTGCCCTTTCGCCGTTTCCGCCGCCGCCGGACGGGAGGCCGCCTCGCGGACTGCGTTGGCGAGGGCCAGGAGGTCGTCGGGGCCGGGGCCGGCCGGGGTCGCGGGCATCGCCAGCCGCATGACTTCCCAGCCGCGCGGTACGGTCAGCGAGTCCGCGTGCTGTTCGCACAAGTCATAGCAGTGCGGTTCGGCGTACGTCGCCAGCGGGCCCAGGACGGCTGTGGAGTCGGCGTAGACGTACGTCAAAGTGGCCACCGCAGAATTGCGGCAGGCAGACCTAGAACAAATACGAATTGCACCCACGACATCACAGACTACTCCCCCTCGGACCGGGGGCTGCGCATTGAAACGGCGGTGGTTGTGCCGCGGCGGGGCCGCGGCGGGGCGGCGGATCGCCGTCGGGGCTGTATCGCGTATTTCATTGCGCGGGTTTAGAGTCAAGATATGCAGTCATCGCACCACGATTCGGGTTTCACGGTCCGGTTGGCTGACCCCGACGCCGGACGCACAGGCGCCGGTTCCGGCCCCGCCGGCGCGCCTCTGGCCGGGTCGCCCGCCGCTGTCCAGGGAAAGAGCTTCCGGCAGCGCCGCAGGAACCGGCACGGCCGGGGCCTTCGCGGCGAGCTCATGCTCCCCACCCTGCCCGGGTACCGGACCCGTTCCGACCGCTTCGATGACTTCGTCCTGGACTCAGCCCAGCGGCTGCACGACATCTGGGGCAAGCCGCTCGACGGCGTCCGCTTCGCCGTCGACGAGATCCCCCGAGGCCTGGAGCAGCTCGTGGCGGACCGCACGCCCGCGCCGATGGGCGCCTTCACGGCCGCGACGGCCGAGGACGGACCGGTCATCACGCTGTACCGCCGGGTGGTGGAGCAAGCGTGCGGAACCCGGGACGAGCTGCAGGACCTCGTGCACGACGTCGTCGTGGAATACACGGCCGAAATGCTCGGCGTACCCCCGGAGTCCCTCGACCCCGTCTATCGCCGCCGGTATTAGCCGGAGCCTCGCCCGACGTCCTGCCCTCGGGCCCTAGTAGCCCAGCGTGACGGGTACCTGCCGCTGTCCTGCCGCTTCCGGTGCAAGCGGCACCGCGGAAATGTCCTGCCGGCCGTCCCGCGCCAGGACCAGTGCTCCGTACGCCGGTTCCCCGGCGGCGGACACCACATAGCCCACGAGCGGCGAGCCGCCCACGTCCGCGGGGATCTTGATGGACGTGGTGGTTCCGCCGGCAATATCGGCGGTGCCTGCGGTCCGGATTTTGCCGTCCGCCGTGATCGGGGTGTAGCTCACTGCCGCCCGGCCGGCAGGGGCACCGAGAACGAGCTGCCGGTCTCCGGTGCGCGGAACCGCAACGATGTGCTGGCTGCCCAGCCGGGCCGACGCAGCGGAAAACGCGATGTCCGCCGAGTCCCCGGACTGCAGGCCCCGCGTGAGCCGGGCTGTGGCCGCGAACGAGACGTCCGAGCTCGCCGCCACGGTGTAGGTCCCGGCCGGGACCCCGACCAGCGAAACTTCCGTGACCGCGCCGGCCTTCGCCGTGACCACGCCGCCGCCGGGCAACGCTTTCTGGCCGTCGGGACCGTACAGCTTGATCTCGACTACGGCGTCGGCGGCACCCGGCACGGCGACTTCCAGGGCCGGGCCCGCGTCGGCGAAGCCGGGCTTTGCCTTGAGCGCGGCCAGCGCCGCGGGGTCCTGGATTTCGAGACCGGTGGCCACCTGGCTGACGGATGGGGCGGTGCCGGGAGTGATGAAGTCGACGCCGCCGGGCGTGAGGCCGCGGAGCACGCTTTGCTGGATCACGGCGGCCACCGGGCCGCCGGTGCTGCGGACCCGCACGCCGAGCCGTTCCTGTCCCGGCGCGAGCCCGGCCAGGATTATGGAGCGGGTGGTGCCGGGTGCCACCAGCAGGCCGCGGCTTCCGGGAGCCTGGATCGGGCCCTCGGCGCCAAAGAGGTCCAGGCTCACCGTCGCCGGCGTGCTGGAGGCATTGGTCAGGTTCAGGACTGCCGACCGGCCGAGGGCCGTGTTGGCGCCGACCAGCCAGAGATCGTTGCCGGGTTGCTGGCAGGCGGCGGCCGCGGAACCTTGAAGGTCCCCGTCCTCGGCCGTGTAGCTCAGGACGGCGCCGGCAGATGCCTGGTGGTTGTTTTGGGCATCCGCACTGAGGACGCTGATGTTGTCCACCTCGCGCTGGGGCACGACGCCGGCGACCAGCACGGGCGTGCGGGCCGCAGCCGCGGAGGCTGGGGGCGCGGAAGCTGTGGGCGCTGCGCCCGGCGCGATTTCGGCGAGGGCAGCACCCTTCAGCGGGGCGAGCCGGCTGCCGGGGATGATGCCCGCGCTTGAGCCGAGCACGGCAGCGCTGACGGCTGTCTTCGCGGTGGCGGATTCCGGACTGAACTGGGGGTCGGTGCCCACAGGGGTGCCCTCGAGCAGCCGGGCCGGGCCCGGGCAGACCCCTACGCTGCTGCCGGCCGGAACCGCGGCAACGGGGGCCTCAAGCTGCCTGCTGGCGGGGCTTTGGGGCGTCAGCGACGCCGCCGACACCAGGCCGCCGCCCGCGGCAACGAGGGCGGCCGCGGAGAGGATCCCGCCGATCACTCCGACCCGCGGCAGACCCCGCTTCCGCCGCGACGGACCCGTCTCGGTTTCGGTTTCGGTTTCGGATTCTTTTTCGTTGTCGCCCTTAGACATGCTGGTGTTCCTTACGCAGGGAGGCTTCGTCCCTGGACAGGCCGGTGTTGGACCGGCGGGCAGGCATGGGCACGGCCAGGAGGACGGTCAGCCCGATCATCACGGCCTGCGCAATTCCGATCAGGACAGCCCACGGCGCTTCGTAACGGATGCTCAAGTGGCCGCCCTGGGCCGGCAGCGTGAAGGCCTGGGACCATCCCGACGTCGTTGAGGTCAGACGGCGCCCGTCGAGCCAGGCGCTCCAGCCCGGATCAGCCCGCTCGGCCAGCACCACCAGGCGGCCCTCGGGGCCGGCCGGGACCGTGCCGGCCGCCGAGACTTCTTCCGAAGGGAGCAGGCCGATGGCGGCGCCGCTGCCGTCCACCACACGGACCCGGTGCGCGACGTCGGAGTCCGTGATGCCGGGCCGGTCCAGCGGGCTGACCCGCCAAAGCCAGCCCGTCCCCGTCTGGCCGACGGCGACAAGTCCGGGGACTGCGTCCATGCGGCTGGCCGTCAATTCGGAGGCTGAATCGGCAACCCGGAGCACGACAAAGCCGACGCCGAGCCGCTCGAGGTCTGCCCGCGGGTCCACGCCTTCGCCGGCGACGATGGTGGCCACGACGTTCCGGAGCGATCCGGCGACGGCGTCGTCGTCGCGGACCGTCTCCTGGCCCGGCGCCCCCATGATGTTGCGGGCAGCGGCAATCGTTGAGAGTGCGTCCAGGGTGGTCCCGGCTCCGCGCATGAGTGTTGCGTCGAAGCTTCCGTCCTCGTTGCTGGCAATCAGGAGCGTCCTGGACTGTTCCGGGCCCTCGCCGCGGTCAACCGCCGTGGCGGGCAGGGTGCGGGCCTGGGCAGGCTGGACGAGCCTCGGGGTCCCGAGACCGGTCGGTGCTGCGGCGGCGGCCAGTGCCTGTGTTTGTGTCTGTGTTGGTGTCTGCGACGTGGGGTGCAGCAGGTTTTGTGCGGTCCACACGGTGAACCCGGCCAGTGGCGCGGCCAGCAGCAGGACCATGGATGCCGCGGCCGTGCCGCGGATCAGGATCTTCCGTGCCAGTCCGGTACCGGCGGTCCGGCCGGCGGCGTCCAGGAGTCCTTCGGCGGCGATCAGGGCAGCGCCCAGGAACGCGAACCCGGCCGCCGAAACGGCGGGGCCGGGGAACGGCGTGACCAGCACCTCGGCGCTGGCGCCGGAGGCGACATGCCCGGCGAGCCAGCCGCCGGCCAGCATCAGGACTGCCACGGCCCACAGGCAGCGTGCCGTCCGGGTGCGTCCGGCCAGCACAAGCCGGCGCGGCATGAACAGTGCGGCGAGGGCCAGCAGGAGCACCGGCAGCCCGAACAGCAGTGCCAGCAGCAGCGCCCACGGCAGACCGGCCAGCCCGGCGGAGCCCGCGGCGGACCCGCCGAAGGCGCTGAGCCCGGTGAGTCCGGCACCGGCGTCGAAGTTCAACGGCTGGCCCAGGGCCTGTTGCCACAGTGGGGCGGCGTCGAAACCGAGCGGCAGGCCCGGGTCGGCCAGGAGCGCGCGCGGCCGGTCCAGGACCGAGAAGGCGAAGGGCAGGAACAGTGCCAGGCTGGGCAGGAGCGCCCACCACACCGTGCGGCCGCGCCGGCCCAACAGCACCCCGCAGAGGGCCACGACGGCCATGGACGGCAGCAGCAGCGAGGGCGCAGCGGCGGTGACCACGGCCAGGGCGAGGCCCGCGGCGGCCGCAGCCGTCCACGAGGGCGTCCCGTTGACGCCGGGACGGGCGGCCGGCTTGGGGGTGAGTCGTCCCTGGCCCGGGGCCGGGACGGCATGGACGCCGCGGCCCGCGGCCGTGCCGGTCGCCCGGAGCAGCGCCAGGACGAGCACCGGGATCATGACATGCGCGGCCAAGGCGCCCAGCCGGCCCTGGTTAAGGGACACCTGGAGTGCCGGCGCCGCGGCCCACAACAGGGCGGCCGCCAGGCGCAGCCTGCGGCGTGTGGTCAGGGCGCCGGCAGCGAACCACGCGCCCAGCGCGGACAGCGGCATGGCGAGGATCAACAACCAGCCGACGCCGGCGTTGGCATCGCCGGCGCCGAGCACACCCAGCACCCACAGCAGGTAGCCGAAGGGGTCGCCGTGGCCCGGAAGGCCAGCGCCGAGACTGATCCACCAGGTGGAGGCATGGTTCCAGATTTCGGAGAGGCGCACTGAGACTGGGATCAACGCGCCGCCGGAGACGGCCGGGGCCCGGAACAGGCTGAGCAGTCCCGTCAGGGAGACCGCCAGGGTCAGGAGGATGGCCAGCACCGCACCGCTGCCCACCCAACCGCGGTCCGGGGTGGCGATGGCGGCGAAGTCGTCGGCGTCGCCGGTGTTGCCGGTGGGGTGCTCGGTCAGCGGACCGGGGCCTGTGAGTTCGTCGCCGAAGTCGTCGGCGCCGAGCGCCTCAATCAGGGAGCGCCGGTGTGCCCAGACCTCACGGCGCGGCGTCTGCAGCCCCTTCATGACGGAGCGCCTGATCCGGCGGGTGCGCGCGGCGTTGCGGCGTCCGCGGATCACCGCCGCCGGGCGGCCCAGCGCGCCAAAGGTTGCCAGCAGTTGGGAGAACCCGTGCCCCGGGTCCTTGACCGCAATGCTGAGGACGAGTTTGAAAATGCTGCCCAGCAGGGCGCCGACCGCGTGCAGCGGGACTTTCCAGCCGGCCGCGTGCTTGAGCCGCAGGTGCACCTGTGCCTTGCGTGCGGCGGTCGCGTTGCCCAGGGCGTGGGGACGGTGCGAGACATGGAACATCCTGGCGCTGGGGACCACCACCACGCGGTGCCCGGCGAGGCGGTTGCGCCAGCAGAAGTCGACGTCGTCGCCGCTTCCCGGCAAGGCGGGATCGAAGCCCCGGAGCTCCTCCCAGATGTCGCGGCGGACCAGCATGCCGGCGGAATTGACCGCGAAGGTATCGCTGCGGCCGTCGTACTGGCCCTGGTCGAGCTCGTCGGCGTCGATCAGCGTCAGCCGCTCGGCCCAACGGCTCGTGGAGAGTCCGACGTCGATCAGCCGCCGCTCGGCATGCCAGTCCAGCTGCTTGCAGCCTGCCACCGTGACCGACGGCGCCCGTTCGACCGCACGGAGGAGTTCGGCCAAGGCCTCGGGTGCCGGTGCGGCGTCGTCGTGCAGCAGCCAGATCCAGTCGGCTCCCGGCACGGCACCGGCGGAGCCCTCCGCAGGCCACGGCGCGAGGGCCCTGAGCCCGGCCATGACCGCGCCGCCCATGCCGGACCTGGGCTGGTCAAAGACGGTGACGTTGGCCTTGCCCAGTTCCTGTTCGAGGAGGGCGGCGGAGTGGTCGCGGGAGCCGGTGTCGACACCGATAACGGCGTCGGCCGGCCGCGTCTGGGCCGCCAGCGCCGCAAGGGTCCTGGGGAGAAAATCACCGCCGTCGTGGGCGACCACGACGGCGGTGACTCGTACTTCTTGAAGAATTAGACTGCTCGCTTCCTAAGCCGGCGCCGCTCGCGCTCGGAGAGGCCTCCCCAGATCCCGAAGCGCTCGTCGTTGGACAAGGCGTATTCGAGGCACTGGGAACGCACGTTGCAGGCGCCGCAGACTTTCTTGGCGTCGCGGGTAGAGCCGCCCTTTTCAGGGAAGAAGGCTTCGGGATCAGTCTGGGCGCACAGGGCATCGGTCTGCCAGCCGAGCTCGCCCTCGTCGTCGAATTCCTGCCGGGACGGCAGACCGATCCAGACGGGCTGCGCGGAGGTACCGGTCCCGGGAGACTGGAGCTCCATCGGCGGGTCGAGGGGATCGGCGTCAAGATCCGGGCCGGCCAGGAGTTCGTCGTGCGCTGCGAGGAAGGCCGTGGCGGCCTCCTGCAGGGAATCCTGGGTGTGTTCGTTATAGCGGTCAGCCGCGTCCGGATCCGCCGGATCTACGTACCAGTCAGTCGGCACGCCGCGCGACCGGTATTTCGCCGTGGCCTGGCCGGCAACTACGGCATCTTCATGGATACGCTCTGCTAGCCCCATGGCGTCCCCCTCCTGATTTGCAGCCACTGCAAGACCCCCTTGGACACTCGGTTGAGTGCCGGTTTTTGTGCAGTGGCTTTAGATAACTAATTACACGCGTGTAAGTATCCGGGAGTCAAGCCACGGCGGAGATAATAATCAACCTGATACACAAAGTGGGGGCACGCCACGCCCGGAATTTTTTCGCCTCTCCCGCGAGAACCCGCGGAATAATCAGGGTACTGAGCACTTTCGGGGCTTTTCATTGAATTTTCGGGAAATTTTCCCACGCCCCACGCGGAGCCCGCCGGACGCCGGAGCCGCTGGGGTGACGGACGTCACGGAACGGGCGGTGGGATGGGCCGTGGCAAGATGAGGGCATGAGCATTCCGGCAATCGAACTGATGACAGCTCTGCGGTCCGGCCAGGCCACGGCGCCCCGGCTGACCTGGTACGGCCCCGATTCGGAGCGGGTTGAACTCTCTGGCCGCGTGCTGGACAACTGGGTCGCGAAGACTTCCAACCTGCTGCAGGACGAACTCGACGCCGAACCGGGCATGCGGCTGCGCCTGGACCTGCCCGCGCACTGGAAGTCGGTGATCCTGGCCCTCGCGGCCTGGCAGCTCGGCATGGAAGTGGTTTTCGATGACGCGGAGGCGGACCTGCTGGCCACCGCGGACCCGGGTCCGGGCGCTGCCGCGGGCGGGTTCGACGCCGTGCTGGCCGTGTCGTTGCCGGCGCTGGCCATGCGGTGGACGGGCGAGCTGCCCAGCGGCGTCCTCGACTATGCCGCCGAGGTCCGCTCCCACGGTGACATTTTCATGCCCCACGTGGACCCGGAGGCGGAACGCCCCGCGGTCCGCACCGCCGACGGCGCAGTCCATGCGCACGGGGCACTCCTGGACGGTTTTGCCGCGGCCCAGGACCCCGGCCTGCGGCTGCTCGTTCCGGCGGCCGACGGACTCGAAGCCGTCCTTGCGCAGTCCCTGGGAACCTGGAAGGCCGACGGTTCGGTGGTCCTGGTACACCCCGAGGTAGAAGTGACCGGCAAGCTGCGGGACGCCGAGCGCATCAGCGGGGACTGATCCCCGGCCACCGATCCCCCAGACGCCGATCCCCCAGACCGGCGGTTCCTTAGGACGGCGGGCCGGGCAGCTCCGGATCCTTGACGGCTTCCCTCACGGCAGTACTGGAAACCGGCTGAGAGTGCGGGTGCCGTTCGATGATCTCGTGGTCGTGCGAGAACTCCGGCTCTGCGTCGAGTTCCTGGTTGAACACCAGGAAGCGGTAGGCAAAGAACCGGACCACGGTCGCGACCAGGATGCCGACCACCCCGGCCAGGAAGAGCATGTTCTTGTCGGTGACCCCCATGCCGTACTTCGCGACGGCGGTGAGGCCGGTAGAGATGCCGATGCCGATCCCGTTGATGATGAGGAACATCACGAACTCGCGCAGCACGTTGGCCTGCCGGCGGTGCCGGAACGTCCAAAACCGGTTCGCAACCCACGAGAACACCGTCGCCACGCTGGCACCGAAGAAACGGGCCTTGGCCTCGCTGTCGGTCATGGGACCGTGCATCAGGTAAAACGTCAGTCCGTTATCGATGACGAACGCGATGCCGCCGACGGCACCGAACTTGGCCACTTCGCGCCAGAACAGCGAGGCCAGCCCGCGCATGCGCTCGTTAAGTGTAGTAATCATGACCCTCCGTGGCCTTCTGGAACTGTCGGCCATTGGGCCAAACGCCCATTTTAGCGCCGTTTCCCGGGAGTCCGCCCTCAGCGGCCGCTCAGACGGCCCGCTGCGCACCCGGCGCCACGCGCCGGGCGGGAGGGTACGAAACCCCCGCTGCGGCACCGTTCCCGCGCTTGCCGATCCCCAAAAGCCGGGTTCCCGTGAGGTTTTCGGTAGGCTGGGACTTGTGACTTTTCCTGTAATCGGTGTTGTTGGCGGCGGCCAGCTTGCCCGAATGATGGCCCCTGCCGCGACCGCCCTGGGCTTTGAGCTCCGTGTCCTCGTCGAAGGCGAGGACGTCTCCGCAGTCTCTGCCGTGGCTAACGCCCCGGTCGGCGACTACAAGGACCTGGAGCATCTGCTCGAGTTCTCCCGCGGCCTCGACGTCCTGACCTTCGACCACGAACACGTCCCCACGGCGCACCTGCGGTCCTTGATCGGTGCCGGCGTGAACGTCCATCCCGGCCCGGATGCCCTGGTCAACGCCCAGGACAAGCTGGTGATGCGCGCCGCGATCGACCGGCTCGAGCTTCCGAACCCCACGTGGGCCGCCGTCGCCAATGTCGCGGACCTCGTCGCCTTCGGCGAGCAGACCGGCTGGCCGGTGGTTTTGAAAATGCCCCGCGGCGGCTACGACGGCAAGGGCGTGCGCATCGTGTCCTCGGCCGAGGACGCGGCGGCCTCCGCCGACTGGTTCGAGACCATGTCTCCCCTGCTGGCGGAAGCCAAGGTGGAATTCAGCCGGGAGCTCTCGGCCATGGTCGCGAGGACGCCGGACGGTGAAACACGGGCCTGGCCGGTGGTGCACACCATCCAGGTGGACGGCGTGTGCGATGAAGTCATTGCCCCGGCCCTGGACATCCCCGTCGATGTTGCCGCAGCCGCGGAGAACGCCGCGGTCCGGATCGCCAGCGAACTCGGCGTAACCGGTGTCATGGCCGTCGAACTCTTCGAGACCCCCGGCGTGGGGGCAGGCTTCCTGATCAATGAACTCGCCATGCGCCCGCACAACACCGGGCACTGGACCCAGGACGGCTCGGTGACCAGCCAGTTCGAGCAGCACCTGCGGGCCATCCTGAACCTGCCGCTGGGAGCCACTGACCTGCTGGGACCCGTCGTGGTGATGAAGAACTTCCTCGGCGGCGCCAACCAGGACCTCTATTCGGCCTTCCCCGCCGCCCTCGCGAGCGAGCCTGCCGCGAAGGTGCACTGCTACGGCAAGGCCGTCCGGCCCGGCCGGAAGATCGGCCACGTCAACCTGGTCGGAACCTCCACCGCCGACGTCGACTCCGTGCGGCAGCGTGCCACCACCGTGGCCGACATCATCCGGAACGGCCGGACCCACGCCGGCGCAATGCCCGCAACCTCCGAGGAGACCGCATGAGCACCGCACCCAACTCCGACGCCAACAACGCAGGAACCCCCCTCGCCGGCACCAGCGCGGACACCCCGCTCGTGGGCCTCGTGATGGGCTCGGATTCGGACTGGCCGGTCATGGAAGCCGCCGCCGAAGCCCTCGCCGAGTTCGGAATCCCGTTCGAGGCCGACGTCGTCTCGGCCCACCGCATGCCCACGGAGATGATCCGCTACGGCCAGACGGCCCACGAGCGCGGTCTTCGCCTGATCATTGCCGGCGCCGGCGGAGCCGCGCATCTTCCCGGCATGCTCGCCTCGGTCACTCCCCTGCCGGTGATCGGCGTCCCCGTGCCGCTGAAGACCTTGGACGGCATGGATTCCCTGTTGTCCATCGTGCAGATGCCGGCCGGTGTTCCGGTCGCCACCGTCTCGATCGGCGGCGCACGCAACGCCGGCCTCCTGGCCGTGCGCATGCTGGCCTCGGGCACGGACGACCTCGCCGTCCAGCTCCGGGCGGACCTCCTGGAGTTCGCCCAGGAACTGAACGACGTCGCAACCCGGAAGGGCGCAAACCTGCGGCACAAGGTCAGCGAAGTGTTCGCCGCCGGAAACACCACCCCGCGTAGCAGCAATTAAGGCAGCCATTAGGAATCCCGGCATGAGCAGCAGCTACGCCCCCACGCACCGCCCTGAGAGCCCCGTGCAGTCCGGGCGGGCACTCGGCGACCCAGTCCGGCACCCCTCCGGCGCCCCGTCCCCGGTGCTCACCAAGCGGGCGTTCGTCCTGATCCTCATGACGCTGCTGGTTCCCGGCAGCGCCCAAATTGTCGCGGGCAACCGCAGGCTTGGACGGGCTGCGCTGCGCGTGACCTTGACGGTCTGGGCGCTGGCCCTGCTGGCCGTGCTGCTCCTGCTCGTGTCCCGCCCCACGCTGATCAACCTCCTCACCGGCACGGTGCCCTCACTCTTGCTGATCCTCGGCCTCGCGTGCCTGGCCATCGGTTGGGCTGCCCTGTTCCTGAACACCTTGCGGCTGATCCGGCCCGGGCTGCTCGCCGCCAGGATCCGCCCCGCGGTGGTGCTGGCGCTCGTGCTGGCCATGATCCTCAGCAGCGGATCCCTGGGCTACGCGGCCTATCTGCTCAACGTCAGCCGCGACGCCATCGGCAGCATCTTCTCCGGCTCCGGCCCCACCCTTGAGCCGTCCGATGGCCGGTACAACTTCCTGATGATGGGCGGCGACGCCGGAGCGGACCGCACGGGCCGCCGGCCGGACAGCCTCTCGGTGATCAGCGTCGACGCCAAGACCGGCAGCACGGCCATCATCTCCGTGCCCCGCAACCTCCAGAACGCCCAGTTCAGCGCGGAATCCCCGATGCGCCAGGTGTACCCGGAAGGCTACAACTGCGGCGACGAATGCCTGATCAACGCGATCAACACCGACGTCACCAACAATCATCAGGATCTGTACCCCGGGGTGGCCGACCCCGGAGCGCAGGCCACCCTCGAAGCGGTGTCCGGCACACTGGGCATCAAGGTCCAGGCCTACGTGCTCGTGGACATGGACGGTTTTTCCAAGCTCATCGACGCCATGGGCGGCATCCGGATCAAGGCCGGCGGCTGGGTCCCCATCAGCGGACCGATGGTCGATGAGGCCAACGGCATCCACGGCATGCCGGACGGCTGGATTCCGGCAGGCGACCAGACGCTCGACGGCTTCCACGCCCTCTGGTACGGCCGGTCCCGGGAATTCGTGGACGACTACGCCCGCATCCAGCGCCAGCAGTGCGTGCAGCAGGCGATGCTCAAGCAGCTCGACCCCGCAAAACTTCTGGCCAAGTTTGAGGACATCGCCAAGGCTGGCACGAAGGTGGTCGAGTCGAACATCTCCTCCGGCCAGCTCGGCAGTTTCGTGGACCTGGCCATGAAGGCCAAGGGACAGGACGTCAGCCGCCTGACCATCGGTCCGCCCGACTTCGACGCTGCCTTCTCCACATCCCCGGACTTCAACATCATCCACGAGCGGGTGGCCAAACTGCTGGCCAGCCCGTCCGCCGGCGCAGCTGATGGCAACGGCGTTGAAGATACCGTCGTTGAAGATGCCGTCCTGCAGCCCGGAACGGCCGCCGGGCCGCTCTCCGCCGCCGGCCCCGCCCCGGCCACCGAGCCCCCGCCCGCGCCGTCGGACTTCACCCCGGTGACCACCACGCCGGACGGCGAGCCGATCACCGAAGAGATGCTGAACCAGTTCAAGCGCAACGGCGACGAGCAGTCCATCCGCGACCTCGTCGCCACCAACGGACAGTGCGCGCCGCTCTAACCCCCGGGCAGCAGTTTTGACGGCAGCACTGCACCCACATTTCGTTGACGAGACATTTCATTGATCAGACAGGGACCAGGCCATGTACGAACTTGAGAACGTCCTCCGGCCCTACGCCTGGGGCTCCCCGACGGCCATCGCCGAACTGCTGGGCAGGCCGGCTTCCGGCGGTCCCGAAGCGGAGCTCTGGATCGGCGCCCACCCGGACTCCCCGTCCGTCGCGCTGACGCCGGCGCCCGGCGGTGCCGGCCGGCACGCACCCGAAACGCACGACGGCGGACGGCTGGCGCTGGACGCCTTGATCGCCGAGGATCCGGAACATTGCCTGGGCAGCGCGAGCGTGGCCGCTTTCGGTCCGCGCCTGCCGTTCCTGCTCAAAGTCCTCGCGGCCGAGGCGCCCTTGTCCCTGCAGGTGCACCCGACGCTCGCCCAGGCCCGGGAGGGCTTCGCACGCGAGGAAGCCGCCGGCGTCGGCCCCGCCGCCACAGAGCGCAACTACAAAGACGATAACCACAAGCCCGAAATGATCTTCGCGCTGACCCCGTTCGAGGCGCTCTGCGGGTTCCGGCCGGCCGCGGAATCCCGTGCGGTCTTCGAGCATCTGGCGGCGTGCTTCGAGCTCGCCGGGCTGGAGCTGCCGCCGCTGGTCCCGCTGCTGCTCGAAGACCTGGCGCAGCCGGACGAACCCGCGGCCCTGCGCTCCGCCTTCGAACGCCTCATCGCCGGCGGCGGGGACGTCGCCGAGGCGACGGCGACGATCGTCGCGGCCCTCCTCTCCGGCGCCCCCATGGCTGGGCACGAGACGGAACTGTCCACCGCGGTAAGCCTGAACGGCCTGTACCCCGGAGATCCGGGCGTGCTGATTTCCCTGCTGCTGAACCGGATTTCCCTTGCCCCGGGTGAGGCCGTCTACCTGCCGGCCGGCAACGTCCATGCCTACCTGCACGGCCTCGGCATCGAGGTCATGGCGTCTTCGGACAACGTGCTCCGCGGCGGGCTCACGCCGAAATTCGTGGACGTGCCGGAGCTGCTTAAGACGGTCGCGTTCGAGGCCGTCGCCGTGCCCATGCTTCCCGCCGAGACCTCCATGCTGGGCCAGGAACTCTTCCGCCCGCCGTTCCGGGAATTCCAGCTGCAGCGGATTGAACTGGCGCCCGGGGCGGAGCCCGTTCCGCTGGCGCAGTCCGGTGCCGCCGTCGTCATTGTCACCCGCGGCTCCGTCCGCCTCGACTCCCCCAAGGGCGAGCTGCGGCTGGAACGGGGCGCCAGCGCCTTCCTGACCGCCGCAGAGGCCCCGGTCAACGTCCACGCCGTCTCCGGCGCCACCGGCCCCGCCCTGGCATTTGCCGTTACCACCGCATTGGAAGCCTGACACCATGGATTATTTCCTGCAGAGCCCGCAGTGGGCACAGTTCCAGCGTTCGCTGGGACGCACGGTCCACGAACAGTCCGGCCCCGGGTGGCGCTTCCTTGCCGTCGAGGAATCCAATCCGGCCGGCAAACTGCTGTACTCCCCGTACGGCCCGGTCGCCGAATCGCTGGCAGCGTTCGACGCCGCACTCGCGGCCCTGACGGACCTCGCCCGGGCCAGCGGGGCCGTGTTTGTCCGGGTTGAGCCGGTCACCGCAGGGTTCGCCGCCGCCGAGGCCGACGCCGTGCTCCGCAGCCGCGGCCTGCAGCCGGCGCCGGCCAGCCAACAGCCCGAGCTCAGCTGGATCGTGGACCTCGACCGGGATTTCAAGGACGTCCTGGCAGACATGAAGCCGGCGAACCGGAACCTGTTCCGCAACATCCACAAGAAGGGCGTGACCTTCCGCTCCAGCCAGGACCCGGCCGAGATCGCCGTCCTCCTGGAGTTCTTGCACATGACGGCCGCCCGCAACGGCTTCAAGCCGCAAAGCGACGAGTACCTGAGCCAGGTGGCACGGTCGCTGATGCCGGCCGGCGCCGCGGCGCTGTTCATCGCGGAGCTCGAGGGCCAGCCCATCGCCGCGGCCCTGGCCTACGATTCGGCCGACACCCGGACCTACGCCCATGCCGCCCTTGACGACACCCACCGCAAGCTCAGCGCGGGCATCCCCCTGCTCATCACCCTGATGGCGGACGCCCAGGCGAAGGGGCTCAAGCACGTGGACCTCTGGGGCGTGGCGCCGGCGGACCAGCCCGACCACAAATGGGCCGGGTTCACGGCGTTCAAGAAATCGTTCGGCGGCCGCGGGATCGCGTATCCCGGAACGTGGGACCTGCCGGTCCGGAAGGTGCGCTACGGCAGCTACCAGCTGGCCCGCAAGGGCGCCCAGCTCGCGAAGGAGCTGCGCGCCCGGTCCCGGGCCCTCGCCAACCGCTAGGGCGGCACCGGCCAGCCGGGGCCGCCCGGGCCCGCCGCGTCCCGGTGACAGGTGTTGGTGGCGGTGTTAGTTGGCCGTCATGGCGTGCCGCTGGGCGTCGTAGGCGCTGGCCACCATCTGCTCCACGGAGTGCCGCATCTTCCAGTCGAGATCGCGGGCGGCCAGCGTGCCGTCGGCCACGATCCGGTCGGGATCCCCCGCCCGCCGCGGACCGATTTCGGGTTCGAAATCGATGCCCGTGACGTTGGCCATCGCCGTCATGATCTGGCGCACGGACAGCCCGTCCCCGGATCCGAGGTTGTACACCCGCTCCAGCGGCTTGCCCGCCGCGAGCGCCTGGGCGGCGGCCACATGCGAGGTGGCCAGGTCGGCCACATGCACGTAGTCGCGCACGCAGGTTCCGTCCGGCGTGTTGTAGTCGATGCCGTTGATGCGCGGGGTCTTACCGGCCGTGAGCGCCCGCAGCACGATCGGGAAAAGGTTGTGGGGGCTGGTGTCGTACAGCTCGGGCGCACCGGAGCCGACCACGTTGAAGTACCGCAGCGAGGTGTGGTTCAGGCCCCGGGCCCGGCCCTGGTCACGGATCAGCCACTCGCCGATGAGTTTGCTCTCGCCGTAGGGCGATTCCGGGTTGGTGGGCGTCGCCTCGGTGACGACGTCGCCGGTGGGCGTGCCGTAGGTGGCCGCGGACGAGGAGAAAACCAGTTTGTCGACGCCGGTGAGCTCCATGGCCTTGAGCAGCTGCGCGGTGCCCGTGACGTTCTGTTCATAGGTCAGCAGCGGCTCCTGGACGGAAACCCCGGCGTACTTGAAACCGGCCAGGTGGATCACCCCGGTCACCGCGTGCTCCCGCAGCGTACGGGCCACGAGGTCGGCGTCGAGGATGCTGCCGTGGATGAACGGCACATCGGCCGGCACGAACTCACGGTGCCCGCTGGAGAGGGAATCAATCACCACCGGCTGGATCCGGGCACCGCGCAAAGCGGAAACCACATGAGAACCGATATATCCTGCACCGCCAGTTACGAGCCACGTCATGGCTCCACCCTATCTAATCCCACGGGCCCCGGCCGCCCCGCGGCAATAGGCACGTCATCATGCACCGGGTTTAAGACGACGAATCCCGGGTCGCGGTGGCGGCCCGGGATTCGCGGCATTCAGTGGTGCAGTTCAATGGTGCGGTTCAGTGTTGCCGCGCAGGTGCTAGCTCTTGCGGGCGTAGCCTTCCCACTTGCTGGCCTGGTGCTCGCCGTCGACGAACCGGATGGTGCCCGACTTGGAGCGCATCACGATCGACTGGGTGAGGACCTTGTCCTTGGAGTAGCGGACGCCCTTGAGGAGGTCGCCGTCGGTTATGCCGGTGGCCGCGAAGTAGCAGTTATCGCTGGAGACGAGGTCGTTGGTGGAGAGCACGCGCTCCAGATCGTGGCCGGCGTCGATCGCCTTCTGCTTCTCTTCGTCGCTCGTGGGCCACAGGCGGCCCTGGATGACGCCGCCGAGGGACTTGATGGCGCAGGCCGCGACGATGCCTTCCGGGGTTCCGCCGATGCCCATGAGGGCGTCGACTCCGGTGCCGGCACGCGCAGCGGCGATGGCCCCGGCGACGTCGCCGTCCATGATGAACTTCGTGCGGGCGCCGGCTTCGCGGATTTCCTCCACGAGGGGGCGGTGCCGGTCGCGGTCCAGGATCATGACGTTGAGCTGGTTGACCTTGACGCCCTTGGCCTTGGCGATCAGGTGCAGGTTCTGCTTGACCGGCAGGCGCAGGTCCACCATGTCGGCCGCTTCCGGGCCGGTGACGAGCTTTTCCATGTAGAACACGGCGGAGGGATCGAACATGGAGCCGCGTTCGGCCACGGCCAGGACCGCCAGGGCATTGTTGATGCCAAGGGCGGTCAGGCGGGTTCCGTCGATGGGGTCGACGGCGACGTCGCATTCGGGGCCGGTGCCGTCACCGACGCGTTCGCCGTTGAACAGCATGGGGGCTTCGTCCTTCTCGCCCTCACCGATGACAACGACGCCGTTGAAGTGCACGGTCTGCAGGAAGGAGCGCATGGCGTCCACGGCGGCGCCGTCGGCCTTGTTCTTGTCGCCGAAACCCACCCAGTGGCCGCCGGCGATGGCCGCGGCTTCCGTGACGCGGACAAGTTCCAGCGCGAGGTTGCGGTCAGGCTCGTCGATCCCGACGGCGAGCGAGGGGGAAAGCGTGGAGTACTTCTGGGACATGGGCGCTGGTGTCACGTGAACCTCTTCTTCGAGTGGCGGTCGTTGAACCCGTACGGCCAGGATCGATCCGTCGCGGTGATTCGTCTGTTATTGATCATAGTCGGGGCGGGCCCGCAAGGTCATGGGATGACCGGCGCGTGACGCACTTCACCGTTGGGGGGCCGATGCACCGCGAATGTGAGATCGGCCCGGACATGCGCGACTATAGAGGGGTGAGTGAATTGCAGGACGCTTCCCCCGCCGCCCCCGGTTCGCCGGCTGGCAGCTCCCCCGCGGCAGGCCCGTCCCCTTCCGGACAGCCGACCGTGAAGCCCGTTATCGCCGCCGCTGCGGCCAAACGCGCCAATGCCTCCGTGATGGGCATGATCATCGCACTGGTGGTGAGCATCGCGGCGTTCCTGCCGATCGTGCTCATGAACCCGTCTCCGAAGACCGACGGCTACCGGCCCAACGTCAATGTCAGCGCCACTGCGCAGAACGCGGCGGGTGTGGCAGGGTTCACACCCGTGGCGGCCGATACCGGCGACACATTCCGCGCCAACTACGCCCGCTGGGAGTCCGGCGCCGGCAGCGGCGTTCCGGCCTGGGAAGTCGGCTACCTGACGCCCAAGGAATCCTTCATCGCCCTCGTGCAGACCCGCGCGGCAAATCCCACCTGGCTCCTGCAGCAGACCACGAACGCGCCCGTGACCGGTACCCGCAACGCCGGCGGCCGGGACTGGGAACTGCGCGACAGCGGCAAGGGCGAGAAATCCATGGTGCTGACCGATCGCGGCACCACCGTCATCCTCTCCGGATCCGCGACACTGGAGGAGTTCTCCGCCCTGGCCACCGCCGTGGTGAAGTCGCTCGAAAGCAATCCGCCCGCCGGGGCAGGGTCCAGCACGCCGGCACCCACCGCCGGCGCAACAGTTTCGCCATCGGCGGCGACAACAAAGTAAAGTCGGGGCGTGGCCACCTATCTCACCCCTGCCCTTGCCTGGCGGCGTCTCCGCGAAGGCAACGAGCGTTTTGTTGCCGGAGCGTCCTCACACCCCAACCAGGACGCATCACGGCGCTCGTCGCTTGTCGAGAACCAGCACCCGTTCGCCGTGATCTTCGGTTGCTCCGACTCCCGCCTCGCCGCCGAAATCATCTTCGACCTCGGTCTGGGGGACGCGTTCGTCGTCCGGACCGCCGGCCAGGTCATTGACGACGCCGTCCTCGGCTCCCTGGAATACAGCGTCAGCGTCCTCGGGGTGCCGCTGATCGTCGTCCTGGGACACGACCGCTGCGGCGCCGTGACCGCCACCAAGGCCGCCGTGGAGACCGGCCAGATGCCGGTCGGATTCATGCGCAGCCTGGTCGAACGCATCACCCCGTCCGTGCTGACCTCGCTCCGCAACAATCAGGACGACATCAACGACATGGTGGTCGAGAACGTCAAGCAGACCTCGCAGCGCCTGGTGGACAGCTCCCGTGTGATTTCGGACGCAGTGGAAAGCGGCCGCGCCGCCGTGATCGGCCTCGCCTACAGCCTGGCCGACGGCAAGGCAGGCCTGGTGTCCGGAATCGGCGAGCTCTAGGCTCATCTCTCCAAGCCCTGGTTCCCGCCGCGGCTGCCGCGGCGGGAGGCAGTTCACGGTTTTCGGTGGGACCCTCCCTCCCAATAAGCTAGCCCCATGACTTCCACAGATGAGTTGAACACCGAAGAATTCCGCATTGAACACGACACGATGGGCGAAGTCCGCGTTCCCGTGAACGCCCTGTACCGCGCGCAGACGCAGCGGGCAGTCGAGAACTTCCCGATCTCCGGCAAGACCCTGGAGCGCGCCCATATCGAAGCCCTGGCACGGGTGAAGAAGGCCGCCGCCCAGGCGAACGCAGAACTGGGGGTGCTCGACGGCGAGCTCGCCCAGGCGATTGCCGACGCAGCCGACCAGGTTGCGGCCGGCAAGTACGACGGCGACTTCCCGATTGACGTCTTCCAGACTGGATCCGGCACGTCCTCGAACATGAACACCAACGAGGTCATCGCCGAGCTCGCCACGCGGGCCCTCAAGTCTGCCGGGAGCGACAAGGTTGTCCACCCGAACGACCACGTCAACGCCTCACAGTCTTCCAACGACGTCTTCCCCACCTCCGTCCACGTCGCCGCCACGTCCGCCCTGATCAACGACCTGATCCCGGCACTTGGCTACCTGGCGGAGTCGCTGGAGCGCAAGGCCACCGAATTCAAGGACGTCGTGAAGTCCGGCCGCACGCACCTCATGGACGCCACACCCGTCACGCTGGGCCAGGAGTTCGGCGGCTACGCCGCGCAGGTCCGCTACGGCATCGAGCGCATCAACGCCTCCCTCCCCCGCGTCGCCGAGGTCCCGCTTGGCGGCACCGCCGTGGGCACCGGCATCAACACGCCGGCCGGATTCCCGGAGCGCGTCATCGAACTGCTCGCGGCCGACACCGGACTGCCCCTGACTGAGGCCCGCGACCACTTCGAGGCCCAGGCCAACCGGGATGGCCTCATCGAGGCGTCCAGCCAGCTGCGCAACATCGCGATTTCCTTCATGAAGATCAACAACGACCTGCGCTGGATGGGTTCCGGCCCCAACACCGGCCTCGGCGAAATCGCCATCCCGGACCTGCAGCCGGGCTCGTCGATCATGCCGGGCAAGGTCAACCCCGTCATCTGCGAAGCCTCCATCATGGTCTGTGCCCAGGTGATCGGCAATGACACCGCCATCGCGTGGTCCGGCACCAACGGCGCCTTCGAACTCAACGTCGGCATCCCGGTGATGGCCGCCAACCTCCTTGAATCCGTGCGCCTGCTGGCCAACACCAGCCGCGTCATGGCCGACAAGATGATTGACGGCATCACCGCCAACGTCGAACGCGCCCGCTTCCTCGCCGAGGCCTCGCCGTCGATCGTGACTCCGCTGAACAAGTTCATCGGCTACGAGAACGCCGCCAAGATCGCCAAGAAGGCCGTGGCCGAGGGCCTGACCATCCGTGAGACCGTCGTCTCCATGGGCTTCCTCGAGCGCGGCGAGCTGACCGAAGAACAGCCGGCATCCTTCCTGGAAGGGTGCCGGCCGGCGGCATGCCTGTGCCTTAGACCTTGGGCGGTTCCCCGCCCGCGGCCTCCCGCTCCTCCGCCGTGTAGGCCGCTGCCGCCGCGGCGTCCGCCATGCTGGCACCGCCGATCCGTGCCTCCCGCAACCGCCGCGTCTTGGCGGACTGGACGGAGAAGGCAGCATCGACGTTCCCGGCGGCATAGGTCAGGGCGTCTTCGGCGCGGATGCCGAGGCCGCCGGCGGTCAATACGGCGTCCTGGTTGGCGCCCAGATACGTGAACTGCCAGCCCCACTGGCTCTGCTGCCGCTGGACCAGTGCCTTGACCAGCTCGCCCGTGGCCTCGCGCGAGGAGTTCTCGTGGCCGTCCGTCAGCACGGCCACCAGCACGGTGCCGGGGCGCTGGTCCTCCGGAAGGGCCGCGAGTTCGGCTCCGGCTTCGCCGATCAGCCGGACCATGGCGTCGTGCAGGGCTGTACTGCCCCGTGGCTGCAGGTCCAGGGCCGGCACGTCCTGGATGTCCACCGAGGCGTAGACGCGCTCGTAGGTGTCATCGAACTGCGCGAGCGAGAGCCGGCACCGGCCCGCCACTGCCCGCTGCTCGCGGATGAACGCCGCAAACCCGCCCACAGTGTCATCGGCAATGGCGCTCATTGACCCGGAACGGTCCAGGAGGACATACACGTGCGTCAGGGCTGAATCTGTCATGCTTCCCCATTTCCGGCCCCGACGGTGATTGTGCCTCGTCGCGGGCCACCTGTTGCCAGCCGTATGGCTGGACAGGAGCAGGCTAAGGCCGGGCAACGACATTATTGGCAACAACAGCCGACAGCATCTTTTGCACTATTGATCTTTAAGTGCAAAAATACACTCCATGGGAAATAGTGCAATTAGTCCTGGGGGCCTCCGCGAGCGCAAGCGGGCCGCAACACGGGCGGCGATCACCGCCGTCGCGCGTTCCCTGACCGCCGAGCGCGGCCTCAGCGGCTACACCGTGGAGGAAGTCTGCGAGCGCGCGGGCATCTCCCGCCGGACCTTCTTCAACTACTTCCCCGCCAAGGAAGATGCGATCCTGGGCCACGTCGACGACGACTTTCCGGAAGAAGTGGTGGCCCGGTTCATGGCGGGCGGCGCGGGTTCGCCCGCCGGGGAAATATCGGCCTCACTCCTCGCCGACCTCGTGCGCCTGTCCCTTGATCTGTCCGAACGGATGAGCGGCTCCGAGGAGGAGACCCGCCAGCTGATCGGGGTGATCAAGAAGGAACCCCAACTGATGCTGAAGATCATCGGCGCCACGGAAGAACGCGAGGCCGACTTCGCCCGGCTGCTTGCGGCCAGGGAAGGTGTTGCTGCCGATCATCCCGTGGTCCGCATGGCCGTGGTCCTTTTGGGAAACGTCGCCAGGAAAACCAGCGCCGACTACTTCTCCGAGGGCAACGCCCGCCCTTACAAGGACATGCTGCTGGAAAACATCGCAGCAGCCCGCACGCTCTTTTCCCTGCCGTTCACCGTGTCCCAGTTCGACACAGCCGACTTCGACGGAGTCGAGTCAAACACCGTCGAGTCAAACACAATCCAGCCCAACCCTTCCGAAGGAGCGCAATGAGCGCCGCCGTCAGCACCAAGCCAGCAGCCGAGCCGCTGCTGCTGACCCAGAAACGCATCTGGATCATCTTCTCCGCCCTCATCGCGGGCATGCTGCTCTCCAGCCTTGACCAGACGATCGTCTCCACCGCCATGCCCACGATCGTCGGCAAGCTCGGCGGCGTGGAGCACCAGGCCTGGATCACCACGGCCTATCTGCTCGCCACCAGGATCGTCATGCCCATCTATGGAAAGTTCGGCGACATCCTGGGCCGCCGGAACCTGTTCCTCGTCGCCATCGGGCTCTTCACCCTCGCCTCCGTCGGCTGCGCCCTGGCCACGGACTTCTGGGGTTTCGTGGTCTTCCGCGCCATCCAGGGCCTGGGCGGCGGCGGCCTGATGATCCTGTCCCAGGCCATCATCGCCGACATCGTTCCGGCCAAGGAGCGCGGCAAGTACATGGGCCCGCTGGGCGCCATCTTCGGCCTCTCCGCCGTCGCCGGACCCCTGCTGGGCGGCTTCTTCGTGGACCACCTGACCTGGGAATGGGCCTTCTACATCAATATCCCGATCGGCATTGCCGCGTTCACCATCGCCTGGTTCACCTTGACGCTGCCGAACAAGAAGGCTGAGAAGCGGATCGACATCCTGGGCGTGCTGCTGCTCTCCGCGGCCACCACGTGCCTGATCTTCTTCACCGACTTCGGTGGCAAGAAGGACGAAGGCTGGGATTCGCCGCTGACGTGGGCCTTCGGCGCCGGGCTGGTGCTCGCCGCTACGGCCTTCGTCCTGGTGGAGCGCCGGGCCGAGGACCCCATCATTCCGTTGAGCCTGTTCAAGAACCGCATCTTCGTGAACTCCACCGCCATCGGCTTCACCCTCGGGCTGGGCATGTTCGCGGCGATCGCCTTCGTCCCGACCTTCCTGCAGATGTCCTCCGGGACCTCCGCCGCCGAATCCGGCCTGCTGATGCTGCCCATGATGGTGGGACTCATGGGCATGGCCATCTTCTCGGGCATCCGCATCTCCAAGACCGGCAAGTACAAGATGTTCCCGATCCTCGGGGCCGCCCTGACCATCGCGGCGATGCTGTGGTTGACCACGCTCACGGCCGCCACGCCCATCTGGGTCATCTGCGTGCAGCTGTTCGTCTTCGGCGCTGGCCTGGGCTCGATCATGCAGGTGATTGTCCTGGTGGTCCAGAACTCCGTGCCGGCGGACCAGATCGGCACGGCCACGAGCACCAACAACTACTTCCGCGAGGTGGGCGCATCCCTGGGCGTCGCGGTGTTCGGCTCCATCTTCACCACCCGGCTCTCCGAGTCCCTGACCAATGCCTTCACCGGCGCCGGGGCGTCCGCTGAGCAGGCGTCGCAGTCCACCCGGACGATGGACCCCCAGGTCCTCAGCCAGCTCCCGGCCCAGCTCAAGGATGCGATTGTCAACGCCTACGCGGATTCCCTCGCTCCCGTGTTTTGGTACCTGCTGCCGTTCCTGGTCATCGCCCTGATCCTGGCCCTGACCCTCAAGCAGATCCCGCTCTCGGACACCGCCGGCATGGTGGCCCGCGGGGAAGCTGTCGGCGGCGAGGAAGCCGAGCGGCTCGAGGCGGAACGGGCGGCAGCCCGCCACGCCGCCGACGCCGCGGAGTCCACGGGGCCGGAAGGACTTTCAGCCCACAGCCACACCGACGGGCCCGGTCACGACGACGAGCTCACCCGCCTGCGCGGCTGACGGTCCGGAAACGGCCCGGCACCAGCCAGACAGTGCCGGCAGGGGCGCCGCAACCTTTGGGGGTGCGGCGCCCCTGCTGCGTGCCGGGCCGGTCAGCGCCGGCAGGCCGGGGTGGCCGTGCTGTCGGCCTAACCGGCCGGCAGCAGCATGGCGGCGACTGTGCCGGCCAGCATGAACGGCCCAAAGGGAATGGCCGACTGCAGCGTGCCGCGCCGTGCAGCGAGCAATCCGAGACTCCACAGGCCGCCGAGGACGAACGCGGCAAAGGTCCCGGCCATGACGTGCCCCCAGCCCAGGAATCCCAGGTACATCCCCAGGACGCCGGCGAGCTTCACGTCGCCGAACCCCATTCCCGGCGGATACACCGCGTGCAGGAGAAAGTAGAAAAGCCAGAGGGCTGCCCCGCCGGCAAGGACACGGAGCCCCGGAATGCCGAATGCCCCGGCGTCGGCGGTGCCGGCAGCGTCCTGGCCGCCGGGAAGCAGCTGGCTGGCGGCCGCGCCCAGCAGAAGGACTCCGGCGATCCCATAGGACGGAAAGACGATCCTGTCCGGGAGGAGGTGGTGCCGGACGTCGATGACGGTGAGCCGAGCGGCCATCACGACGAAATACGCGCACGCAGCCAGGGCAAGCCAGAAAGCCAGCGGGTTGGCGGCGCCCAGAACGCCGAGTCGTTCGATCACTCTCGGATGCTACTTGATATTCGTCCGGCCCGGCGGCCCCCGCGCGTAAACTGTGGATATGGCCGCATGGGACAGCAGGAACGGGCGCGGGCCGCTCGCGCCCCGCGGCCCGGCGAATCCGGCTGCGGCGTTCCGGCACCTGTGCCGGTCCTCGCCCTGGAAGTGGCAGTCACTGAGGTTCGAGTACCTGGACCGGCCGCTCACGAGTTCCGCAAGCTCCCCTGTGGCCCTGCCCGACGGCCTCATCAGGGCGTGGCTGCGCAGGCCCGGCGCCTTGCGGCTGGAGACCGCCGACGGGCTGGTGATCGCCAGCACCACCGGCATCAACGATTCACGCGGCGGCTTCTATGTCAGTTCCACGAGGAAGACCTGGCTCCTGCCGCCACACCTGGTCACCCCGGTGTACGACGACGACGGCTTGGTGCGCCGCCGCCCGGAGGCAGCCTACGGCGAGCCCTCCTTCGGGAACGGCCGGTTCGCCGCAGCCTTGGACCCGGTGGAGCTGGCAGGCAACTCCCCTGTCCCGCTGGAGTTCCCCAACGCCAACGCCGTGGAGCTTGGCCCCATCACGGAGGTAGACCACGAGGGCCGGCCGGCCCTGGAATCGACGGTCAGCCCGAACCTCTCCTACCGTCCCGCCGACCCCGGAGCCCCGCTCTGCCGTCCGGGACGCACGCTCCTGAGGATTGACGCCGCCACGGGCGTCTGCGTTGCCAGCCGCTGGCTGGACGCGCCCGGGACCGGCACCGAGCAGGACGGCTACGGGCACTGGCTGAGGATCCTGGGCGTCGACGAATACATGCTCGATGACCTGTTCCTGGCCGAATCGATGAACCTCACGGACGTCCGGCGCCACATCAGCTGGGACGTCCCCGCGGAGTAGCCCGGCCGTGACTCGCGTCCGCCCGCCGGCACCGCTAGGCTTCCTGCGATGACTGAACCTGCCGACTACTGGCCCCCTTTCGGCCTGCGCCTCACTACGCCGCGCCTTCAGCTGCGCCCCATCCGCGACGCGGACGTTCCTGCCGCGGTCGGGGCCGCCCGGAGCGGCGTGCACCCCCCGGGCAGGAACCCGTTCAGCAACCCCTGGACCGAAGCCCCGCCCAGCGAGCTCGGAACCAACATGGCGCAGTGGTACTGGCGGTGCCGCGGCAGCATGAGCCCGCAGGACTGGACCCTCCTGCTTGGCATCTGGCACGAGGACGAATTCGTCGGCTGCCAGGACATCGCGGCCAAGAACTTCGCCACGCTGAAGACGGTCACCACGGGCTCCTGGCTCCGCCAGAGCGTCCAGGGCCGCGGCCTCGGCAAGGAAATGCGGGCCGCCGTCGCCCTCTACGCCTTCGACTGGCTCGGTGCCGACGTGGCGGAATCCGAGGCCGCCGCCTGGAACCAGCAGTCCCTGGGCGTCTCACGCTCCCTCGGCTACGAGCTCAACGGCGTCACCCGCGCCGCCTGGGGCGGCAAGGCCCAAGAGGTCCAAAACGTCCGCCTCACGCCCGCCACCTTCAAACGCCCCGACTGGCAGCTAGAGGTAGAAGGCCACGAAGCCTTTGCGAAATATCTGGGCGTCCACCAGTAGCAGCCCGCAGTCGGGGCCGCAGCGTCCCGCCGTCGCTGAGACACCTCCATGCTCTGGGGTGCAATGGTTGGGTTCGCCCGTGGTTAGGTTTGCCGGGACACGGCCTTTCGCCGTCGCTTAGACACGTCGCATGGGACCCGCTGCGGTCGCGGGGCGACCTTCGGGGTCCGATGCGCCGCGATGCGCTCCTTTGCGAAAGACCGCCTCCCGGTGGTGAGCGTCCCACCTTCGCGGGGCTGCGGTGTCCCGCTAAGGAGCGCATCGCCGACCAAAGCGCAGCGAAGGTCGCCCAGCGACCGCAGCGCAGCGACGGGAGGTGTCTAAGCGACGGCGGGGCGCCACAGCACCGCAAACCCAACCACGGCAGACCCAACCACGGCGAAAGGCCGCCGCCTGGCGAAACCCGACCACGGCAACCCCACAACGGCGAAAGGCGGCGGCCCGGCGAACCCAACCACGGCACCCCAATCAACGGCTACCCAACCACGGCGGAGGGCCGCGGCCCGGCGAACCGGACCACGGCCCCAAACCGGGTGATGGCCTAGATCTCCGCGCCCTCCAGCAGCTCCGTCACCAGGGCCGCAATCGGCGAGCGCTCCGAGCGGGTGAGGGTTACGTGGCCGAACAGCGGGTGCCCCTTCAGCGTCTCGACGACGGCCGCCACGCCGTCGTGCCGCCCGACCCGCAGGTTGTCGCGCTGGGCGACGTCGTGCGTCAGGACAATCTTGGAGTTCTGGCCGATCCGGCTCATCACTGTCAGCAGCACATTCTTCTCCAGGGACTGCGCTTCGTCGACGATCACGAACGCATCGTGCAGGGAACGTCCGCGGATGTGCGTCAGCGGCATGACCTCAAGCATGCCCCGGTCCATCACTTCCTCCACCACTTCCTGACTGACCAGCGCGCCCAGCGTGTCAAAGACCGCCTGTGCCCACGGGTTCATCTTTTCGGCTTCGGAACCGGGCAGATAGCCGAGTTCCTGGCCGCCCACCGCGTACAGGGGCCGGAAAACGATCACCTTGCGGTGCTCCCGGCGCTCCAGGACGGCTTCGAGCCCGGCGCACAGGGCCAGTGCGGACTTGCCCGTGCCGGCCCGGCCGCCGAGGGACACGATGCCGACCGACGGGTCCATAAGGAGGTCGATCGCCAGCCGCTGCTCGGCCGAGCGGCCATGGAGTCCGAAGACGTCGCGGTCGCCCTTGACGAGCCGGACCTGTTTGTCCGCCCCTACCCGTCCGAGGGCCGAGCCGCGGCTGGACAGCAGGACCAGCCCGGTGTTGGTCGGCATCTCGGCCGCCGCCGGGATGAACACCGGCTCGTGCCCGTACAGGGTGGCAACCTCGTCCTCGCCCGCGTCGAGCTCGGCGACGCCGGTCCAGCCGGAGTCCTTGACGAGTTCATTGCGGTACTCGTCGGCCAGCAGCCCCATCGCCGAGGCCTTGACGCGCATCGGCAGGTCCTTGGACACCACCGTCACGTCGCGGCCCTCGTTGGCCATGTTCTTGGCCACTGCGAGGATGCGGCTGTCATTGTCCACACCGCGGAACCCGGCGGGCAGCACCTCGGCGGAGATATGGTTCAGCTCCACCATGAGCGTGCCGCCGTCGGGACCCAGCGGGATGGGACGGTCCAGGCCGCCGTGCTCGAGCCGCAGGTCATCGAGGAGCCGGAGGGCCTTGCGCGCAAAGTAGCCCAGCTCGGGGTCGTGGCGCTTTCCTTCAAGCTCGGTGATGACGACGATTGGCAGGATGACCTCGTGCTCCGCGAAGCGCAGGAGGGCCCGCGGATCGGACAACAGCACAGAGGTATCGATCACGAAACTGCGGGCCGTGCCCCGGCTCCCTGTTCCTTCCCCGGAAACAGCAAGACCGGCCGCCGCGGAATCCGCTGCACCGGTCTTTGAGGTGGCTCGCTTGGCGCGAGAGGTAGCTTTCTGTCCCTGATCGGAAATGACGTCGGGCAGTTGCTCAGAAATAGCCACATCGACTCCAGCCCCGGGGCAATGCCCGGAATTGTTATTGGTGAGGCGGCTCGGCCTGGAGGCCGGACGCGGCCTCCCATACACCCGGTGCGAAAATCCGCTCCATGTACTGGCCTCCCCGATCGGCCGGCGAATTGCCTGCCGATGGGATTAACGTACGTCTCCGGTGGCCGGTTTGTCCGATAATTTTTCGGCGATTCTTGTTGCCGTCTTGTGAACTCCGCGTGAACCGCTCAAGCGCCGAAGCGGCGCTGCCTGCCGGCGTAGTCGCGCAGGGCGCGCAGGAAGTCCACCTTGCGGAACGCCGGCCACAAGGCCTCGCAGAAGTAGAACTCACTGTACGCGCTTTGCCACATGAGGAACCCGGACAGCCGCTGCTCCCCGGAGGTCCGGATCACCAGGTCAGGATCCGGCTGGCCCCGGGTGTAGAGAAAGCGCGAGATGTCATCCACGGTGAGTTCATCGGCCAGTTGTCCGATGTCCGCTCCCCGGGCGACGGCGTCGTGCAGCAGTTCCCGGACGGCGTCGACGATCTCCCGCCGTCCGCCGTAGCCGACGGCGACATTGACGTGCAGCCTCTCCTGCGCGGGCGTGCGGGCCGTCAGGTTGTTCAGCCGCTCGGCGAGGTAGTCCGGCAGCAGTTCGGGGGCGCCCATGGCGTGCACCGAGATGTTGGCGTCCTCGTCCAGCCGGTCCAGGGTGTTGGCGATGATGCCCATCAGGAGGTCGAGTTCCTCGCCGGAGCGGTTCATGTTGTCCGTGGAGAGCATGTACAAGGTGACCACCTTGATGCCCAGCTCCTGGCACCAGCCGAGGAATTCGTGGATCTTGTCCGCGCCGGCCTGGTGGCCCTGGCTTGTGGGGGCGTTGAACTGGCGCGCCCAGCGCCGGTTCCCGTCAACCATGACGCCGACGTGCCGCGGGATCCGTTCAGGATCGAGGGAGCGCTGGAGCTTGCGCTCGTAAAAGCCGTAGAGGAATCCGGGCAGTTCCATCCGGAGATTCACCTGGCTTCCTTGAGGTACTTGTTCAGTGCACATCCTAGGCTACCTGCCGGAGGGCCGTGCCGGGTGCAGTTCCGCCGCCGGAAAGCCCCCGACAGCTTGTTACTCACAGGTAACTTACTGTTGCGTACGTTATTATTACGGCATGGAAAGCAACAGTCCGGAGCCCAGGCCGGAGCCTTCGTCGAAGCGGGGAACCCCGGTGGACGACGCCGCGGTGCGCCTGGCCGAACTGCTGATGATCAAGCCCAAATGGCGGGGCTGGATCCACACCGTCACCGCCCCGCTGGCACTGGCCGCCGGGCTGGTGCTGGTGATCCTGGCGCCGCCGGACCTGAAGGTCGCCTGCGCCGTCTATGCCGTCACCGGGGTACTGCTGTTCGGCGTCAGCGCCGTCTATCACCGCGGGAACTGGTCGCCGCGCGTGAAGATCGTCCTGAAGCGGCTGGACCACACGAACATCATGCTGGTGATCGCCGGAAGCTACACGCCGCTCGCGTGGGCCCTGCTGGACCGGCAGCAGGCCGAAGTGCTGCTGTGGGTGATCTGGTCCGGGGCCATCCTGGGCGTGCTGTTCCGCCTGCTGTGGACCAATGCCCCGCGGTGGCTCTACGTGCCGATCTATATCGCGCTGGGCTGCGGCTCGCTGTTCTACCTGCCGGATTTTTTCGCCGCCAACGCCGCCTCGGCGGTGCTGGTCTGCGTCGGCGGCGTCCTGTACATCACCGGCGCCGTCTTCTATGCGCTGAAGAAGCCGAACTTCAGCTACGAACACTTCGGCTTCCATGAGCTGTTCCATGCGCTGACGGTCTTTGCCTTCGCCGCGCACTACATCGCCATTGCCATCGCGGTCCTGGGCTGACACTGCCCGCGCGGATTCTCCCCACCTTTGAAACTGCGACGCCGGGACTCACCGGCGTTTCGGCCCGACATGCCGGGCGCCGGCTTCAAGAGTGGGGAAATTCGGCGTCCGGGGTTGGCCCTCGGCTCAGCCGGGCCGTCCCGCCGCGATGAGCCCGGGCAGCAGCCGCATGTCGGAAAAGACGGTGGTTCCGGGACCGGCCAATCGGGAAGCCGGGGTGACACCGCCGGCATACGCGAAGACGTGCATTCCCGCCGCCCGGGCGGCCTGGACGCCGTAGGCGCTGTCCTCGACGACGGCGCACCGCCCGGGCGCGGTGCCGAGGCTCGCGGCGGCGTGGAGGAACAGGTCAGGGGCGGGTTTGCCGTTGGCGACCTCCGTGGCGCTGTAGATGCGGCCCTGGAAGCGGTGCAGCAGCCCGGTCTTGCCCAGGGTCCGGTGCATCTTTTCGTGGCTGCCGCTGGAGGCGACGCAGTGCGGCAGGGACAGCCGGTCCAGGGCGTCCTCGATGCCGTCCACCGCTTCGAGATCGCGTTCAAACGCCTCCTGGTACCAGCGCCCGTAGTCCCGGTCCCAGCCGTCGGCCAGACGGACTCCGAGCTGCTGTTCAACGGCCGCAATAAAGTGCGCCTCGGATTTTCCGACGAAGCGTTCCACGATGTCATTGAGTTCCAGTTCCCAGCCGAGATCGGCCAGCACGCGCTGGTCCACCCGGATGGCGATCACCTCGGAATCCACCAGCACCCCGTCGCAATCGAACACCACCAGCTCAAAGCCGTCCTGACCGGTCATGAGGACATCCTAGCCAGCTGCTCACGCATTCCGGTGACGGAATTCGTGGGAAGGTCGCACACCATGCCGCGGCACAGGAACACCTGCGGGGCGCCGTCCGGGCCCGTGCCGCGGCCGCGCAGCAGGGGTACTGGCCGGGCGGCGCCGTCATCCTGGACCGCGACCACCAGCCCGGGGCTGGCCGAGAGCAGCAGCTCCCGGTGCAGTGCGGCCCGTTCCGGCGTGTCCGGTCCGGCGACGGCGGCCTCGATGGGACCGGCGACGGCGGCCTGGGCGGTCGCGAGCAGCCAGCCGGCGGCGCGGGGCGCCCGGACCACCAGCGGAGGCAGCAGCAGGGCGAGGATGTTCGCCGCCAGCGTGCCGTGTTCGGACGAGCCGGACAGGGCCGAGTAGGTCAGCAGGGCACCGGCCAGCGCTGCGGCACCGCTGGGGGTGGCGCCGTCGAACGGTTCCAGGCCATCACGGCCACCCTGGGCGGCCGTGACCTGCGCGGACTCCCCCGCAGCGTCCTTCAGGCCACCGTCGGCCGCGAACCGCCGGCAGGCGGCGTCCAGAATGGCCTCGGCCAGCTCGTACCAGCGGGTGTGCCCGGTAACCCCATAGAGCGCGAACAGCCCTTCAGCGCACAAGGCGTAGTCTTCCAGCAGGCCGCCGATTCCGCGCGCCACTCCGTCGTGGGAGACCCGCATGAGCCGGCCGGGGCCGTCCGCCGCAGGCCGCCAGTGCACGCGGTCAAGATAGTCCGCGATCCGTTCGGCCGCGTCCACAAGCTCCGGCCGTGCCAGGACGGCGCCGGCGTCGGCGAGGGCGGCGACGGCGAGTCCGTTCCAGCCCGCCACCACCTTGTCATCCGGGCCGGGCTGGGGCCGGTTCCTGCGCTCCTGCGCCAGCAGCGGCCGCACCCGCTGCCACAGCGCGGCGTCCCCGCCGGATATTTCCCTGCCCGGATGCAGCGGCGAACCGTCGGCGCTCACGCTTCCGGGCGTGCGGACGTTCATGAGGGCAGCCACAGCGGCGCCGTCGGCTGGGCCCAGGAGTGACTCGAGCCCGCCGGGAGTCCACAGGTAGCTGGCGCCCTCGGCGTGCACGCCGTCGATGACCGTGTCGGCGTCCAGCGATGACGCCAGGGCCACGACGCCGGCGTCCGGTCCCGTCGCAGCGCCTGTCGCCGGGCCGGTCGCAGGACCCGGTGCCGGAGCAGGTGCCAGCCCGAGGCGGGCCAGGAGCCAGTCGGCAGTGAGCCCGGCAATCCCGGCGGCCTCGGCCGCCGAGTACTCCGGCGTGCCTCCCAGCCGGACCCAGTGGACGTAGACGCGCAGCAACTGGGCGTTGTCGTAGAGCATTTTCTCGAAATGCGGAACAGACCAGTCTCCCGTCACCGAATAGCGGGCGAAGCCGCCGTCGAGCTGGTCGAACAACGCCGAGCGGGACATTGCCGCCAGGCACCGCCCGGCCATGTCCCGGGCCGCCGTCGCGGTGTCGAGGCTCACGGTCTCCGGGCCCGCGGTGTCCGGAGCGCCTGCCAGCGGCATGGCGGCGTGACGGATCAGGAATTCGAGCACGGCCGCGGGTGGGAACTTCGGCGCGCCGCCGAAGCCGCCGTGGGCCTGGTCCTCGGCGCCGGACAGCGCGGCGACGGCTTCGCCAAGGAGCGCCGCGTCCAGGGCCTCGGGCGGCCCGTCGAGGCGCAGGGCGGCTGCCGGCTGGGACGCCGCGATACCACGGGCCAGGGTGGCAGCGTTGGCCTCGACGGCGCCGCGGCGTTCCGTCCAGGCCTCGCTCACGGCGTCAAGGACCTGCCGGAAGGACGGCCGGCCCGGCATGGGCCGGGGCGGGAAGTAGGTGCCGGCGTGGAAGGCCCGGCCATCGGGCAGGAGGAAGACAGACATTGGCCACCCGCCCTCGCCGCTGATCGCCTGCGTCGCTGTCATGTAGACGGCATCGACGTCAGGGCGCTCTTCCCGGTCCACTTTGATGGAGACAAAGTGGGCGTTCAGGTAGTCGGCGGTGTCCTGGTCCTCGAAGGATTCGTGGGCCATGACGTGGCACCAGTGGCAGGCCGCGTAGCCGATTGAGAGGAACACCGGCACGTCCCGGGCGGCCGCGGCGGCGAAGGCCGCGTCACCGAACGGCTGCCAGTGCACGGGGTTGCCGGCGTGCTGGCGCAGGTATGCAGAGGGTTCCGCCGCCAGGGCATTCGAGGCCCCGGACGGCGGGTTGGGGAATCCGCCGTCAGCGGGTTCCGGGTCCCGCATCGCCGTTGACTTCCGGCCGGGTAACCGCGCCGTCGGACCGGGAAGCCCCGCCGTCGGCGGGGAATCCGGTGCCGTCGGAGGGGAATGCAGCGTCCGCGGTCCCGGCTTCGGCGGCCTCACGCTCGGCCTCGACCTGGGCACGGTAGCGGACCCGGCGGATACGCCGCACCATGTCCACGATCAGCAGCGCGGTCAACACCACGATGAAGGCTGTCAGCAGGAAGCCCAGCAGACCCGGGGTGACCTGGTCCTCGGACAGGCCCGGGCGCAGCGACGGCGTAGGGGTCGGCGCCGGCGTTGTTGCCAGGGCGATGAGCAAGGAATGCACGGTGAGGAACCTTCTGTGGAGGTGGTGTCTTTTCTGCGATGACTCTTCTACAGCGTCATTACTACAGCGTCATTTCTACACTGGATAGAAGAGCCCTTTCGTTCCTATCTTAGCCCGGCGAAGAGGTCCGTTTCGGGCAGTTCTGCCGGGATCCGGGATTCGATCAGGGAGTAATCCTCCCACGGCCAGACCTTGCGCTGCATGGCCGGAGAGACCGCGAAGAAGAATCCTTCCGGGTCCACCTGGGTCCGGTGTGAGCGGAGGGCGTCGTCGCGGGCTTCGAAGAAATCGCCGCACTCGACCTGGGTGGTGGTGGGGTGCGTCGGCTGCGGAGGGGTATGCCCCTCGGCGTCGGCTTCCAGCCACGCGGCGAGCCGCTCGGCATACGGGGACTGCAGTCCGGCCTCCTCCAGCGCGGAGTGGAGGGCTCGGAAGCGGTCCGGGCTGAAGGCGCGGTCATAGTAGAGCTTGCTGGGCTCCCAGGGTTCCCCGGCATCCGGATACCGGGCAGGATCGCCGGCCGCCGCGAAGGCCTCGACGGCCACCCGGTGCGCCATGATGTGGTCCGGGTGCGGGTAGCCGCCGTTCTCGTCGTAGCTGAGGATCACGTGGGGCTTGAAGTCCCGGACCAGCCGGACCAGTGGCGCGGCCGCCCGTTTCAGCGGCTGCAGGGCGAAGCACCCGGGCGGCAGGGCCGGCAGGGGGTCGCCCTCCGGCAGCCCGGAATCGACGAAGCCGAGCCAGCGCTGCCGGATGCCGAGAACGTTCGCGGCGGCATCCATCTCCAGCCGGCGAGCCCCGGCCATATCGCGTTTGGGGTGCGGCTGTCCCTCCATCGCGGGGTTCTGGATGTCGCCGCGGGAGCCGTCGGTGCATGTGGCCACCAGGACGTCCACGCCGGCAGCGGCATACATCGCCATCGTGGCGGCACCCTTGCTGGATTCGTCGTCGGGATGAGCATGGACCGCCAGCAGGCGAAGCGGTGCTGACGGGCTGGGGGATGCTGTCATCGTGGGACGGCTCCTCTTTCTGCTGTTCTGCTCTGTTGGGGGTGCGGCTTGATCCGTACGGCCAGCCGTTCGGAAATATCCCGGTCCGATCCACACTAAACTGGACTGGTGACTTCCGAGGACCAGCCTGCCGCGCCGGCACCTACCAGCCTATCCAATCGTTACGGCGGCCAAAAGCGCGCGCTGTCCCGCAAGGTCAAACGCAACATCCTGATCGCCGCCCTCGCCGTGGGCATTGCCTTCCTGGCCTGGGTGTCGACGTCGGCGGCCATCGGCGGTGTCAGCTTCAAGGATGTCGGCTACAGCACCCCCGACGCCACGCTGACAGAAATCGACTTCCAGGTCACCAAGGACCCGGCAGCGGCGGCGAAATGCGCCGTGAAGGCCATGGACTCGAAGTTCGCGATTGTCGGCTGGAAGGTTGTGGACATCGGGCCGAACGCGGCCGATGCCGGCACGGACGGCGGACGCACCACAGCCCACCGCATCCAGTTGCGCACGGAATCCCAGGCGGTCTCCGCCGTCGTGGACAGCTGCTGGATTCCCGACGCCGGACACTAACCGGACAACGGGCCGCGGCAGGCGCCGGTAACACGGTGTGATCCACGCCGCAGTCCTCTTTGGTTTATCCACAGGATTGACTACAATGGATCAATACCTTTCCCCCGCTGAGCTGGTTACTGCGTCATAAAAGTGGCCACCGTGGCGGGGTCTTTGCTTGTATGACCACCCAAAGGAGAAGTCCGTGTCTACCACCAACAGCGCAACTGCGGCTTGGCTTACCCAGGAAGCTTTTGACCGCCTGAAGGCAGAGCTGGACAACCTTTCCGGCCCCGGCCGGGCAGAAATCGTCCAGAAGATCGAAGCCGCGCGCCAGGAGGGCGACCTCAAGGAGAACGGCGGCTACCACGCTGCCAAGGAGGAGCAGGGCAAGATCGAGGCCCGCATCCGCCAGCTCACGGCCCTCCTCCGGGACGCCCACGTCGGCGAGGCCCCGGCCGATGACGGCATCGTGGAGCCCGGCATGATCGTCGTGGCCAAGATTGCCGGCGACGAGGAGACCTTCCTGCTCGGCTCCCGCGAAATTGCCGGCGACTCGGACCTGGATGTCTTCAGCGAGAAGTCCCCCCTCGGCGCGGCCATCGTCGGCCACAAGGAAGGCGACAAGCTCAGCTACACCGCCCCGAACGGCAAGGACATCACGGTGGAGATCATCTCCGCCAAGCCGTACGCCGGCTGACACCCGCAGCCCGCCCTGTTCCGTGACGGAGCACGTTCGCAGAACGGCCGCCACATAACAGCAGAACAGCGACGCCGGTCTCCCCTTCGCGGGGAGGCCGGCGTCGCGTTTTCCGCGTGTTGGCGGGGCCGGTTGGGCCGGTCGGCCTGGCCGGAGTCCCCGGCGGGTCCTCTTGCCGGGTATTCAGCGGCCGGCGGGCAGCGCCCCCGGGCGCCTGGTGCTCAGCAGCAGTGCCGCTGTGATGCCGCCGATCGCCCCGCCCAGGTGGGCCTGCCACGAGACGAAACTGGCCACGGTGGGCAGGATTCCGAACAGGATGCCGCCGTAGGCCATGAACAACACCACGGACAGCGCGATCTGCCACCAGTTCCGGTTGATAAAGCCGCGGACCAGGAGGAACGCGAAGAGTCCGAACACCAGCCCGGAGGCGCCCACGGTGACGCTGGCGCCGCCAATGAGCCACACCACGAGCCCGGACGCCAGCCAGCTGGCGGCCAGGGCGGTGATGAACACCCGGTGCCCGGAGAGGAACACGAGGAACCCGAAAATGATGAGCGGGAGGGTGTTGGACATCAAGTGGGCCAGGCTGGAGTGCAGCAGCGGAAACGTCAGGATGTCCAGGATCCCGTCCAGGCTGCGCGGACGCAGCCCGAAAGTGCGGTTCAGGGAGTGGAACAGGGCGGTGTTGAGGATCTCGATCAGGTACAGCAGCACCACGAAGGAGCCCACCACCAGCAGTCCCCGGCGGGCCCGCACCGCGGTGCTGTCCCCCTCCCGCGGCGGCCCGCCCGGAAATGCGTCGCTCACCATGGCCCCTAGTGCACCACGATCGGCTGGAAACCCTCGGCGCGCAACGCCGCCAGGACCTGGCTGCAGTGCTCGTGGCCCTTGGTTTCCAGGTTGACGGTGATGGAGACGTCGCCCATGCTGATGGAGCCGCCCACCCGGGTGTGGTCCAGGCCCGTGACGTTGGCGTCGTTCTCGGCGATGATGCGGGCGATCGTGGCCAGCGAGCCCGGACGGTCGTCCAGCATCATCCGCACGGTCATGTACCGCCCGGCGGCGGAGAGGCCGCGCTGGATGACCTTGAGCATCAGCATGGGGTCGATATTGCCGCCCGAGAGGACCACTGCAACGGTTCCCGGGTTTTCGATCTTGCCTTCCATGAGCGCCGCGACACCGACGGCCCCGGCGGGTTCCACCACCATCTTGGCGCGCTCCAGCAGGAAGATCAGCGCCCGGGCCAGGGCGTCTTCGCTGACGGTGACGACGTCGTCGACGAGCTCGCGGATGATGCTGAAGGGCAGCTGGCCCGGCCGGCCCACGGCGATGCCGTCGGCCATGGTGGACACCTTCTTGAGCGGGACGAGGGCGTCGGCAGCGAGGGACGGAGGATAGGCGGCAGCGTTTTCGGCCTGGACGCCGATGATGCGGATATTGCGGCCAAGTTCCTTGGCACGTGCCTTCACCGCGACGGCAACGCCCGCGAGGAGTCCGCCGCCGCCGACACCCATCAGGATGGTGTCGACGTCGGGGACCTGCTCGAGGATCTCCAGCCCGACCGTCCCTTGGCCGGCGACGACGTCGACGTCATCGAAGGGGTGGACAAAGACGGCGCCGCTTTCATCGGCGTAGCGCTTGGCTTCCGCCAGCGCCTCGTCCACGTTGTGGCCATGCAGCACCACCTCGGCGCCGTGGCTGCGGGTGGCGGCGAGCTTGGGCAAAGCGACGCCGAGCGGCATGTAGATCCGGGCCTTGATGCCCAGGCTCTTGGCTGCGACAGCCACACCCTGGGCGTGGTTACCGGCGGAGGCCGCCACGACGCCGCGCTTCTTTTCGGCGTCGGAGAGCTTGGCCATCCGCACATAGGCGCCGCGGACCTTGAAGGAGCCGGCGCGCTGCAGGTTTTCGCACTTGAGGAAGACCTCGCCGCCCACCATGCTGCCGAGGGCCCGCGAAGACTCCACGGGCGTCCGCGTAATAATCCCGTCGAGCAGCTTCTGCGCCTCCAGGACATCGTCCAGCGTGACGGGCAGGCTCTCAAGGGTATTCACGAACTGTTCTCCTTCTTTGGATTAGGCGTCGGTGCCCCGTCCGGCATCGCTGCCCGGAGCACCGCTGTTGGGTGCGGCGCCCTCGCCGCCGGGGTGTGCGCCCGGCAGGTGGACGTCTGTGAAGGTGGTGTCTGCGCCGGGTTCGGGGGCGGGTCCGCCCCCGGCTCCCGCGGTTGCCAGCACTTCATCATGTTCCCACGTTCTGCCCGCAATGTAGCGAATCGACGAGTTTGCTACGGCAAGGATCGGCACGGAGAACAATGCGCCGGGGATCCCGGCGAGGTAGGAGCCCGCCGCGACGGACAGGATCACGGCAACGGGGTGGAGGGAGACGGCCTTGCCCATGACGAGCGGCTGCAGGATGTGGCTTTCGAGCTGCTGGACGCCGAGCACGATCGCCAGCATGATGAGGGCGTTGACGGGCCCGTTGGCGACCAGCGCCAGCAGCACGGCGATCGCACCCGTGACCAGCGCGCCGACCACCGGGATGAACGAACCGAGGAAGACCAGCACGCCCAGCGGCAGCGCGAGCGGCACGCCAATGATGGCGGCGCCGACGCCGATTCCCACGGCGTCCACGAACGCGACGAACATTTGGATGCGTGCGTAGCTGACCATCGAGGTCCAGCCGCGGCGGCCCGCGCCGTCCGTGGCGCGGCGCGCCTTCCGGGGCATGAGGCTGACGAGGAAGGCCCAGATCCTGTCGCCTTCGAGCAGGAAGAAGATCAGGATGAACAGAGCCAGGACCAGGCCGGCGGCGAAGTGCCCGGCAGTGCTCCCGAACGTCAGGGCCCCGCTGAGGATGCTGCTGCTGTTGTTCTGCAGCGCGGCGGTGGCGTCCTCGATGTACTTGTCGATCTGTGCGGCCGTCAGGTGCAGCGGGCCCTCCGACAGCCAGGTCTGTACCTGCTGCACGCCCGTTAGCGCCTGGGACCACAGCTCACCGAAGCCCTGCACGAGCTGGCGCCCGACCAGGGTCAGGGCACCGACGATGAGTCCGATGAAGCCGAGCACCGTGATGGCGACGGCGAGGCCCTTGGGCACGCGCCGGTTGGCCATCCAGCGCACTGCGGGGCTCAGGAGCCCCGCGAGGAGGGCGGCCACCATGACGGGGATGATGAGGAAGCTGACGTGGCTGAGCAGCCAGACCAGCAGCCCGATCACGAGCAGGATGAGCCCGCCGCGCCACGCCCAGCCGGCGGCGATCCGCACGCCGTAGGGAATGTCCTGGTCGATCTCCCGGTCGGTCCGTACCCGGGCCACGGCACGTGCCCCGGTCCCGGCCGTGGAATAGGAGGGGCTTGTGGCAGGTGCGGCGTCCTCAGCTGGCGTCATAGCCCCATGATTCCGTAGGCGACGCTCAATAGGAAACCAGCAACCAGCAACCAGCAACGGCCCGTGCGACGGCCAGAGTCAGGCCGCCGGGTCCGCCTGTGGGGTCAGGGTGTGGTGGCCGTCAGCGCGGCGGAGATGCCCCAGGTCATGGAGAACTGCTCCCCCGGCGCGAGCCAGCGCAGGCCCTCGCCGCTGTTGAACGCATTGGCGGGACCGGTCATCGGCTCGATCGCGACCGCCTTCGACCGGCCCGGAAATTCCGTTGTGACAAAGACATGGACGTAACCGCAGCTCGCGTCCTGCCACAGGCTCACCGTCCGCCCGTCGGGTGAGCGCAGCGTGTGCCGCGCGACGCCGCCGTCGAACTCCAGGTCCGTGTAGGCCGAATCGAGGTCCAGCGTCCCCACCGGCCGCCCGCCGCGCAGATCGAAGTCGCCGCTGACCGGTTCACTGCTGCGCGGGATGAGGCGGTCGTCGGCGACCAGCCTGGTCCGGGCGTCCACGCTCACGGTGAGGTCCTCGCTGGGCACGTCGCCCAGCCGCAGGTAAGGGTGTGCGCCAAGCACGAACGGCGCGCGGTCCTGGGAGTCGTTGATCAGGGTTTGGCGCACCACCAGCCCCAGGTCCTCGGCCAGTTCATAGCGGACCCGGTGCCGCATGAGGAACGGGTAGCCGTGCTGCGGGAAAACCGCCGCTTCCAGGGTTACGGAGAACTCGTCCTCGTCCACGAGTTCGTAGGAGGAGTTCCGCAGCAGACCGTGGCTGGCGTTATTGCGGGAGACCTCGGTGATGTCCAGCTGCAGCTTCTTGCCGTTGAGGTGCCAGACGCCGTCCTCCACCCGGTTAGCCCACGGTGCCAGCGTGATTCCGGTGGCACCGGGCGCAATGTCGGCATCCCCGTAGGTTTCCGTCAGGGCGGTTCCTGCGCGGCTGTAGAGGCGCAGGCCGGCGGCGAGTTCGGTGACGACTGCCAGGGCGTCGCCGCGCCGGAGCTCGTACTGCCGGCCGGACGCGTACCGCCGCATCGTGTCATTGGCGGCGGAGACATTGCCGGAGGCCGGGGGTGTCGCTGAGAGATCCATGGTGACCACCGTACAGACCGCCCGGCAACCCGTATACCTTGGACCCATGACTTCCACCAGCGAAGGCGCCAGGCCATGAATCCACCCCTGGACAGCCGCGGGCTCGCCGCCCGGTTTGAGTCGGTCTTTGGCGCCAGGCCCGACGGCGTGTGGCGGGCACCGGGACGGGTCAACCTCATAGGCGAGCACACCGATTACAACGAGGGCTTCGTCCTGCCGTTCGCCATCGACCGGGCAGCCCGGGTTGCCGTCCGGGTCCGGCCGGATTCCACCGTGCGGATGCTCTCCACGTTCGGCAACCAGKGGCTGACCACCGCGGAGACCGGCTCGCTGGCCCGCGCCAGCGCCAGGGGCTGGACAAAGTACCCGCTCGGGGTCATCTGGGCCCTGCAGCAGCGGGGCCTCCAGGTTCCCGGCGTGGACCTGCTCCTGGATTCCGAGGTCCCGCGCGGCGCGGGCCTGTCGTCCTCCCACGCCATCGAATGTGCCGTGATTTCGGCCCTGAATGGGCTCATGGAGGCCGGCCTCTCCGTGCAGGACATGGTCCTGGCCACCCAGCGGGCGGAGAATGACTTCGTCGGCGCGCCCACCGGCATCATGGACCAGTCCGCCTCGCTCCGGGCCACGGCCGGCCACGCCGTCTTCCTCGACTGCCGGGACCAGAGTGTCCGGCTGGTGCCGTTCGACGCCGACGCCGCGGGACTGGTGCTGCTGGTCATCGACACCCGGGTTTCCCATTCCCACGCCGACGGCGGGTACGCGGCGCGGCGGGAATCGTGCGAACTCGCCGCCGAGGTCCTTGGCGTGGCGGCGCTGCGCGATGTCGGGCTCGAGGACCTCGAGGAGGCCAGCGGGCTGCTGGATGCGGTGACGTTCCGCCGCCTCCGGCATGTCGTCACCGAAAACCAGCGGGTGCTGCAGACGGTCGAGCTTCTGGACACCGTGGGACCGGCCGCCATCGGCCCCCTGCTCGACGCGTCCCACGCCTCGATGCGTGATGACTTCGAGATCTCCTGCCCGGAACTGGACCTTGCCGTGGGCACGGCACGGTCGGCCGGCGCGATCGGAGCCCGCATGACGGGCGGCGGCTTTGGCGGCTCCGCGATCGCCCTGACCCCGGCGGGATCGGCGCAGCAGGTGCGTTCCGCCGTCGAACGTGCCTTTGCCCGGGCCGGGTATGCCGCGCCGGAGATCTTCAGCGTCAGCCCCGCGGCCGGGGCCATGCGTCTGTGCTAGGCGGGGCGTAGTCTGGGCGCATGCCAGAAGCTGTCATCGTTTCCACGGCCCGGAGCCCGATCGGCCGCGCCTTCAAGGGGTCGCTGAAAGACGAACGGCCGGACGATCTCGCCGCCGCCATGATCACTGCGGCCCTCGCCGGGATTCCTGCGTTCGACGCCGCCGCAGGTCCCGGCCGCGGCCTGGACGACATCTATCTGGGGTGCGCCGAGCCGAGCGGCGAGGCCGGCTCCAACATGGCCCGTGTGGTCAGCATCCTGGCCGGGCTGGACAACGTTCCGGCCGCCACCATCAACCGTTTTTGCGCTTCCAGTCTGCAGACGCTCCGGATGGCGTTCCACGCCGTCAAGGCGGGCGAAGGCCAGGCGTTTGTGGCCGCCGGCGTGGAGGCGGTGTCGCGCTACCGGGACTGGGCCGGTGCCGGCGAGACCGACGCGGGCACGCACAATCCGCGCTTCACGGCGGCCCGGAAACGCACCGAGGCCCGCGCGGCCGCCAACACCCCGTGGACCGACCCGCGGCTGGGCGGCCGGATGCCGGACGTGTATATCGCCATGGGCCAGACGGCGGAGAACGTCGCCACAAGCTACGGCATCACCCGTGCGGAGCAGGACGCCTGGGCGGTGCTCAGCCAGAACCGGGCCGAGGCGGCCATCGCCGCCGGGTTCTACGCCCGCGAAATCACCCCGTATACCCGCGCCGACGGCTCGGTGGTCGACCGTGACGATTCGCCGCGTCCCGGTGTGAGCGCGGAGGCCGTCGGCGCCCTACAGCCCGTTTTCCGCAGTGGCGGCACCGTGACGGCCGGGAACGCGTGTCCGCTCAATGACGGGGCCGCCGCCGTCGTGGTCATGAGTGACTCGCGCGCCCGCGAACTGGGCCTGGAACCGCTTGCCCGGATCGTCTCCACCGGTGTCAGCGCCCTGTCCCCGGAGCTGATGGGCATGGGCCCGGTGGAAGCGACCCGCCGGGCGCTCACGATCGCCGGGCTGACCATCGGGGACATCGATCTCGTGGAGCTCAACGAAGCGTTCGCGGTCCAGGTCGTGGCCAGCGCCCGGGAGCTCGGCATTGATCCGGAGATGCTCAATGTCCACGGCGGCGCCATCGCGCTCGGCCACCCCTTCGGGATGACCGGCGCACGCATGACCGCCACGCTGCTCAACGGGCTCCGCGTCCGCGACGCCTCCCTCGGCCTGGCGACGCTCTGCGTCGGCGGCGGCCAGGGCATGGCAGTTGTGTTCGAGCGGCTCAGCTGACGGCATGCGGCTGAGCTGCTGCGGCAGCCACCGTCAGCCGCATACGCCAGGAGCCCCGCCGTTGGGCGGGGCTCCTGGTGGGGCAATCAGGGTCGTTCAGGAACGACGCCGGTTTACTCGTCGCCGCGGAGGATGGCCAGCAGCCGGATGATCTCGACGTAGAGCCAGACCAGGGTGACCGTGAGGCCGAAGGCCGCGGTCCAGGAGAAGCGCTGCGGGGCTCCGGCGCTGATGGCCGCCTCGATGGACGTGAAGTCCATGATCAGGGAGAAGGCGGCCAGGCCGATCGCCAGGATGCCGATGAAGACGCCGAGTGGGATACCCATGATCTCCATGCTGGTGCTCAGGCCAAACGGCGTGGTCACGGCCCCGGTCATCATCATGAACATGTTGACGAGCGCGAACACCGCATAGCCGATCAGGGCGATCATGAAGAACCGCATGAGCTTGGGCGTCGCCCGGACCTTGCCGCTCTTGAACAGCACAAGCGTCACGGCGAAGACCGACAGCGTTCCGACGACGGCCTGGATGCCGACTCCCGGGAACAGGTTGTCGAGGATGCGGGTCAGGCCGCCGAGGAAGAATCCTTCAAGCAGGGCGTAGGCCAGGATCAGTCCGGGTGACGGCTGCTTCTTGAAGGTGTTGACCATTGCGAGGGCGAAGCCGCCGAGGGCTCCGAGGATCATCAGCATGGATCCGGTGCCCTGCGGGACGGCGAGCGCCACTGCGGCGCCGACCACCAGGATGCCGAGGCACCCGGCGGTCTTGATGATGACGTCGTCGTACGTCATCCGGCCGATGTCGGCCGGGCCGGCGGCCGGGCGGTTGTACAGGTCCTGGAGCTGTTCCTGGGTCATGCCCTGCTGCGCCGAATTCCAGCCGCCCTGGCCCGGGGCCTGGCCGTAGCCGGTCTGGCCATAGGGGTTCTGGCCGTACGGGGCCTGGCCATACGAGTTCTGGCCGTACGGGGCCTGCGGGGCAGGCGGTGCCTGGGTGGCTTCGCGGAAATTCTTTCCGCTGAAGATCGGGTTTCCGCCATGTGCCATTGCGGGTGTCCTCCAAAATAAGGGGGTGGGTGATGTTCCGGTGCGATGCGGACTAGACGAAACGGGGTTCTATATAGTCACGCTACCAATTCCCACGGCCGACGGGGAGGGATAGTTCCCCGCGGGGGCCGCCGCAACCGAACCGTGACCTAAGTCCGCGGGTTCTTCAGGCCCGGTATGTCCGCAAACGCCGGCCGGCCCGTGCGGCTCGCGGCAGCACGGTTCGCAACATTGTGGCTCGCGGCAGTGCCGGCGGCCAGCAGGCCGGGTTGTCCGTCACCGCGGAAATCGTCCAACCGCTTCGACGGGTCCCCCTTCGGCTCCGGGAGCGGGCCGGGAACCGGCGCCGGCGTTCCCGTGCCGCTGTTGACAATGACGTCGTCGATGTAGATGTCGGCCATTTGCTGATCGTGTTCGGAGCCAAGCTGGAGCGTGTCGAGCGTCGTCGCGGAAATATTGACAGTGCCGGCGTAGACCGAGCGCCCGTCCCACCAGATTTGGACCTGGGTCCCGGAGCCGTTGGGGACCACGTGCATGACGAGCCGGTGCCAGGAGTCAGTAGGGACGTCCCGCCGCAACGTGGTGTAGGTGAACCCTGCGGGTGAGTAGGTGCGGAGCACCAGCTCATGGGAGATGTTCTGCCGGAATACATCCAGGACGCGGACGCCGGCGGCAAAGAACCGGAAGTAGGGAACATTGTTTCCCGCCATTCCTTCGGCAGCGATATTGAACCATCCGTCCGCATACGCCTCGGTGGCCCCGGGGGTCAGGCCCACCGTCAGCCTGGCGATGGAGCCTGGCCCAGCAGTGGTGCGCAGGAGGGCGGCACAGTTCCCGGAGCGCGAGAGCCCGGTGGACACCGAGGCATTCCCCGTCCCGGCCGTGGAGACACCGAATCCGTCCAAGGTGCCTGCCTCGAAGCTGGACGCCGCCGCCTGGATCCCCGGGTAGGGGTCAGTGAGCGCTTCCGTGGTGGGAACGCAGGCCTGCGCCCCGGCGGTCTCGGGGCCGAGGCTGAGCGCCGGAAGGCCCAGGATCGCCAGCACAAGCGAACCCGCGAGGCACAGCTTGACTACCCGGTTCATCCCTCGGCCCTCCAAGATCGGACCCTGCCATCGGCGCCGGCCGGTTCCCGGAAGGAAAGGACTTCGGTTCCGAACTCCGGTTCCGGACTCCGGTTCTGGCGCTCTTCGCACCATAACTCGGGAGGACTTGGAAAAAGCTTGGAGGTGGCGGTTCCGCGGGCCGGAGCGGGCGTGCCCGGCAGCCCGCACCAGCCCCGGGTTGGCCCGGCGGATTATGGACCGGGCCGGCCACTGTTTAGGCATACTCGGAATCAACAAAAGTTTTCTTTAGCTGGGCTACATCAAGGGGTCGGCGCGGCTACACGGTTGTTACCCGATCGCGACGTTCCCCCTGCTCGCAGCGGCATTCTTTGGGGCGTCCGGGCTGTAGCATAGGCCACACAGGGTGACGGACATCACAACACGTGATCGTATTGCCAGACGCTCGTCCCCTGACCGTTCGCAACGGTTGCAAAGGCGCAACCCACAGCACCCCCATGTGGAGGTTTTCAATTTGAGAAGCACAACGAGCGGCCTGTCGCAGAGACGGCGCGGCAGACTACTGAGGTCTGTGGGGGCAGTATTTGCCGCCATGGCTGCGCTACTGCTCATCGTGGCCCCGGCGTCCAGCGCCACGACCCCTTCGCCGACACCATCCCCGTCGGCCACCCAGTTCACGAACAGCATCAGCGGCTTCCTGCGCGGCGACGACCGCGCCCCGATCCCCGGGGTAACCATCACCGCCACGAGCGGCGATTTCACGGGAACCACGAAATCGGGAGCCAACGGCGCCTGGACCATCGGCGTCCCCACCCAGGGAACCTACAAGGTCGAACTCGACGAGTCCACGCTTCCGCAGGGCATCAAGCTGGCCGAGGGCCAGGAGAACCCCCGCAACGTCACCTTCAGCCAGACCTCCAACCTCTCGGTGATCTTCACCTTCGGCAAGGGCATCGTCGTCGAGCAGCAGAACTTCATGCAAAACCTGCTCAACCGGCTGGTGGCAGGCCTGAGCTTCGGCCTGCTGCTCGCCCTCGCGGCGGTGGGCCTGTCCCTGATCTTCGGCACCACCGGCCTGACCAACTTCGCCCACGGTGAGATGGTCACCCTGGGCGCGGTACTGGTGTTCGCCTTCAACCAGATGCACCTGCCGTTCTGGCTGGCCATCATTCTGGCCGTCATCGGCGGCGGATTGTTCGGCTACGTCCAGGACGCGGGCCTGTGGAAGCCGCTGCGGCGCCGCGGAACCGGGCTTGTTCCGATGATGATCGTCAGTATCGGCCTCGCCCTGTCCGTGCGCTACATCATCCAGTTCTACTTCGGCGGCGCCACCCAGCAACTGCCGTTCGCCCAGAGCGTGGAAATCCTGATCGGCCCGATCTCGATCTCCCCCAACAACCTCTTGTCCCTGATCGTCAGCGCCGTCGTGATCGCCGCACTCGGCGTCGTCCTGCTCAAGACCCGCCTGGGCAAGGCCACCCGCGCCGTGGCCGACAACCCGGCGCTGGCCGCAGCCTCCGGCATCGACGTCGACTCCGTCATCCGCATCGTCTGGGTGGTCGGCGGCATGCTCGCCGCCCTCGGCGGCATCCTCTGGGCCTACTACCGGCCCGGCGTCACCTTCGACATGGGCTCGCAGATCCTGCTGCTCATCTTCGCCGCCGTCACCCTCGGCGGCCTCGGCACAGTCTGGGGCGCCCTGGTCGGTTCCATCATCGTCGGCATCTTCGTTGAGCTGACCACCGTGTTCGGCCTCGCAGCCGACCTCAAATACGTGGGAGCGTTGTTCATCATGATTGTTGTCCTCTTGTTCCGCCCTCAGGGCATTCTGGGCCGCAAAGAGCGCGTGGGTTAGGAGACAGCCATGGATTTCGGATTCATATTTTCCAGCGCCGCCGGCGAGCTCTTCAGCCCGACGACAGCTGCCTATGCCCTGGCCACCCTCGGCCTCGCGGTTCACTTCGGCTACACCGGCCTGCTCAACTTCGGCCAGGCAGGCTTCATGGCGGTGGGGGCCTACGGCTTCGCCATCTCCACCTTGACGTTCCATGTGCCGTTCTTCGTCGGACTGCTCGTCGCCGTCGTGGCCTCCGCCATCTTCGCCCTGCTGCTGGGCATCCCGACGCTGCGGCTGCGGGCGGACTATCTGGCCATCGTGACCATCGCGGCGGCCGAAATCGTGCGGTACATCGTCACGACCAACCAGCTGACCGCCATCACCGGTTCGGCTAACGGCCTTGCCGCCTTTGAGGGCGATTTCTACGCGATGAACCCCTTCCCGCCGGGGACCTACATCGGCATGAACAACCGCGACTTCTTCATCCGAGTGGTCGCCTGGGCAGTCGTGGCCATTTTCTGCACCTTGGTCTGGCTGCTGATGCGAAGCCCCTGGGGCCGTGTGCTCAAGGGCATCCGCGAGGACGAGAACGCCGTCCGCTCGCTCGGCAAGAACGTGTACGCCTACAAGATGCAGTCCCTCATCATCGGCGGCGCGCTCGGTGCCCTGGCAGGCATGATCTTCACGATTCCCCGCGGTGCGGTGCAGCCGGCCAACTACGGCACGGAACTGACGTTCTTCCTCTACACCTGCCTGCTGCTCGGCGGGCTCGGCACTGTGCTCGGTCCTGTGGTCGGCGCCATGATCTTCTGGGTGGTGCTCTCGCTCACCCAGGGCATCCTCTATGGCCTGATCGAGTCCGGCACCATCACGTGGCTGAACACGGTCCAGGCCGGGCAGCTGCGTTACATCCTGGTCGGCGTGGCGCTCATGCTGCTGATGATCTTCAGGCCCCAGGGCGTTCTCGGCAATAAGAAGGAGCTGGCATTCGCATGAGCATTCCAAGCGAAGAGTCACGGGACGAAACCCGCAGGTCGGAAGAAATCGACTACATGACGGACACCCGTCCGATCGCCGCCGGCGAGATCGCGCCCGGTTGCAAGAAGCGTGATCCGATCGTGGTGGCGGAGAACGTCACCCGCAGCTTCGGCGGCATCAACGCCGTCGACGTCCAGTATCTCGAGATCCCGCGGCACAAGATCACCGCGCTGATCGGCCCCAACGGCGCCGGCAAGACCACCTTGTTCAACCTGCTGACGGGATTCGACACCCCGAACTCGGGTACATGGCAGTTCGAGGGCAACAACATCGCCGGTGTCTCCTCCTACAAGGTCGCCCGGATGGGAATGGTGCGCACGTTCCAGCTCACCAAGGTCATGGGCAAGCTCACCGTCATGGAGAACATGCGCCTCGGCGCCTCTAACCAGTCCGGCGAACGGCTGTCCAAGGCTTTGTTCAAGGGCATCTGGGGCGGCCAGGAAAAGACGATCACCCAGCAAGCCAACGGGCTGCTGGAGAAGTTCAAACTGGACGCCAAGAGGGACGACTACGCGGCGTCACTGTCCGGCGGGCAGCGCAAGCTGCTGGAGATGGCTCGCTCCCTTATGGTCCGGCCCAAGCTGGTCATGCTCGACGAGCCCATGGCCGGCGTCAACCCGGCGCTGACACAGTCGCTGCTGGACCACATCAAGAACCTCAAGGCCGAGGGCATGACGGTCTTGTTCGTCGAGCACGACATGAACATGGTCCGCCACATCGCCGACTGGGTGGTCGTGATGGCAGAGGGCAAGATCGTGGCGGAAGGACCTCCCGCCGAGGTCATGAAGAACCCCGCCGTGATCGACGCCTACCTCGGCGCCCACCACGACGTGGATCTCGGCGACGCCGAGGGCATCAAGGAACTGGCCGCGGAGCTGGTCGCTGACGAGGAATCGATTGTCGGCACTGAAAACGCCGGAATCATCTCCGCCGACGTCCTCACCACCGAGGCGGAGGAAGCGGCGGCGAACGGGACGACGCGCGGCCGCCGCAGCGCAGGAGAGCCGAACCGCGCCGAAGAGCCGAACCGCACAGAGAAGGACACAGAATGAGCGCCACCAGCGCGGCACCGGCCGCCCAGCCCGCCTTCGATGGCGACTCGGTCGTGAAGGTCACCGACCTGGTGGCTGGTTACATCCCCGGCGTCAATATCCTCAACGGCTGCAGCATTGAGGCCCGCAAGGGTGAGCTGATCGGCATCATCGGCCCCAACGGCGCCGGCAAGTCCACGCTGCTGAAGGCCATGTTTGGCCTGGTCAAGGTCCACTCCGGCTCGGTGGTGGTCCGCGGGCAGGACATCACCGGACTCAAGGCCAACAAGCTGGTCAGCAAGGGCGTCGGCTTCGTGCCGCAGAACAACAACGTGTTCGCCGCCCTGACCATCGAGGAAAACCTGCAGATGGGCATGTTCCAGCGACCCAAGGACTTCGCCCAGCGGTTCGACTTCGTGTCCGAACTGTTCCCGGAACTCGCCAAACGGCGCGCCCAGCGGGCCGGCTCGCTCTCCGGCGGCGAACGCCAGATGGTCGCCATGGGACGGGCCCTCATGATGGACCCGGCCGTACTGCTGCTCGATGAGCCCTCCGCGGGACTCTCCCCTGTCAAGCAGGATGAGACCTTCCTCCGGGTCCACGAGATCAACCGGGCCGGCGTCTCCGTCATCATGGTGGAGCAAAACGCGCGCCGCTGCCTGCAGATCTGCGACCGCGCCTACGTGCTGGACCAGGGCAAGGACGCGTACACCGGTACTGGCCGGGAACTCATGAAGGATCCCAAGGTCATCCAGCTCTACCTGGGGACGCTCGCCGACACTGTCGAATAAGCACTTCGGTCAGTATCCCCGCAGGGGCCGTCACCAGCCGGTGGCGGCCCTTCTGCGTGCCCGGCGTAGTTCCAGTGCATTTGGTACCGTCCGGGCGCCTCCGCAGCCACTTGCTCGGCGCCTGCGCTCGTTCCTCACGCAACAACGGCGCTTTCACAAGCGCCTGCCTCCGTCGCCCTCGGCGATTGTCTCACCGGCCGCTCGACGACGCCGTCACACAGCGCAGAGTTATGGGCGGATATCTTTCAGATGTAGCCGGAATTCAGGCGTCGAACTGTCCGATGCCGGCCAAAAGTCTGCTCTGCGTGACGCTTAGCCCGCCATTACGCTCCGCCCTACCCCTGACCTCCGCCCACTCCCCCGGACGCAAGAGACCCCCGTCCGGACTGGACGGGGGTCTCTTGTGTGTCGGTGGGAAGCGGCTTACAGCTTGCCGAATTCTTCCTTGACCGGCTTGTAGGTGTTGTCATCCTGGAACTCGTAGATGCCGATGTAGGCTTCCGTCGGGTCGCCGGCGTCGGAGAACGTCACGGGGCCGGACTGGCCGTCGTAGTCGATGTCCTTACCGTTGCGGAGCAGGGTGACGCAGGTCGGGAACGTGTTGCACTTATCCCCGCCTTCAGAGACTGCCTTGAGCTGGGCTGCGATGTCGGTGCCCTTGGTGCTCTTGGCGGCCTCGGCAGCGAGTGCGATCAGGTTCACGGCGTCGTAGGACTCACCGGAGTAGCTGTAGTCCTTCAGCGCCGGGTCGATCGCCAGGAGCTTCTTCTTGAAGTCCTCCTTGGCGAAGGTACCCGGGATGGTGCCCTGTGCGCCCTTCAGGGTGCCCGCCTGGAAGTCCTTGCTGTAGTCGGACATGTTGCCGTCCACCATGAAGATCTGGGTGGGCTTGACGCCCTTGCCCGTCATCAGCGGGACGATGCTCTTGGCCTGGTCGAAGGTGATCAGGGCAATCGCATCCGGCTTGGCGGCGAGAACCTTGTCCACCTGGCTGCTGAACTGGGAATCGCCTTCATTGAAGAGCTCCTGGGCAACAACCTTGCCGCCGGCCGCCTCGAAAGCGGACTGGACGTTCTTTGCAAGGCCGGTTCCATATGCGTCGTTCAGGACGATCATGCCGACCGTCTGGGCGCCACAGGTGGCCATGTAGTTGCCGAGGACCTTGCCCTGGAGCACGTCCGAGGGGGCGGTGCGCCAGTAGAGGCCCTTGTCATCCCACGCCGTGAAGTCCGGGGAGGTGTTGGCCGGGGAGAACTGGACGACGCCGGCACCGGTGATCTGGTTGATGACGGTCTTGGAGACACCCGAGGAGGCTGCGCCGACGATTGCGCTGACGCCCTGTCCGAGCAGTGCCGTGGTGGACTGGGTGGCGATGTCGGTCTTGGTGTCGCCGGAGTCGCGGTGGATGACCTCTACCGGCTTGCCCAGGACGCCGCCTGCATCGTTGACCTCCTTGATGCCGAGGTTGACACCTGCAATTTCGGGCGGGCCGAGGAAGGCCAGCGAACCCGTCGTCGGCAGGAGCGAGCCGATCTTCAGGGGTGTGGGGGTAGTGGTGGCCGAGGCGGGGACAGTGCCCGCTTCGCCGGCGGCGCTGGTACCGCCACCGGTGGCGCTGGGTGCCGGGCACGCGATTCCCGCGGCCGCGGCTGAGCTGGATCCCGACGAACTCGGGGCGGGTGAACCGCCACAAGCCGTAGCCAGAAGGGCGACGCCGACGCTAAGCACTGTGAGCTTAGCGACGCGGGGCGCAACCCGGGGGAGTGAAGTCATGTACAAGCTCCTCGATCTAAAGGTGCGAACGGCCTTTGACGCGAAAGATCAGGTGTTCCTGATTCCACTTCAAGCTAGTGCAATTTCGACGTGAAAATAAGTGACTACGGTCACATCCTTATAACACTCGTTGCATAGAGGAAATCTGGACGGTTGCTGTGGATGTTTTTGGCGGGAGCGACGGCCCGGAACGGCCGGAGGGCCAGGGGTCGCCGGGGGCCAGTCCGCTCGGCCAGTCCGTGGGCCGGGCCAGGGGTCGCCGAGGGCGGCGCGTAACACAGTGCCCCAGGTGGGACTCGAACCCACAACACGCGGATTTTAAGTCCGCTGCCTCTGCCAATTGGGCTACTGGGGCGCCCGGTCAATGGTATCCCGTCGCCGGGCGGATCAGCCCGCGAAAGGGTCTGCGTAGCGGAAGGTGCCGCTCACGCCGCCGGGCCAGACGGCGAGCGGCAGCAGCTGGAAGTGCGCGGCCCAGCCCGCCTCCGGGGGCGCCACTCCGAGCGACGTGGACGGCACAAAGCCGAAGCGGGAGTAATACTCGGGGCTGCCCAGCAGCGCAATCCCCCGCTCCCCCGCGGTGTTGGCCCGCGCCACGGTCTCGTTCATGAGCGCGGTGCCGATGCCGTGGCGCTGCAGCCGCGGCACCACCCCGATCGGGCCGAGCCCGAGCAACTCCAGCTCGCCCACCCATCCGCGGGTGCTGATCACATGCCCCACGATTTCGCCGTCGAGTTCCGCAACGATGCTGAACGCCGGCAGGTATTCCTGGCACTCGAACAACCGGGCCAGCAGCTTCACCTCCTCGGGTTCGCCGTCGACGTGCTCCCCGGTGGCGGGCGAGATGGCAAACGCGGCGGCGGTGAGGGCGAGGATGGCGGGACGGTCCGCTGGTTCCTCGCCGCGCAGCACGAGCTCCGGTGCCGGCTTGTGCTCCCCGTTGGCCGCGACGAGTTCGTGCAGTACCTCCAGGGCCCGTTCGGCATCCGCCACCGGCACCAGCAGGTGGTCATGGTGGAAGCCGGCCAGGACGTTGCAGCTGATCTTCGCCTCGGTCAGGGCGCCACTGACGGCTGCCGTCAGGCCGATCGCCTCCAGCGAAGAGTGCACCTGAAGCGTGATCCAGGCCGCGACGAAATCGTAGGAGAGCCCCAGGCTGTCCGCTTCCTTCCGCGGCAGCACGACGGTCAGCCCTTCCGCCTCACGGACGGCCGCCGAGATTGCCCCGGCCAGGGGCTTGCCGTGCGGCCACAGGGCGTAGACGTATTCGCCCTCGCGCAGTTCAGGGTGCATGGTGGCCAGGAGGGCGTGCAAGTCCTTTTCAGGCGGCCGCTCCCCCTGAGGGGAACGGCCGCCGTCGAAGGCTCGGATCAGGCTACTTGGAGTCGGCCGGAACAGCTTCCTTGGTGTTGTTCTTGGCAGTGTCGTTCTTCGCAGCGTCGTTCTTCGCAGTTTCCGCAGGTGTGCCTGCAACAGGAGCAGCGGCAGGCTTCGGGGCCGGCGTCGCCGCGGCCACGAAGGCGCCGCGCGGGTTGTCCAGGTCCATCAGCTGCGTGGTGTCGCGGCCCAGGAAGAATGCCCAGATCCAGCCGGAGATGACGCGGATCTTGCGCTCCACGGTGGGGATGGCCATGCCGTGGTAGCCACGGTGTGCCAGCCAGGCCAGCGGGCCCTTGAGGCCGATGCGGCCAACCAGGTTGATGTTCGCCACGCCCTTCCATTCGCCGAAGCCGGCGACGGCGCCCAGGTTCTTGTGCTTGTAGTCCTTGAGCGGCTTGTCCCAGCGGGAGGCCCACAGGTTCTTGGCCAGGCGCTTGGCCTGGCGCAGCGCGTGCTGTGCGTTCGGCACGCAGGTGCCGTCCGGCAGGCCGCTGCCCGTGAGGTCGGGGACGGCAGCGACGTCGCCGGCGGCCCAGGCGTTCTCGATGATGCCCTCGTCGCCTGCGATGCGCAGGTCGGCCAGGACGCGGACGCGGCCGCGCGGCTCGAGCGGGAAGTCGGTGGAGCGGACCATCGGGTTGGCCTGCACACCGGCAGTCCAGACCAGGGTGTCGGTCTCGAATTCCTGGGCCGGGCTCTTGTCCGGGAGGTTGATGAGCTTCAGAGAACCCTCGGCGTTGTCCAGGGAGGTGTTCAGCAGGACCTCGATGCCGCGGCTGCGGAGGTGTTCGACGACCCATTCGGCCTGCGGTGCCGTGACCTCGGGCATGATGCGGCCCATCGCCTCGACCAGGACGAAGCGGACTTCCTCCTGCTTGACGCGCGGGTTGTTCTTGACTGCGGCGCGGGCGAGGTCTTCCATTTCGGTGATGCACTCGATGCCGGCGAAGCCGCCGCCGACGACGACGAACGTCAGGGCGCGGGCGCGCTCAACGGGGTCCGTCATGAGGGAACCGGTCTCGATCCGCTCGAGAACCTTGTTGCGCAGGGCGACGGCCTCTTCGATGGTCTTCAGGCCGATGCCCTTGTCCGCGAGGCCCTTGATCGGGAACGTGCGGGTGATGGCGCCAGCGGCCATCACGACGTCGAAGTAGGGAATCTCGAAGGTGTCGCCACCATCGGAGGGTGCGACCACTGCCGTGCGGTTGGCGTGGTCGATCGAGGTGACGCGGCCCTGGATGAGTTCCGTCTGCTTCAGGTGCTGGCGGTGCGAGACGACTGCGTGGCGCGCCTCAATGTTGCCGCCGGCAACTTCCGGCAGGAAGGGCTGGTAGGTCATGTAGGGCAGCGGATCCACGAGGGTGACGATGCCACCTGCATTCGCGATCTTTTTCTGAAGTTTGAGGGCTACGTACAGGCCGACGTACCCGCCGCCGACGACGAGTACCCGGGGACGGTCCTGGAGCTGAAGGGAGGATGCCATACCTCAAGAATACAGTAGTTTGTGAAAACCTTCACTAACTATGACGGCCTGCTGGAGTCCACCGGATTGACGGCTTCGGGCTCGGCCCTGCCTGGCCCCTCCGGTCCGTCCGGCCCGTCCGGCCCGTCCTTTGGCGGCGTGCGCATGGCGGCCCGCAGCTGGAAGGCGGCGGCCACAATGATTCCCACGAGCAGGGAACCAAAGCCCAGGACCACCGCGGCCGGCACGGCGCTGTCGAGCTGGGACGGCTTTTCCGCGACGGGCACGGTCGCTTCGGGCAGGGTGGGCGCTGCGCTGGAGGGCGCGGGCTCCGTAGCAGGTGCGGTCGTGGCGAGGTTTCCGCGCCGGTGGACCCGGATCCAGTCCGAAATGGATCCCAGCGGGTTGACTTTGGTCTCCGGGACGTCGGCCTTGAGTGCGGCCTCGGCATTCAGCACGCCGAAGCCATAGAGCGGATCCTTCCCTGGCGCACCGGCGTCCTTGGCCGTGGTGACGATCCGGTTGATGACCTGGCTCGCGGACATCTCGGGCCATTTGGAGCGAATCAGGGCCGCGACGCCGGAAACGATCGGCGTAGCTCCGGAGGTGCCTGCCCAGTCGGCGTAGCCGCCGCCGGGCACGCCCCCGACCAGGTCCTCGGCGGGAGCTGCGACGCCGATGCTGATGCCCTGCGAGGAGGAGTCGATGCTGGCCGCGCCCGTGCGGTCCAGGCCTGCAACGGTCAGGACACCGGGGATCGTGGCCGGGGCGCCGACCTGGACGTTGCCGCCCACCCGGTTGCCCGCGGCGGCGACGATCACGACGTCCTTCTGTTCGGCGTAGAGGAATGCCGCGTCCCAGGTCTGCGGCCATTCCGGCGACGTGCTGCCGAGGGAGATGTTGATGACGCGGGCGCCGTTGTCGACGGCCCACCGCACTGCCTCCGGGATCTGGTCCTGGTCGCTTTTGCCGCCCGGGTTGGCGGAACCGAGCCAGGTGGAGACGGACAGCAGCTGGGCTTCCGGGGCGACGCCGACGACCCCGTCAGGGCCTACGGCCGGGCCGACGGGAGAGCCAGTTGCGCTGGCACTCGGTTTGGCCGTCGCTTCGGGCGGCTGATGCCCCCGCCCGGCGAGCATGGTGGCCACGAGGGTGCCGTGTTCGGGTTTGGCGCCGATACTCCCCTGGCCGTTGGCCTTTCCGGCGCCGGAAATGTCCGCGCCGCCGGCGAGCACGCCGCCCAAATCCGGATGCCGGCCGTCCACGCCGCTGTCAATTACGGCGACCTTGACGCCCGCCCCCTTGGAAACGTCCCAGGCTTTGGTGATGCCGGATTCGGCGAGCCAGTATTCCTTGTCCCGCCAGGAGTCGGCGTAGGCGGGCGCGGCCAGGGTCAGCGCCGCCGTGGAGGCCCCGCCGGCGAGGGCCAAGGCCATCAACGCGGAGGCGGTCCGGCGGCGCCGGGCTGTTGCTCTGGTCATTCAGGTCCTATCGGCGGATGCACCAGCGGCACGGTCGCGCGCTGGGCACAACTGCTGGGGCGGGATCATCGGATGCTGAGGGCAATTCCGTCAAGAATATCGTGTTCACTGCTCACGGCCGTGGTGATGCGCCCGCCGGTGGCCTCGGCCACGCGCTGCAGGACCCGCCGCCAAACGAGGCCACCGGCGCCGATCACGTCCACCCGCCCGGGGTGCATGTACGGCAGCGCGGCCCGTTCCTCCCGGGTCATTTCGAGCAGCTCGGTGCAAGCTTTCCGGACCGCGTCCAGGTCCAGTTCGGTGCCATGGATCGCGGCCGGCGAGTACTCCGGCAGGCGCAGCGCATGCGCCGTGATGGTGGTGACGGAGCCGGCCACGCCGACGACGGCGGTGGTGCGTTCCAGCGGAACGGTCTGTGCCGCCTCGCTGATGGCGGCGTCGACGTCGGCCTCTGCTGCGGCAATCTGTTCCGCAGTGGGCGGATCGCTGCGCAGGTGCCGTTCGGTCATCCGGACGCAGCCGACGTCGACCGAGCGGGCGGCGATGACGCCGTCGGCGTTGCCCAGCACGAACTCCGTGCTTCCGCCGCCGAGGTCCACCACCAGCACGGGCTCCTCCCCGCGGGAGGGCAGGACACTGCTGGCGCCGGCGAAGGACAGTGCGGCTTCCTCGTCGCCGGTGATCACCTCGGGTTCGACGCCGAGGATGTCGCGGATGCCGTCGACGAAGACCTGGCGGTTGCGGGCATCGCGGGTGGCGGAGGTGGCCACGAAGCGCACCTTTTCGGCGCCGTGCTCGCGGATCAGGGCAGCATAGTCCCGGGTCGCGGCGAAGGTGCGCTCAAGCGCTTCCCGGGCCAGTTCGCCGGTGGAGTCCACGCCCTGGCCCAGCCGGACCACGCGCATTTCCCGCACGATGTCGGTCAGCCGCGGCGTGGCCTGCCCTGTTGCGCCGCGTGCGCCCGCATCTGCGCTCACAGCTGTGTCCACATCTGCTGTGTTCACATCTGCGATGAGTAGGCGGATCGAGTTGGTGCCGCAGTCTACGGCCGCGACCCGGGTCACTGGGACTCCCCCGTGCCGGCGGTGGCGGCCGTGTCAGCGGCGCCGGCGGCCGTGTCAGCGGCGCCGGCGGCGTCGCCGCGGGACTTGCGGACCGGTGCGGGCCGGCCCATGATCTCCGGCAGGCCCTGGGGTCCGTGGCGGCTGAGGTCCCGGGACGGGGCCTCCCCGCCGGTGTCCCAGGCGCCGTCGCAGTAACAGCGCTCCACGGTCCACCATTCGGCGATGGCCGCGATCGTCTCATCCCCGAGCGGGTTCACGCCCGGGCCGGCGGCCAGCGAATGCCCCACGAGGACGTGCAGGCATTTGACGCGGGTCGGCATTCCGCCGGCGGAGACGCCGTCGATTTCGGGAACGGCCCCGATGCCGGAGCGCGCGCCGATCTCGGCTCGGGAGGCCAGATATGCCTCGTGGGCGGACCGGTACCGGGCCGCGAGGCCGGCGTCGGCAGCGAGCCGGTCGTTCATTTCGTTCATCAGCCCGGCGGCCTCCAGCCGCGATACCGCCGACGTGATCACCGGGTGGGTGAGGTAAAACGTAGTGGGGAACGGCGTCCCGTTGCTGAGCCGCGGCGAGGTGGCGGCGACGAGCGGGTTTCCGCAGACGCAGCGGGCCGGGATTTCGACGACGTCGCGCACGGGCCTGCCCAGCTGGCGGCTGAGGACCTCGAGGTCGTGTGGCGACGGCTGGCGGGAGCCCTCCGGCTCGTCCGCCCTGTGCCGTGGCGCCGACGTCTTGGCCCCGTCGTTGTTCTCTGCTGCTCGGTTCTGGTCCACTCGGTTCTCGTCCACGGGAGTGGCACCTTCCTGCCCTGTTCCGGATTGTCCGCGGGACAATCCCTGCGGCGGGCGCCGCTTCTAGTCTGTTGCCGATCGCCTGATGGACTCCCAGAGGGCGTCCACCCAGGGCAGGTTGGCCGGGTCTTGTGCTGATGCTGCACCCGCGGCGCCACCGGACTGCGCGGCAGGAAGATCGCTGCCGAATACCCAGTAGCCCGTCTCTCCGGGCATAACCATGTTAATGCGGTCGCGGGCCTGCTGTTTCACATAGTTGGGATCCTGCCACCGCGACACCTGGCGTTTGAGGTCCTCCTGCTTGGTCTGCTTGGCCGCGATGTCGGCCTGCAGGGCGGCGATTTCGGCGCGTTTGTCCAGGAAGATCTTGACCGTGGGGGCCAGCAGGATGGTGATGGCAATCATGACCACGCCCAGGGCAAGCAGCCGGCCCGAGAACGCTTTGGCGGGCACGGGGTCGAGGGACTCGTCCGGACCCCCTGCGGCGGTCCGGTTCGGGATCTTGCCGCCGGCCTTCCCGTCGGCCTTCCCGGCGGCGGGGAGGGCCGCGGGCTTTGCCGGTGCTCCTGCCGGGGCTGCCGCGGGACGGGGTTTGGCCGGAGATGCGGCGCCGGAACCGCTCGGGGCCGGCTTGCCTGTGGGGGCCGACGCCCGGGGCGAGGCAGGCGCAGCGCCGGCCGGCGTCGCTGCCGCGCCGCTGCGGGAGCCGCCAAAGTCCGCCTGGATGACCTCGCCGCCGTCGGCTGCTGCCTCCGGACCTGCGGCCGCAGGCTTGGCGGCAGGCGTAGCCCGGGGAACATTGGGGCGTCGGGTCGCCATGTCACTCCTTCAAAAGCGGACCAAAAAAAGAACCGGTGGCCATGGTCTTTCAACCATAGCCACCGGTTACCGGGTTTCGCGGCTAACTAGCCTTTGAAACGCGGGAAGGCGCTGCGGCCGGCGTAGCGTGCGGCGTCGTCGAGTTCCTCTTCGATGCGCAGCAGCTGGTTGTACTTGGCCACGCGCTCGGAGCGTGCCGGGGCACCGGTCTTGATCTGTCCCGCGTTGGTGGCAACGGAGATGTCAGCAATGGTGGTGTCCTCGGTTTCGCCGGAGCGGTGCGAGGTGATGGTGGTGTAGCCGGCACGCTGGGCCAGCGACACGGCGTCCAGGGTCTCGGTCAGGGAACCGATCTGGTTGACCTTGACGAGCAGCGAGTTCGCGGTCTTGGTGTCGATGCCGCGCTGCAGGATGGCCGGGTTCGTGACGAAGAGGTCATCGCCCACGAGCTGGACCTTGTCGCCGATGGTGTCGGTGAGGGTCTTCCAGCCTTCCCAGTCGTTCTCATCCAGCGGGTCCTCGATGGAAACGAGCGGGTAGTCGGCCACGAGCTCGGCGTAGTAGGCGCTCATCTCGGTGGCGGAAAGAGCCTTGCCTTCGAACTGGTACGCGCCGTCCTTGAAGAACTCGGAGGAGGCGACGTCCAGGGCCAGGGCGATGTCCTTGCCCGGGGTGTAGCCGGCGTTCTTGATGGCTTCCTGGATCAGGTCCAGGGCGGCACGGTTGGACGGCAGGTTCGGCGCGAAGCCGCCCTCGTCACCCAGTCCGGTGGACAGGCCCTTGGCCTGCAGGACGGACTTGAGGTTGTGGTAGACCTCGACGCCCCAGCGCAGGCCTTCGGAGAAGGTCTCGGCGCCGATCGGGACGATCATGAATTCCTGGATGTCCACGTCGGAGTCGGCGTGCGAGCCGCCGTTGAGGATGTTCATCAGCGGCACGGGCAGGACGTGCGCGTTGGGCCCGCCCAGGTACTTGTACAGCGGCAGGTCAGCGGAGGCGGCGGCGGCGTTGGCCACGGCCAGGGACACGCCCAGGATGGCGTTGGCGCCGAGCTTGCCCTTGTTGGGGGTGCCGTCCAGGTCGATCATGGCCTGGTCGATGCTGCGCTGGTCGGTCGCGTCGAAGCCGGTCAGGGCCGGGGCGATCTGGTCGATGACCGCGTCGACGGCCTTCTGGACGCCCTTGCCGAGGTAGCGGCCCTTGTCGCCGTCGCGAAGTTCAACGGCCTCGTGCTCGCCGGTGGAAGCGCCGGAGGGAACTGCTGCGCGGCCGATCTGGCCGTCCGAGAGCAGGACTTCAACTTCTACGGTCGGGTTGCCACGGGAATCGAGGATTTCGCGGGCGTGGATGGCATCGATAAGCGCCATGGATATGCTCCTTTGGGTGAAGCGATCTGCAGGGAATCTGACTGCTTGGACTCTGGCTGTACATCAGGCTGGAAAAAGCCGACGTCGTCGTCGCTACTAGCGTAGTCGAGAGCGGGATAAGTTACGGAAACCTATCCAATCCCCGGACGTCATGATGCCGCCGCCATCGTGCCGACTCTAGTCTGCCGGCGCTATTGTGCCGATCGCGTGGGGCCGGCACTGTCCTGGAAACGGCGCAGGGCGCCGCGGAGGGCGCGTTCGGCGTCGAGCCCGCCGGCCCGGGCAGCGGCCACGATCCCGAACAGCAGGTCGCCGAGTTCCTCCTCGGCGGCCGGGAGGTCGACGGCGGTTTCGGCTGCAGTTTGGCCAGCGGCCGCCGCCATGCCCGCGCGCTCGGCGCGGTCCAGGAGCTTTTGGGCCCGGGCGAGGGCGCCAAGGGAGGCGGGAACGCCGTCGAAGACGTGGCCGCGTTCGGGGTTCTCGGCTTTCTTGACGGCATCCCATTTCAGGACGATCTCCTCCACCGTCGCCGGGAAGGAATCCTGCAGCGAGCCGTCGGGCCGGAAAACGTGCGGGTTGCGCCGGATCATCTTGGCCCTCAGGCCGCGGGCGACGTCGCCCAAGTCAAAGGCGCCGCGTTCCTCGGCGAGCCGGGCGTGGAGAACCACCTGTAAGAGGACGTCCCCCAGTTCAGACTGCAGTTCCTTGTCGCCGGCGCCGGTCTCGATGGTCTCGGCGACCTCGTAGGCCTCCTCCAGGAGGTACTCCACGAGGGACTCGTGGGTGAGGGCACCCATCCAGGGGCAATGCTCGCGCAGGGCCGCAATCGTCCCCAGCAGCTCCCCCACCCCCTGGACGGGTGTTGTGTCCTCGTTAGCCAAGATCGGCGTAGGCCTCGTTGATGTATTCGACCAGCGCTTCCTTCTCCTCGAGCGGCAGGAAGGCGGCCTCGGCCGCGTTCAGCGTCAGCTCCAGCAGGTCATCGAGGTCGTAGTCGAACGTCTCGACCAGGAGTTCGAACTCGTCGGTCAGTGTCACGCCGCTCATGAGCCGGTTGTCGGTGTTGATGGTGACGTTGAAGCCGAGCTGGTAGAGCATGTCCAGCGGGTGGCTTTCAATGCCCTCACCGAACCCGGCAATGGCGCCGGTCTGCAGGTTGGAGGAGGGGCAGATCTCCAGTGCGATGCCACGGTCGCGGACCCAGCTGGCGAGCTCGCCGAGGGTCACCATGCCGATGGTGTCGTTGGCGGAGTCGTCGAAGCCTTCGGCGTCGGCGGCGTCTTCGTCTTCTTCGAATTCGATCGTGACGTCCTCGGCGATCCGGACGCCGTGGCCCAGCCGCAGGGCCCGGCCGTCGACGAGTGCCGACTGGATGCTTTCCAGGCCGGCGGCTTCGCCGGCGTGGACGGTGGCCGGGAAGTTGTGCTGCGCCAGGTAGGTGAAGGCGTCCTTGAAACGGGACGGCAGGAAGCCGTCCTCGGCGCCGGCGATGTCGAAGCCGACGGCGCCGTTGTTGCGGTGGCGGACCGCCAGTTCGGCGATCTCCTGGCCGCGGTCGGCGTGGCGCATGGCGGTGATGAGCTGGCCCACCTGGATATCGCGGCCGGTCTCGGCCACGGCGTCCACGCCGGCTTCGAGGCCCGCCTGCACGGCTTCGACCACGTCGTCCAGGCTCAGGCCCTTCTGCAGGTGCTGTTCGGGCGCCCAGCGCACTTCGCCGTACACGACGCCGTCGTCGGCCAGGTCTTCGACGAATTCCTTCGCGACGCGGAACAGGCCCTCCTTGGTCTGCATCACGGCGATGGTGTGGTCGAAGGTCTCGAGGTAGCGGACCAGGGAGCCGGAGTCAGCGGACTCGCGGAACCACTCCCCCAGCGCGACGGGGTCCGTAGACGGCAGCGTATGGCCGACAGCCTCAGCAAGTTCAATGATGGTGGCCGGGCGGAGTCCGCCGTCCAGGTGGTCGTGAAGGGAAACCTTGGGAAGGCCCTTCAGGTCGAAGTCGAGGTCAGGGGCAGCGTCAGGAATAGTCTCAGTCACGTTCCAACCATAGGGTCGGAGCGCGCGGGACGCTACTTTCTGCCGGCCTCGGCATCACCGGAGGCGATCATCGGTGCAGGAACTGCGGCGCCCGGTTGGTGGGTGGGCCCGCCGTCGAGCCATTCGTCCACGACCTCGGCGTCGTGGCGGCCCAGGCGTTTGTGCCACCAGCGCAGGAGGTGGTCGATGAGGACACCGAGCACAATGGCGAATACCACCGCGATGCCCGCGCTGAGCAGCGGGTTGTGGTGCAGCCACGGGAAGGAACTGGCCAGAACGCCGATGCCGATCGAGTAGGTCACCCAGGTGAGGCACGCGAAGGCGTCCAGCAAGAAGAATCTCCGGTGCGGGAACGCCGTCGTACCTGCCACGTAGTTAACGGCGACGCGGCCCCAGGGGATGTACCGGGCGGTGAAGATCAGGACGGCGCCGCGCTTCTCAAGTTCGTAGTGTGCCCAGCCGAAGACCTTCTGGACCTTTGGCTTGCGCATCCAGCGGAACCGCTCGAGGCCAATCTTGCGGCCGAGCATGTAGGCCATGTTGTCGCCGGCCATGGCTCCCACGAGCGCCGTGAGGCCCAGGATCCACAGGTTGGGCTGGCCGCTGTGCACGGAGTACGCCGCCAGGGCAACGATCAGGGTCTCACTGGGGACCACCATCGCGAAGCCGTCCACGAAGAAGAAAACCAGCAGGAGTGGGTAGATCCACCACTGGCCGGCGGCATGGAGCACGGCCTCGTTAATGAACTCCATGCAGGTGGTGCTCCTTGATGACTGGGAACGGACAACTAAGCCGTAACATACTCGCGATGACAGTGGGTGGAACCTTGCACGACGTGCGGCCAACAAACGTGACCCAAATCGCTCCTAAGTGTCCCATGTGCAGGGCCAATCCGCCTAGGACTCGGCGGGGGGCACGGAATGCGTCGGTTCCTCCGGAGCCCGGCCGCGCACCCTGCTGATCACGCGGTCCAGGACGATGCCCAGGACGACGGCGCAGACGATCGCAATGGCCGCGCCCAGCACATGGTTTTTCTCAAACCACGGACCAACAGTCAGGCCGATCCCCACCGAGTAGCCGGCCCACAGCAGCGCCGAGAGCACCGTCAGGCTGACGAATCTGCGCCACGGGTAGTGGGTGGCACCGGCGGTCAGGTTTACGGCCACCCGTCCGATCGGGACGAAGCGCGCCACAAGGATCAGTGAGGCAGGCCGTTTCCGCAGTTCCCGGCCGGCCCAGCGGAAGGCCGCCTGCATGCGCGGGCCGCGCTGCCATCCCCAGCGCCGGGTTCCGGTCCCGCGGCCGATCAGGTAGGCCATGTTGTCACCCACAAGTGCCCCTGCGGCAGCCGTAGCGATCAGGAGCAGAGGGTTGGGGACGCCCGCGGTGGCGGCGACAGCAGCCAGGCCCACCACCACCGATTCACTCGGAATCGGGGGGAAGAAGCCGTCGATCACACAGCAGGCAAAAACCAGGACCAGGACCCAGGGTTGCCCTGCGGCGGCGAGGATGAAGTCGTTGATTGCCTGCACAGCTTCCTAACGCGCGGCGGGGCCAGATCGATCCAAGCGCAGGCTCGGCCGGAGCCGGGCCTGCGCTTGACGGGTACTGCTGTGGAGTCAGTGTACCGTCGGCCTCCGCCGTCGTTGCCCTATCACGTACGGCTGTTATCCCACGGGTTTGGGGACCATAAGTGATAGGGCAACGGGCTTAGGCGATGCGGTCGATGATGAGCTTCTGGGCGGGCCGGGAACCCTCGGGGGCGATCACGGCGGCGTGTTCGAGCGCTTCCTTGGCACGCTCGAACTTCTCCGGGGTGTCCGTCAGGAGGGTCATGAGCGGTTCGCCCGCCTTGACCGTGGCGCCGGGCTTGGCGTGCATCCGCACCCCGGCACCGGCCTGGACCTGGTCCTCCTTGCGGGCGCGTCCGGCGCCGAGCCGCCAGGCAGCGACGCCGACGGCCATCGCGTCCAGCTCCACCAGGACGCCGTCGGCCGGGGCGTAGATGACCTCGGATTCCCTGGCGACCGGGAGCTTGGCACGCGGGTCTCCGCCCTGGGCCTGGATCATCCGGTTCCAGACGTCCATGGCCCGGCCGTCCCGGAGTGCTGCCCGGGGATCGGCGTCGCGGATGCCGGCGCACGCCAGCATTTCCTCCGCGAGCCGGACGGTGAGTTCGACGACGTCTTCCGGGCCTCCGCCGGCGAGGACCTCCACGGATTCCTCGACCTCGATCGCGTTGCCCGCGGTGAGGCCCAGGGGCGTGTTCATGTTGGTGAGCAGGGCCACCGTGTTGACGCCGGCGTCCTTGCCCAGGGCCACCATGGTTTCGGCCAGTTCGCGGGCGCGGGCCTCATCCTTCATGAACGCGCCGCTGCCCACCTTGACGTCGAGCACCAGCGAGCCGGTGCCCTCGGCGATCTTCTTGCTCATGATCGAGGAGGCAATCAGCGGGATGGCCTCCACGGTCCCGGTGACATCGCGGAGCGCGTAGAGCTTCTTGTCCGCCGGGGCCAGTCCGGCGCCGGCCGCGCAAATGACCGCGCCGACGTCCTGGAGCTGGGCCATCATTTCCTCATTGCTCAGGGCCGCACGCCAGCCCGGGATGGCTTCGAGCTTGTCCAGGGTGCCGCCCGTGTGGCCGAGGCCGCGGCCCGAGAGCTGCGGCACGGCCACGCCGAACACCGCCACCAGGGGCGCCAGCGGCAGGGTGATCTTGTCCCCGACGCCGCCGGTGGAGTGCTTGTCCGAGGTCGCCTTCACGCCGCCGTCGGGCCGGCGCAGGCTGGAGAAGTCCATCCGCTCGCCGGAGGCGATCATGGCCGCCGTCCAGCGGGAGATTTCGGCCCGGTCCATGCCGTTGAGCAGGATGGCCATGTTCAGGGCGGCCATCTGTTCGTCGGCGATGGCGCCGCGGGTGTAGGCATCGATCGTCCAGTCGATCTGGGCCGGGCTGAGCACACCCTTGTCCCGCTTGATGCGGATGATGTCGACGGCGTCGAACGCTTCACTGTTGTTGGGGTTCTGTGTCGTTTGTGTCACCGGGGTTCCTCCAGGTGTTGGGGGCCAAAGGCATCGGGAAGGACCTGGTCCATGGTCTTGATTCCCTGCGTGGTCATGAGCTCCATGTCCGGAGCCCGGAATTCGTAGAGCAGCTGGCGGCAGCGCCCGCACGGCATGAGGACATTCCCGCCGGCGTCGACGCAGTAGAAGGCGCGGAGCAGTCCCCCGCCGGTCATCTGCAGGTTGCCGACCAGGGCGCACTCGGCGCACAGGGTCAGCCCGTAGCTGGCGTTTTCGACGTTGCAGCCGCTGACGATCCGCCCGTCTCCGGTGAGGGCCGCGGCCCCCACCGGAAACTTCGAGTACGGCGCATAGGCGTTTTTCATGGCGGACACTGCCGCGGCTTCGAGTGCTGCCCAGTCGACGTCGGTGCTGTCCATTCTCAGCCCTTGATGTACGGTATGCCGTCGGCGGCCGGCGGCCGGGAGCGGCCGACGAGGCCGGCCACGGCAAACACGGTCACCACGTACGGCAGCATGGCCATGAACTGGCTGGGCACCGGGGTGCCGATGATCGTCACGATGCTCTGCAGGTTGTCGGCGAAGCCGAACAGCAGCGCGGCGAAGAACGCCCCGATCGGGTTCCAGCGGCCCAGGATCATGGCGGCGAGGGCAATGAAGCCGCGCCCGCCGGAGATTTCCTTGGTGAAGCTGTCGATCGCCACGAGGGTGAAGAACGATCCGCCGATCCCGGCGACGGCACCGCCGAGCGTGACGTTCCAGAAGCGGGTCGCGTTGACCTTGATGCCCAGGGTATCGGCCGCCTGCGGGTGCTCGCCCACGGCACGGACGCGCAGGCCCCACTTCGTCTTGAACAATGCGACCCAGATCACGATGACGGCCACGTACATCAGGTAGCCCACCACGGACTGTTTGAACAGGATGGGCCCGATCACGGGGATGCTGGACAGCACCGGGATATCAATGATGGGCAGCTCGGCGGGCGAGTTGTACTTCTCCGGGTCCGACTGCATCACGGTGCTGAACAGGAAGCCGGTGAGCCCGGAGACCAGGACGTTGAGCACGACGCCGACGATGATCTGGTTGACCACGTACTTGATGGCGAAGAGCGCCAGCACAATCGAAACGAGGGCGCCGGCCACGGCCGCCGCAAGCAGACCCAGGTAGGGGTTGTGCGTCAGGCTGGCGACGAGCGCGGCCGTGAAGGCACCCCCCAGGAGCTGGCCTTCGATGGCGATGTTGACCACGCCGGCCCGTTCGCACAGCACGCCGGACAGCGAGCCGAAGACGATCGGCACGGCGAGTGTCACTGACCCGGCGATGAGGCCGGCCAGCGAAATGCTGGGGGTCCGGGCGCCGCCGACCACCCAGATCAGGAAGGCGACCACGAACACGACGGTGAACACGGCCGGCAGCCAGCGCGGGGGCCGCCGGTCCGCTCGTGCCTTCAGGACCAACGCGTAGCCCGCGAGGCCGAGCAGGATCAAGGAGAGCACCATGCCGGACAGGAATGCGGGGACTTCGATTGCCGGGAGCTGGAAGAAGTCTCCGCCCGAGGAAACGCCGAACTTGGCGTTCGTCTGCGGGCCCAGCAGTCCGAAGAAGATGAAGGCGATGGCGGCCAGCACCGCCAGCGTGACCGGCAGCTTCCAGGTCACGGGCTTGGCGGACGCGGGCCTGCGGTCCTTGTCTGGCTGGGGTTTTCCTTCAACGGGCGAGGTTGCTGTTGTGCTCATGCGGCACCTCCGGTGGTTGCGGCCTGCTTGGTTTTGCCGGCGGTCGCGGCCTTCTTCTTGCGCGGGTTGAGTCCGAAGATCGCCCGGACCAGGGGCGGCGCCGCGATGAACAGCACGATGAGCGACTGGACCACGAGCACGATGTCGATCGGGGTTCCGGTCTGGATCTGCATCTGGACGGCGCCTGCGCGGAAAGCTCCGAACAGCAGGCCGGCGGCAAAGGTGCCCCATGGCGAGGACCGTCCCAGCAGCGCGACCGTGATCGCGTCAAAGCCGTAGGTTGCCGCGACACCATCGGTCAGGACCTTTTCGGTGCCTGCCACCTGTGCCACGCCGGCCAAGCCGGCCAGGCCACCGGCAATGGTCATCACCAGGATGGTGGCCCGGGAGACGTTGATGCCGGCTGTCAGCGCTGCCTTGGGGTTGGCCCCGACGGCACGGAATTCGAAACCGAGCGTGGAGCGGTTCAGCAGCCACGAAACAAAGAAGGTGGCCGCAATGGCCAGCAGGAATCCCAGGTGCAGCCGGTACTGGCTGCCGAAGATCAGCGGGTAGGCGGCGCTGGGGTCCACGATAGGCGATATCGGTGTGTCCGCCCCCGGACGCTGGAACAAGTCCGTGTCGAGCAGGTAGCGCAGGAAATAGAGGGCGATGTAGTTGAACATGATGGTCACGATGACCTCGTGGGCGCCCGTCCTGGCTTTGAGCACACCGACGATGCCGCCCCAGACTGCGCCGCCGATGACACCGGCCACCAGGACCAGCAGCAGGTGCAGGCCCAGCGGCAGGTGCAGCGCGAAGCCGACCCACGAGGCAAGGATGCCGGCCATGATGATCTGGCCCTGCGCACCGATGTTGAACAGGCCAGCGCGGAAGGCCAGGGCGACGCCGAGGCCCGCCGTGATCAGCGGGGTGGCGATGGTCAGCGTCTCCATGAGTGGGGCGAACTGTCCGGCCACGCCGTTCCCACGGGGGTTGAAGACCGCGCCTTGGAAGAGGGCGACGTACGAGTCGGTGGCGGCCGACCAGACGGCGATGAGGAAGTCACTGGGCCGGGCAAAGAGATAGCCCGCCGTGGTCCCGACAACCTTGTCCGTCATGGCGATCAGCAAGCCGCCCAGGATCAATGCGAGCAGCACCGCCAGGATGGTCACTATGCCGTTACCGGTGAAGATCTTGCGCAGCAGCGATTCCTCTTCCGGGGCACCGGGAAGAGCTCCGCTCTGGGTCGAGACCGGAACGGCCGATGGCTGGTGGGCCCCGCCCGCGGTGTCCAGCACGGTGACGAAGTCTGCATCGTCCTCGAGCGGCTCAGGCTCCACGTCGGTGGTCTGCGATGCCGGAAGCCGGTCCGGGTCCGGTGCGGCCGCGGGCCGCGGCTCGGTGTTCTCACTCATGGGGGTCTCCTACGGCGCCGGAGCCGGGCTCCTGCACGGACGGGGCGGCGGGCGCCGGGTTCGTTGCCGGCTTCGTTGCGGGGATGCCGGCCGGGGTGCCGGCCGGAGTTTCTGCTGCGTTCGCGGCCGGGTTTTCGGAAAGGGATCGAGCCGGGTGCCTGCCTGCGGCGTCGGCCTGGGCCTCGTCCGGGGAAACCCCGGCCATCATCAGGCCCAGGACGTCGCGCCCGGTGCCGGCCGGGACGATCCCGACCAGCCGGCCCTTGTACAGCACGGCAATCCGGTCGGCGAGTTCAATCACCTCGTCCAGTTCGGTGGAGACGATCATGACGGGCGTGCCGTGGTCCCGCTCCGCGACGATCCGCTTGTGCAGGAACTCGATGGAGCCCACGTCCACGCCGCGGGTGGGCTGGGAGGCGATAAAGAGCCGCAGGGGCCGGGAGAGCTCCCGGGCCATGACGACCTTCTGCTGGTTGCCGCCGGACAGGGTTCCGGCTGCGAGTGAGCCGGACGGGGTGCGGACGTCGAATTCTGCGATCCGGGTCTTGGCGTTCTCCAGGACCTTGGCCGGGCTCATGCTGATGCCCTTGGCGAACGGCGTCTGGTCGTAGCGGTCCAGGATCAGGTTCTCGGCAATGGAGAACGTACCGATCAGCCCGTCGAGGGAACGGTCTTCCGGGACGAACCCGACCCCGGCGTTGAGGACCTCCTTGACGCTGCGGCCCACGAGTTCTTCGCCGTCGAGGGCGATCGAGCCGTGAACCCTCTCGTGCAGGCCCAAAATGGCCTCGGTCAGTTCCGTCTGGCCGTTGCCCTGGACGCCGGCGACCGCAAGGATCTCGCCGCGGGCGATTCCGAAGCTGATGCCGTCCACCACGTGCTGGCCGTTGGGGGCGATGACGGTCAGGTCCTTGACCTCGAAGGTGGTCTCCTGCGGATTGGCGGGAGCCTTGTCCAGGGTCAGGCTGACGGCCCGGCCCACCATCATGGACGCCAGCTCGGTGGTCGAGGCGCCGGGATCGGCCGAGCCCACTACCTTGCCGCGGCGGATGACGGTGATGGTGTCCGAAACGGCCTTCACCTCACGCAGCTTGTGGGAAATGAAGACGATCGAGGTGCCGTGGCTCTTGAGCTGGCGCATGATGTCCAGCAGCTCATCGGTGTCCTGCGGGGTCAGCACGGCCGTGGGTTCATCGAGGATGAGCACCTTGGCGTCGCGGACCAATGCCTTGATGATCTCCACGCGCTGCTGCACGCCCACGGGGAGGTCTTCGATCAGCGCGTCGGGGTCGACGTCGAAGCCGTACCGGTCGGAGATCTCCCGGATTTTCCGGCGGGTGTCATCGAGGTCCAGGAATCCGCCGGTCGTGGTGGTCTCCGCTCCCAGGGCGACGTTCTCCGCGACGGTGAAGACGGGGACCAGCATGAAGTGCTGGTGCACCATCCCGATACCCGCCGCCATGGCATCGCCGGGGCCGCGGAACGTGACCGGTTTGTCGTCAATAAGGATTTCGCCCTCTGTGGGCTCGTACAGTCCGTAGAGGACGTTCATCAGCGTGGACTTGCCAGCGCCGTTCTCACCGAGCAGACAGTGAATCTGCCCGGGTTCAACAACCACATCGATGTGATCGTTCGCTACCAGGGAGCCGAAGCGTTTGGTAATGCCCTTGAGTTCAAGTTTCAAAACTCTGACCAATCTCGAGGTGTCCGGAAGGCTTGGTCCGGACGCGTAGGGGCGCTGCAGCACCAGCTTAGTGCCTGGGGTCTGGGGCACTAAGGGCCGCAACGAAAAGCGCCACAGCCCGTGCGGTGGTGACCGGACGGGCCGTGGCGCTTAGCGGAGGACGTTAGGCTTTCGGGCTGGCTGCAGATTCAACCTTGAGCTTGCCGTCGGCGATGTCCTTCTTGATCTGGTCCAGCTCGGACTTCAGTTCGGCCGGAACCTGGGCATCCATGTCGTGGAACGGGGCCAGCTGGACGCCGTCGTTCGCGAGGGTGCCGATGTACGGCTTGTTGGTGAACTGGCCGTCCTTGTCCTGCTTGACGACCGTCTCAACGGCCTCACCCATCTGCTTCATGACGGAGGAGAGCATGATGTCCTTGTAATCCGGTGCCGTGAGGAAGCCGTCGGAGTCAACCCAGATGAGCTTGACGTCCTTGCCTGCTGCCTTGGCTTCCTGCAGGGCCGCGCCGGCACCCTTGCCGACCGGACCGGCGACGGGCATGACGATGTCGGCGCCTTGGTCCAGGAAGTTCTGGGTGAACTGCTTGCCCTTGTCCTGCTTTTCGAAGTCACCGGTGAAGGAGCCGTCCTGCTTGGCCTTGTCCCAGCCAAGAACCTTGACGTCCTTGCCCTTCTTCTCGTTGTAGTACTTCACGCCGTCGGCGTAGCCGTCCATGAAGATGGTAACCGTGGGGATCTTGATGCCGCCGAACGTGGCGACCGTCCCGGTCTTGGTGGTGCCTGCTGCGAGGTAGCCGGCCAGGAACGCGGCCTGGGCCGTGTCGTAGATGATCGGCTTGACGTTGGTGATCGGGGTTTCGTAGCCGAAGTCGATGATGGCGAAATGCTTGTCCGGGTTCGCGGTGGCCTGGGCCTTCGTTGCGTCGCCGAGCAGGAAGCCGACCGTGATGGTCAGGTTGCAGCCGGCGGAAACCATGGCGCGCAGGTTCGGTTCGAAGTCGTTGTTGGTCTTGGACTCGGCTTCGTTCGTCTTGATGCCGAGATCCTTCTCGGCCTTCTTCAAGCCCTCGTAGGAAGACTGGTTGAACGACTGGTCGTCGAATCCACCCGAGTCGGACACGATGCAGCCGGTGTAGTTGCTTGCAGTGTTGGTGGCGGTGCTGGCCTCCGGGGCAGCCCCGCAGCCGGTCAGCAGGAGTGCAGCCGCGCCCGCGGTGGCGACGCCGGCCATTGATCCGCGCTTAAAGGTGGCACGCAGAGAGTTCTTCAATTTTCCTCCAGGAAGAAAGAGTAGGCGCTACGACGGAAGTTCAATGAGTGTCTGTCGGCGGTGTTCCGCTGATCTCTGTTGTCACTGATGGATTTCGCAGCACTGCGCCGAGGCGCACTGATGCAAGCTACTGTAGTGGCCTGCGCCACGTCCCGATAACACAGGTCCCGGCGAATGCCCAGATTGTTGAGAACTTGTTACCTAGTGGTAGCCGGGCACCCTGCCAGCGGAGGTGCACATACGGCTCCGGCGCCGGKCCCCGAAGGAAACCGGCGCCGGAGGCGTCGTGGCCGGCACGGCGTTTGCTGGTGTCCAGCTACAGCCTTACGAGCATCTTGCCGGTGTTGGCGCCGTCGAGCAGATCCATGAAGGCCTGCGGGGCGTTGTCCAGCCCGTCCACCACCGTCTCGTCATAGCGGACCGTTCCGTCGGCCAGCCAGGCGGACATGGTCTCGACAAATTCGGCCATGTGCTGCCAGTAGCCGCCCACCAGGAAGCCCTTGAGTGTCAGCTGTTTGCCGATCGCCAGCATGAGGTTCCGCGGCGCCGGCGTCGGTTCGGTCGCGTTGTACTGGGCGATGGCCCCGCACATCGCCACCCGGCCACCGACCGTGAGGGAGGACAACGCTGCCTCGAGGTGCTCGCCGCCGACGTTGTCGAAATAGACGTCGATCCCGCGCTCACCCGCGGCCGCGGCAAGCTGTTCCGCCACCGGGCCGTCGTGATAGTTGAACGCGGCATCGAAGCCAAGTTCGAGCAGCCGCGCCACCTTTTCCGGCGAGCCGGCGCTGCCGATCACCCGGGACGCGCCCATGGCCTTGGCGATCTGCCCCACGAGCGAGCCGACCGCACCGGCGGCGCCCGAGACAAACACGGCGTCGCCGGGCTTGAATTCCGCGACCTTCAGCAGTCCCGCATAGGCGGTCAGCCCGGTCATGCCGAGGGCGCCGAGGAATGCTGACGCGGGGGCCAGATCAGTGCGCGCCACCGTGGTGGCCGCGGCATCGACGACGGCGTATTCGCGCCAGCCGAGACCGTGCACCACCGTGTCGCCCACAGCGCGGCCTTCGGCCCGGGACGCGATGACTTCGCCGACGGCGCCGCCGTCGAGTGCGGCATCCAGCGCAAACGGCGCGGAGTAGGACTTGACGTCGTTCATCCGCCCGCGCATGTACGGGTCTACCGAGATGTAGAGGTTACGGACCAGGACCTGGCCGTCCCGCAGTTCGGGCAGCGCCGACTCGGCGAGGCGGAAGTTCGCCGGCACGGGGCGGCCGTGCGGGCGGGACGCCAGTTGGATCTCGCGGGTGGCGGCGGGAAGGGTGCGAGTTTCGGTGGTGTTGCTCATGCGGCTACCTCCAGGATGTTGATGTCGACAGTGATGTTGCCGCGGGTGGCGTTGGAGTACGGGCAGATCTGGTGGGCCTTGGCCACGAGGGCCTCGGCGGTGTCCCGGTCCACGGCGGGCAGGGCGATCTCAAGCTCGGCGGCCAGACCGTAGCCTGCACCGTCCTCGAGTGCGCCGAAGTGGATCTTGGCGGCGACGGCGGAGTCCGTCAGGTCGGCGCGCTCCTTGCGTCCCACCAGGCGCAGGGCGGAGTGGAAGCACGCGGCGTAGCCGGCGGCAAAGAGCTGCTCGGGGTTGGTGCCCGCGCCGTCACCGCCGAGTTCGACCGGGCTGGCCAGGGTGACGCTCAGCTTGCCGTCCTTGCTGACGGCGGTGCCGTCGCGGCCTTCGCCGGAGGCCAGGGCCTCTGCTGTGTAAAGGGTCTTCATGGGGTTTCCGTTCTGTCGGCAGGAAGAAGGGGTTCAGTGGGAACTCGCCGGAAGCCTGCGGAGTCGCCGTAAATTTCCGGCGAGCTGGCACGCCTCCCGCGATTTCGACGTCGGCCGTGTGGGCCTGGGAAGGGTGGCGGAGGGGAAGGGTTTAGTGGGAGGCGTGGAGCGCGTTTGTCAGCCGGCCCAGGGTGTCGCGGAGCTGGTCCAGTTCCGCGGCGGTGAGCCCGGCGGCGTCCGCCAGGCGCTGCGGGATGCCGCTGGCCTTGGCGCTCAGGGCGGCGCCGGCGTCGGTCAGGAAGATCTCCACACGGCGCTCGTCCTCGGCGGAGCGGCGGCGCTCGACGAGGCCGAGCGCTTCGAGCCGCTTAAGCAGGGGCGAGAGCGTGCCGGAGTCCAGGCCCAGCTCCTCCCCCAGTTCACGGACGCTGCGCGGCTCCGCTTCCCAGAGCACCAGCATGGCGAGGTACTGCGGGTAGGTCAGGCCGAGCTCCTCGAGCATGGGCCGGTAGGCGGCCGTGGCGGCGCGCGAGGCCGAGTACATCGCAAAGCACACCTGCCGGTTCAGGCGGAGCGCTTCCGGCCCTGCCGTGCGGGCTTCCTTTGGCGTAGTCATAGCTCCACCGTACGGCACAATTCAGTTGTGTGCAATTCAATTGCGCACAACGTAAACGCCGCCACGACAGCATTCTCAGCCGGGCGGAACGGTTTACAGGTCGCGGATGGTGCGCAGGGCCGCCGCCGTGAGGACCTGGATGCCCAGGCCCAGCGCCCGCTCATCGACGATGTAGTCGCCGCGGTGGAGGTCGTACTCTTCCCCGCCGGGCGTCTTGGTGCCGAGGCGCATCATGGCGCCGGGGGTGTCGGCCAGGAACCAGGCGAAGTCTTCCCCGCCCATGGACTGCGGGGTCAGGACCACGGCGCCCTCGCCGATTTCGGCGCGGGCCGCGGCCTCGATCAGCGCGGTCTCGTGCTCGGAGTTGACCACCGGCGGCACGCCGCGGGTGTGTTCCAGGTGGACGTCGACGCCGTAGGGCTCGGCGACCTGCCGGATGATGTCGTCGAGCAGCTCGCCGGCGTCGTGCCAGGCGTCGCGGTCCAGGCAGCGCATGGTCCCGGCCATGTAGCCGCTGCCGGGGATGGCGTTCGGGGCCGAGCCTGCGGAGATCTGACCCCAGACCACGGACACGCCGCTGCGGACATCGACGCGGCGCGAGAGCACGGCGGGAACATTGACCGCGATCTGCGCCAGGGCGAAGACCAGTTCCTCGGTCAGGTGGGGGCGCGAGGTGTGGCCGCCGCGGCCGGAGAGTTCAATCTTGATGGTGTCCGAGGCGGAGGTGATGGCCCCGATCCGGGTGCCGATCTTGCCGATCTCGATCCGGGGGTCGCAGTGCAGCGCCAGTATGCGCGGCACGCCGTCCAGGACGCCCTGCTCTATGCAAGAGGTAGCGCCGCCGGGCATGGTTTCCTCGGCCGGCTGGAAGATGATCCGGACCGTCCCGCGCAGCGGGGACACCTCGTGCATGCGCTGCAGGACCAGCGCGATCCCGAGCATGGTGGTGGTGTGGACGTCATGGCCGCAGGCGTGGGTCACGCCGTGGTTCTTCGAGGCGAACTCAAGGCCCGTTTCCTCGATGATCGGCAGGGCGTCGATGTCCCCGCGCAGGGCGGTGGCGATGGGACCCTGCCCGACGTCGACCGTCAGGCCCGTGGCCTCGAGGCGGCGCGGTTTGAGCCCGGCTTCCTCGAGCCGTTTCGCCAGCTTGTCGGTGGTGCGGAACTCCTTGAACGAAAGTTCCGGATGCGCATGGAGGTCGCGGCGGAAAGCAATCAGCTCCGGCAGGATGGGCTCCAGCCACGGCCCCACGAGAGTCGTGGGCTCAGCTTCAGTCGAATAGTTGCGCACGGAATAACTCTATCGAGCGGCCAAAGAATAGCGGCATCGGGTACGGCGCGTTACGGATTGCTGAACATTACGCAGGCCGTCATCCGCTCCCATCCGGCTACAGGACGTCGGTGTCGCCCTTGGCCTTGATGGCGTCCACGGCCTGCTTGACCCGCTGCGAGTGTTCCTTGGTGGTGACCAGCAGGGCGTCCGGGGTGTCAACGATCACGACGTCCTTGATGCCGATCAGGGCGATCACCCGCTTGGTATCGGAGACCACCACACCGCTGGCGTTCTCGGTGAAGACGCGTGCGCCCTCGCCCAGGACCGTGACCTCGTCGACTTCCTTGGCGCTGTTGAGCCGGCCCACGGAGGCAAAGTCCCCGACGTCGTCCCAGAGGAACGTTCCGGGCACCACGGCGACGTCGCCGGCGGCGGCTGCGGGCTCGGCCACGGCGTAGTCAATGGCGATCTTGGGCAGCGTGGGCCAGACCCGGGCGGTGACGGCGTCGCGCTCCGGGGTGTCCCAGGCCTTGGCGATTTCCTGGAGTCCGGCGAAGAGTTCGGGCTGGTTGGCTTCGAGGTGCTTGAGCATCAGCGAGACCGGGGCCACGAACATGCCCGCGTTCCAGACATATTCGCCGCTGTCGACGTACTCCTGGGCCACTTCCTCGCTGGGCTTCTCCACGAACTCCACGACGGACTGCGCGCTGGGCGCGTCGGGGATGTGCAGGTTCGCGCCGGAACGGATGTAGCCGAATCCGGTGGAGGGGTGGGTCGGCTTGATGCCGATGGTGACGATCTTCCCCGCGGCCGCGGTGAAGACGGCCTCACGGACGGCGTCCTGGAAGAGGTCGTCCGGGCTGATGACCTGATCCGCGGCGAACGAGCCCATGATGATGTCCGGGTCCCGCTCGTGGAGGATCGCCGCGGCGAGGCCAATCGCAGCCCCGGAGTCCTTGGGTTCGCTTTCCAGGACGAGGTCGGCTTCCAGGACCTCAGGCAGTTGGCGGCAGACGGCTGCCCTGTGGGCGGAGCCGGTCACCACCAGCACGTGCTTGCCGGCGACGGGCTGGAGGCGGTCGTAGGTCGCGCGCAGCAGGGTGCTGCCCGAACCGGTGAGGTCGTGAAGGAATTTCGGGGCTGCTGCCCGTGACAGGGGCCAGAGGCGGGTCCCCACCCCGCCCGCCGGAATGACCGCAATAAAACGGTCCAGCGGTGAATCCTGGCTTGTCACTTTGTCTGTAGTCATCACGGCTACTTTAGCCGACGGCGGCCAATTCGGCCCGAATTGGGCCCGGATCAGGCCCTGCCGGCGCCCGCAACCATGGCTAAATGTGGCGTTCGTCTCAAATCGGACGCAAAACCGCGCCGGGGCCTGTCAACAAGGGGTTCCTAAATTGAATAAGCTGTGAGCGAAGCCTAGATTTAGGCTTGAGCTTACGAGTGCTCTCGCAGCAGGCGTTCCCCCCGCGTGGATCCCATGCCAGCGCCGCTGTGTTGCAGGGAGGTTTATTCAGTGCCGACAAAACCAGCTGGCACCTTGTACCGCGGCCGTGAAGGCATGTGGTCCTGGGTTGGACACCGCATTACCGGTGTAGTGATTTTCTTCTTCTTGTTGGTCCACGTGCTGGACACCTCATTGGTGCGTGTGTCCCCCGAGGCCTACACCGCAGTGATTGGTGCCTACAAGAACCCCCTCATGGCCCTGGGTGAAACGGGCCTTGTCGCGGCGATCGTGTTCCACGCCTTCAACGGCCTGCGGATCATCGCCGTCGACTTCTGGAAGAAGGGTGCCAAGTACCAGCGTCAGATGCTCTGGACGGTCCTGGGCCTCTGGGTCGTCGTCATGGTCGGCTTCTCCATCCGCCACCTGTCCCTCGCCCTTGGAGGTCACTAAGCCATGACTGCAACCATTCAACCCCCACGCAGTGGAAATCCCAGTAGTGGAAAACCCGGCAGCGGCAGAATCCAGCCGAAGTACCGCCGCAGCGGCGGCTCCAAGGGCAACTTCGAGATGCTCGCCTGGCTCTTCATGCGCCTCTCCGGCGTCGTGCTGGTGGTGCTGATCTTCGGCCACCTGACCGTGAACCTCCTGGTCGGCGAGGGCATCCACGCGATCGACTTCGGCTTTGTGGCCGGCAAGTGGGCCGATCCGTTCTGGCAGTTCTGGGACCTGGCCATGCTGTGGCTCGCCATGCTGCACGGCACCAACGGCGTCCGCACGATCATCAATGACTACGCCGAGAAGGACGCAACGCGCCTTTGGCTGAAGATTGTGCTCTATGCGGCCACCACGGTCATCATCATCCTGGGCACCCTGGTCATCTTCACGTTCGATCCGTGCCCCGTGGCCAACGGCGTCCAGCTTCCCGGCGGCTTCTGCCCCGCGCCATAGGGGCTCAGCCGTAACGGCGGAACCGCCGCGGACCGCAGCCCGTCCGGGCAGGAACCGGCGGTCCGTCACGGCAACTGATCTTGCCTGCCGAGCGCAGGCGCAGATTGCACGAGACTTCACCGGGCAGGCGCGGCCTGCCGGTGGTTTATAGCGAATTTTGAGAGAAAGAGCGTCTGGTATGCAGGTCCATAAGTACGACGTCGTGATCGTCGGTGCCGGTGGCGCCGGGATGCGCGCGGCGATCGAATCAGGTCAGCGCGCCCGAACAGCAGTACTGACCAAGCTCTACCCCACCCGGTCCCACACCGGCGCGGCGCAGGGCGGCATGTGTGCAGCCCTGGCCAACGTCGAGGAAGACAACTGGGAGTGGCACACCTTCGACACCATCAAGGGCGGCGACTACCTGGTTGACCAGGACGCCGCCGAGGTCATGGCGAAGGAAGCGATCGACGCCGTCCTGGACCTGGAAAAGATGGGCCTGCCGTTCAACCGAACGCCCGAGGGCCGCATTGACCAGCGCCGTTTCGGTGGCCACACCCGCGACCACGGCAAGGCACCGGTCCGCCGTGCCTGCTACGCCGCCGACCGCACCGGCCACATGATCCTGCAGACCCTGTACCAGAACTGCGTCAAGCACAACGTCGAGTTCTACAACGAGTACTACGTCCTGGACCTGCTGACTGTCGAAGAGGACGCTGTCCGCGAGGACGGCACACCGTACAAGCAGAAGCGCGTTGCCGGCGTCGTGTCCTACGACCTCGCCTCCGGCGAACTGCACGTCTTCCAGGCCAAGTCCGTGGTGTTCGCCTCCGGCGGCGCCGGCAAGGTCTTCAAGACCACCTCCAACGCCCACACCCTGACCGGTGACGGCATGGGCATCGCGTTCCGCCGGGGCATCCCCCTGGAGGACATGGAATTCTTCCAGTTCCACCCGACCGGCCTGGCCGGGCTGGGCATCCTGCTCTCCGAGGCCGCCCGCGGCGAAGGCGCGATCCTGCGCAACTCCGAGGGTGAACGCTTCATGGAGCGTTACGCGCCCACCATCAAGGACCTCGCCCCGCGCGACATCGTGGCCCGCTCCATGGCCAACGAAGTCCGTGAGGGACGCGGCTGCGGCCCGAACAAGGACTACGTCCTCCTGGACCTGACGCACCTTGAGCCTGCGCACATCGATGCCAAGCTGCCGGACATCACCGAGTTCGCCCGCACCTACTTGGGTGTGGAGCCGTACACGGAGCCGGTTCCGGTGTTCCCGACGGCGCACTACGCCATGGGCGGCATCCCCACAAACATCAGCGCCGAGGTCCTCCAGGACAACGACACGGTGGTCCCGGGCCTCTACGCCGCCGGCGAGGTCGCCTGCGTCTCCGTCCACGGCTCCAACCGCCTGGGCACCAACTCGCTGCTGGACATCAACGTGTTCGGCAAGCGCGCCGGCATCGCCGCCGCCGAGTACGCCAAGACCGCCGACTTCGTGGAGCTGCCCGTTGACCCGGAGGCCTACACGCTGAACCTGCTGGACCACGTCCGCACCTCTGACGGCACCGAGAAGGTCGCTGCGATCCGCAAGGAACTGCAGGACACCATGGACGCCAACATGCAGGTGTTCCGCACCGCCGACACGCTGAACCAGGTCCTGAAGGACATTGCCTCCTTCGAGGAGCGGTACCAGCGCATCAGCGTCCAGGACAAGGGCAAGCGCTTCAACCTCGACCTGCTCGAGGCCGTGGAGTTGGGCTTCCTGCTCGAGCTCGCCAAGGTCATGACCGTGGCGGCCCTGCACCGCGAGGAATCCCGCGGCGGCCACTTCCGCGAGGACTTCCCCGAGCGCGACGACGAAAAATTCATGAAGCACTCCATGGCGTACAAGGATGACCACGCCCCGGCGGACGGGGCTGCGGGGACCGCAGAAACAACAGCGGGCATCCGGCTTGCCACCAAACCGGTGGTCTTTACGCGCTACGAGCCGATGGTGAGGAAGTACTAAGATGAGCGCTGAACTCGCTGAGCCAGCATCCAAGATCGAACTGCCCGCCGGCGTCGGCGGCGGCGGGGAAATCCCGTCCTTCGACGTCACCCTGCGCGTGCGCCGCTACAACCCCGAGGTCTCCGAGGACGCCACGTGGGATGACTTCAAGGTCACCATGTACGGTACCGACCGTGTCCTGGACGCCCTGCACAAGATCAAGTGGGAGATGGACGGCAGCGTCTCCTTCCGCCGTTCCTGTGCCCACGGCGTCTGCGGCTCCGATGCCATGCGCATCAACGGACGAAACCGCCTCGCCTGCAAGACGCTGCTGAAGGACCTGGACACGTCCAAGCCCATCACGGTCGAGCCGATCAAGGGCCTGCCGGTGGAGAAGGACCTGATCGTGGATATGGAGCCGTTCTTCCAGTCCTTCCGCGAAGTCATGCCCTTCCTGATCAACCGCGGCCACGAGCCCACCAAGGAACGCCTGCAGTCCGCCGAGGACCGCGAGCGGTTCGACGACACCACCAAGTGCATCCTGTGCGCCGCGTGCACCTCGTCCTGCCCGGTGTTCTGGACCGACGGGCAGTACTTCGGCCCGGCGGCGATCGTCAACGCGCACCGCTTCATCTTCGATTCCCGCGATGACGCCGGCGACATGCGCCTGGAGATCCTCAACGACAAGGAAGGCGTGTGGCGCTGCCGCACCACCTTCAACTGCACCGAGGCATGCCCCCGCGGCATCCAGGTCACGCAGGCAATCGCTGAGGTCAAGCAGGCCATCCTGTCCCGCAAGATCTAAGGACCGGTTCCACCGGCCCGCATTACCGGCTTCACTTTCAGTAATTACCGACGACGGCGCCTCTCACCTTCCGGGTGGGGGCGCCGTCGTCGTTTCCGCCCGCAATGATTCGCCCTCACATGAAAGGGGACGCCGTGTCCCGCTCAGAAAAAGTCTCGTTCCAGGGTTCCACCGGCGAGCGGCTCTCCGGCGTGCTGGACCTGCCGGAGGGCCCGGTCAAGGGCTGGGGCGTGTTCTCGCACGGCTTCACCCTGGGCAAGGACAGCCCCTCGGCGTCGCGGATGTGCAAGGCCCTGGCGGACAACGGCGTGGGGATGCTCCGGTTCGACAACCTGGGGCTCGGCGAGTCCGCGGGAATGTGGTCGGAGGGGTCCTTCAGCCACAAGGTGGCCGACACCGTCAAGGCCGCCGAATTCATGCGGGACTCGGACCGTCGGGTGTCCTTGCTGGTGGGCCACTCGTTCGGCGGCGCGGCCGTCCTGTCCGCCGCACGGCAGATCCCGGAGCTGAGGGCCGTGGCCACCGTGGGGGCGCCCTTCTCCCCCAAGCACGTGGCGCACGTCTTTGACGCGGCCCTGGACCGGATCCTGAGCGAGGGAAGCGCGGAAGTGGACCTCGGCGGCAAGCGGGTGGAGATCCGCCGGCATTTCGTGGAGGACCTCGAGAACGCGGACCTGACGGACTGCATCCGGCAGCTTCACAAGCCGCTCATGGTGCTGCACTCCCCCACCGACAACACGGTGGGGATAGAAAACGCCAGCACCATCTTCCAGACGGCACGCCACCCGCGCAGCTTCGTCTCGCTGGAGGGCAGCGACCATCTGCTGACCGGCAAGGGCCAGGCGGCGCGTGCGGCGAAGATTATTTCGGCGTGGGCCGACCAGTACCTCGACGCCTGAACGCGGCGGCCAGCGGCCTGCGGCGGCCCCGCTGTTCGACGGGCGTTTTGCCAGGCTGGACGCGCCGGGCACCCCAGCCGGTGGTCGCGGCGGGCCCGGTCTTGAGGTCTTCCTCCCGGATCGCCACCCAGGCGGCACAGATCACGTAAACCTGGCTGACCAGGTTGAACCAGATCAGCAGGCCGATGATGATGGCGAAGGGCGCCAGGATGGGGTTCTTGCCCGCGCTGGCCAGCAGCTGGGTGCTGAAGATCTGCAGGATGGTGGTGCCCACCGCCGCGAGGGTGGTCCCTTCCAGCAGGGAGCGCCGGGCCGGCTTCAGCCCCGCGGCCACCCGGTACATGATCAGGGCGGTTCCCCAGCCGAGCAGCAGCGGGACGAGGATCGTGACGGAGGTCGTCAGCGGCCCGGCGACTACCGGCTCGAGGCCCAGTTGCTCGGTAACCCATCCGGCGGCCGTGCCGAAGATCAGCGAGGCTGCGGAGCTGACTACCAGGGCAACCCCCATCAGCAGCAGCGTGCCGACGTCCTTGAGTATCTGCAGGATCGGATTCATCACCAGGGGGCCAAGCTGCATCATGCTCCGAGTACCGTCGCGGATGCCGCTGATCCAGCCCAAGGCCGTGAACACCGTCACCACGGCGGCGATTCCGGCGGCCCAACCCAGGCTGGTGGGGTTGAGCAGGTCATAGGGGTCAACCAGCCCCTCGCTGCCGTCGACCTGCAACAGGCCGGGCGCGGCGGCGGCCACACTCTTGATGACCTGGTCCAGCAGGGCCGGATGGTCGCTGAGCACGAGCCCGGCCAAGGACAAGCCGGTGGCCAACAGGCCCGTGATGGAGAAGAACATCCGGAAGCCGATGCCGGCACTCAACAGCGGGCCACGCTGGCGGAGGTAGTGCGAGTATACGCGCAGGGGCAGCAGCATGTTCAGCCGGGCCAGGAGCCAGTTCATCATCGCCATCAGGGACGCGATCGTCCCGCCGCCGGAGCGCCGAACCCTGCCCCACTCGACCCTTTTGCGGATGACTTCCAGTTTCAGCCCGGCCAGATCGGTGGGGAGCGGCGGCTTATCGGGCGCCTGGGGTGCCGTCCGGGCCTCTGTCGTGGTCAGGTTTGGTCCCAAAATCAAGCTCTTCCCGTAGCTGCCAGATGCCGTTGTCATCGTGCTCGTAAAGACCCATGCTAGCGACCGGAAACGTGGCCCTGTAATCCTTCAGGACCGTTTCGGCCTCGTCGAGGCTTTCCGGGGCGACGTCATGGGCCACGGTAACGTGCGGGTGGTAGCCGAACGGCAATTCCCGCTCCAGCGGGCCGGACTGCAGCTGGCGGTGCAGGTTCACGCAATCCCCGAAGCCGTCCTCGACGTTCAGGAAGACCACCGGGGACACCGGCCGGAAAGATCCGGTCCCCGCGATGGTCACGGTGAAGGGCTCCTGCCGCCGGGCCACGTCCCGGACATGGCGCTGGGTCGCGGCCCAGTCCTGCGTCATGGTGGTGGTGACCAGGGTGATGTGTGCCGGGACGACGGCGGCCATGGGATCCCCGAAGGATGCCCGCCAGCGCTGGAGCTCCTCAGCGATGTCCGCCGGGAACCTCAGGATCACACCGATGCTGATGCCTTCGCTGCGCTGTCCGTTCGACGTGGCGGCTTTCGCGGTGACTTTGCTGACGGAGGACATTGACCTAGCGGACTCCCTGGGCGCCGGCGTAGGGCAGGAACCCCACCTTGGCGTAGACGTCGCGCAGGGTGAGCGAGGCAATCTCCCGGGCCTTGTCCGCGCCGAGGCCAAGCAGCCGGTCCAGCTCCGCGGGATCGTCCAGCAGCTCCTTGGCCCGGTTCCGGATCGGGGTCAGGTGCTCCGTGACCACCTCGGCGAGGTCCGCCTTGAGGTGGCCGTACATCTTGCCCTCATAGGCGGTGACGAGCGCGTCGACGCTCTGCCCGGTGATCGAGGAGTAGATGGTCAGCAGGTTGGACACGCCCGGTTTCGCCTCCCGGTCGAACCGGATTTCGGTCTCCGTGTCCGTCACGGCGGACTTGATCCGCTTGGCCGTGACCTTGGGCTCGTCCAGCAGGTTGATCAGCCCTGCCGGTGACTCCGCAGACTTGGACATCTTGGCGGTGGGGTGCTGCAGATCGTAGATCTTCGCGGATTCCTTCTGGATGAAGGGCTGCGGCACCGTGAACGTGTCGCCAAAGCGGGAGTTGAACCGCTGGGCCAGGTCGCGGCTGAGCTCCACGTGCTGGCGCTGGTCCTCGCCCACGGGGACACCGTGCGGCTGGTACAGGAGGATGTCCGCTGCCTGCAGGATGGGGTACGTGAAGAGCCCGACGCTGGCGTGGTCCGAACCCTGTTTGTGCGCCTTGTCCTTGAACTGGGTCATCCGGGACGCCTCGCCAAAGCCCGTGATGCAGTTCAGGACCCACGCCAGCTGGGCGTGCTCGGGCACCTGGGACTGGACGAAGAGCGTGCACTTGTCGACGTCGACGCCGCCGGCAATGTACTGCGCGGCCGTGACCCGGGTGCGGTGCGCCAGCTCGGCCGGATCCTGCGGAACGGTGATCGCGTGCAGGTCCGGGATGAAGAAGATGGCGTCGTACTCGTCCTGCATCTGGACCCAGTTCACGAGGGCGCCGAGGTAGTTGCCCAGGTGCAGGGAGTCGGCCGAGGGTTGCATGCCGGAGAGGATGCGGTGCCGGGCCGCGGTGGACGCAGAGGCGTCCTTCGCGGTGGCAGTCGCAACGTCGGGGGCGACGCCGGCCTGGGTCACAGTGGTCGCAGTTGAAGTGGTGGTCATTCGTGGAAGCCTTAAGACTAGAGCCGGTAGTCCACTACCAGCGGAGCGTGGTCGGAGAAGCGTGTGTCCCAGGACGCTGCCCGGTCAACAACGGCTGACACTGCGGCAGCAGCGAGAGCGGGCGTGGCCATGTGGTAATCGATGCGCCAGCCGGTGTCGTTGTCGAAGGCCTGGCCCCGTTGCGACCACCAAGTGTAGGGGCCGTCGACGTTACCCGCCAGGCCCCTGTGAACATCCTTCCAGCCGATTTCCTCGCCGAAGAAGCGGTCAAAATACGCCCTCTCCTCCGGCAGGAAGCCGGCACGTTTGACGTTGCCCTTCCAGTTCCTGATATCCAGCTCCGTGTGGCCGACGTTGAGGTCGCCCACCACCAGAGCGTGGTCACTGTGTTTGGCGAGTTCGGGCAGCCGCTGGACCATGACGTCGAGGAATCTGAATTTGTCGTCCTGCTTGGGGGTGCCGGCCTCGCCCGAGTGCACGTAGGCGCTCACGACGGTCAGCTGTGAGGCCTGCCCGTCCGCGTCCCGCACGATGTAGTCCGCCTCAACCCAGCGTCCGGCCGTGGCGAAGAAGTCATCACCGATCCCCACCCGGGTGGCCAGCGGCTCTTCCCTGGATGCAATGGCAACGCCGGCCCGGCCCTTGGCCTCGGCCTCGGCGTGGAGAATGTACCAGCCCTCGCCGAGCAGTTCCTCGACGATCGCGTCCGGCGCGCGGACCTCCTGGAGGCACAAGATGTCCACCTCGCGCGGCTCAAGCCACTCCGCCATGCCCTTCTTATAGGCGGCACGAAGGCCGTTGACGTTGACTGACGCGATGCGAAGGTGGTCCTTCTTCAATGCCGAGCTCACCCGATCCACTCTAGTCGATGATGGTTCCGCTGACGGGAGCGTCATCGCCGCCCGAGGATTTGATCATGTCCCGCGCGTTGGTGGCGGTGATCTCGATGGTCTCCAGGGCACGGCTGATCGTGTCGCGGTCCGCCGCCTCGCCCTTCGCCCGCTCCTGCTCGACCACACGGACCTGGACCTGGACGATCTTGAAGGAGTGGTCCAGCTTCATGTCCCGGACGCTGTCCGCTGCGCGGCTTTCGCTCACCACACGGGTGCCGCCGTGGTCCGCGCTGGCCGTCGCCGGCGGCCGCCCGGCGGCGGCGTTGAACGCGTTCTGGGCCTCGTTCAGCCGTGCCCCGGCCTTTTTGGCGGCCTTCTGGATGCTGAACACCACGAAGGAGGCCAGCGCCAGCCAGAAGCCGGCGATGATCGCCACGATCCAGCCCACGACGTCGTTCTGGTTGGCTGCGAAGATCACGGCCACCACGAACGCGATGATGAAGACCAGCAGCCCCGGCCCGCTGATGCGGAACATGGAGTACCGGCCGCGGGCCGTGGTGTCGTTGGACGTGGACGAGGAGCTACCCAGAGATTGCATGAGCCCATTATCGCAAACGGGGCCGGCCGCCCGCTGCGCTTCCACCCCGGGCGAACGCCGCCCCGGCGTTGAGCCTAGGTCAGGACGGGCATTTGGCCCAGGACCAGCATTTGGCTCAGGACGGGCATTTAGGTCAGGACAAGGCAGAACGGGTGGCCGCTGGGGTCCGTGTAGACCCGGAAGGTCTTGCCGCCGCCCGTCTGGCGCGTGGCGCCCAGCCGGAGGACTTCCGCCTCTCCGGCGTCGAGGTCCCCGACTTTCACGTCCACGTGCATTTGCTGGGGATGCTCGGGATCCGGCCACTGCGGCCGGACCAGCCGGTCTACGCGCTGGAAGGCGACGGCGGGACGATCGGCAGCGTCGCCAATCGAAATCCACTCCTCTTCCTCCTGCACCCGGATCATACCCAGCAGCTCCTGGTAGAAGCTGGCCAGGGTGTCCGGGTCCTCGCAGTCGATGACGAGGGCCTGCCATTGTCCGATCATGGGTTCTCCTTTTCCAGGGACGACTAATTGCGGGACGGCTACTTGAGGAACAGTTTGCGCAGGCGGCTCGTGGTGAGCAGGACGCCGAGGGCAATCATGACCAGGTAGTAGCCGATGTGCACGGCAGTGGCCGGGGTGAACACACCCACGCTGATCTGGCGCAGCAGTTCCACGCCGTGCCACAGCGGCATGGCCTGGATGAACCACTGGATGGCCTGCGGGTAGACGCTGAGCGGGTAGAACGTGGCGCTGAAGAGGAACATCGGCAGCATGACGAAGTTGATCCAGTCCATTTGCTGGAATGTCTTCATGAAGCTCGTGATCCCCATGCCAAAGCTCGCGAAGCCGAAGGCGATCAGCACCGAGGCCGGGATCATCAGGATGGCCCACGGTGTGGTGATGAGGCCCATCAGACCCATCACTGCCGTGAAGCCGGTGGCGTACATGGCCCCGCGCAGCAGGGCGAGGAAGATTTCGCCCATGGCGACATCCAGCGGCCCCAGCGAGGTGTAGAGCATGCCCTGGTACAGCTTGGCGAAGTTCATCTTGAAGAAGACGTTCCACGTCGAGTCGTAGACGGCGCCGTTCATGGCGGACACGGCCAGCAGCGCCGGCGCGATGTACGCGGCGTAGCTGATCTCCTGTCCGCCCGGGCCCTGGACGGAACCGACAATTGCGCCCAGGCCCACGCCCATGGAGATCAGGTACAGCACGGGTTCGAAGAACCCGGAGACCATGACCATCCAGTTGCTGCTCTTGGTGGCCATGAGCCCGCGGGCGACGACGGCGCGGACATTGCGGGAGTAGATGGGCCCGAAGCGCCTGCGGCGTGCGGCATCCGTGACACTGTGGTCCCCTGCGTTGAAACTTCCGGTCAGCACGCTCATGAGGCCATCCTTTTGGCGAACTGGCGTTTGGTCAGGACCCAGCCGACAGCCGCCAGGGTCAGCAGGAAGAGGACGTGGACGATGGTGAGCCACGGCTCTTCCTCGTACCCGTAGGTGACCACACGGCCAAGTTCCGTTCCGTGCCAGATCGGTGAGATCCAGCCGATCCAGCGGACCCCGAGCGGGAGCGTGTCCAGCGGGAAAAACGTGCCCGAGAACAGGAACAGCGGCATGACGATGAACCGCATGACCATGGCGAACTGGCCCCGGTCTTCCTTGATGGTGGCCGCGTAGGCCATGAGCGGCAGGCCGAAGGACAGTCCGGCGAGCGTGGCGATGAGGATCGAAACCCAGCCCCAGGCGCCGGGCGCGGCGCCGAACAGCGCAACCACGGCAAAGTAGATGGCCGACTGCAGCAGGAAGCGGACGGTGACGGCGATGATCTGGCCGCCGGCGATCTGTTCCGGAGTCAGCGGCGAGGCGTGCGGGCCGTAGTAGACGCGCCGCCACTTGAAGCCGTCCATCACGGGAAACGTGAACTCGTTGGCGGCCGTCATAACGGCCGACGAGATCAGCAGGGCCGGCGCGATGAACGTCAGGTAGCTGACCCCGCCGAACTCGCCGGCGCCGTTGGCCTCGACCAGCGTGGCGAGGCCAACGCCCATCGCGAACAGGTAGGCCACTGGCTGGCCCACGCCATACATGACGATGGTCCAGCCGTAGCCCTTCATGACCCGGAGGACCTGCTCGGCGTAGAAGAAGGCGCCCCAGCGGCGGGCGCGGGCGGCCGAGACTTCCGGCGAGTGCGCGCGCAGGGCCGGCGCCGCCGTCGTCGGACCCGCCGCCTGAATTGGCTGAGTCAACTGTTCCTTCTTAGTCAACGAGGCTCCTGCCGGTCAGGCGCAGGAAGACGTCTTCGAGTGAGGAGCGGCGGACCAGTGAGGTGACCGGACGCAGGCCCCGGGCGGTGACCTGCTCCAGGGCGGCCTCGCCGTCGTGGGCGTAGATGAGCACCCGGTCCGGCAGGGTTTCCACCCGTTCGCCGATGCCGCCGAGCTCCGCGCCGACGCTCGCGTTGCGCTCCGAGCCGAAGCGCAGTTCCAGGACCTCCCGGGTGGAGTATTCGCGGATCAGGCTGGCCGGCGATCCCTCGGCCATGATCTTGCCCTTGTCCACCACGATCAGGCGGTCGCAGAGCTGTTCGGCCTCGTCCATGTAGTGCGTGGTGAGGATCAGGGTGACGCCCTGTTCCTTGAGCCGGAACAGCCGGTCCCAGAGGATGTGCCGCGCCTGCGGGTCAAGGCCCGTCGTGGGCTCGTCCAGGAGCAGGATCCGGGGCTCGTTGATGAGCGAGCGGGCGATCGTCAGGCGCCGCTTCATGCCGCCGGAGAGGGCATCGACTTTGGAGTTGGCCTTGTCGGTGAGCTGGGCGAATTCCAGCAGCTCGTCGGCCTTGGGCTTGAGGTAGCTCATCGGCAGGCCGAAATAGCGGCCGTAGACCAGCAGGTTGTCCCGGACTTTCAGTTCCTCGTCCAGGTTGTCCTGCTGCGGCACGACGCCCAGATGGGCGCGGACCTCCGGCCCGTGCTGTTCGGGGTCCAGGCCCATGATGTCCAGGCTGCCGGAGGTGCGCTGCGAGACGCCGCCGATCATCTTCATCGTGGTGGACTTGCCGGCGCCGTTGGGGCCCAGCAGGCCGAAGGCTTCCCCGGCGGGGACGCGGAAGGAGATGCCGTCGACGGCGGTGACGTCGCCGTAACGTTTGGTGAGGTTCTCGGCGGTGATGACGTACTGGGGAGCAGCGTCGGAGGCGCTGCTCACACGTGATTCTTTAGAGCCACCGCGGGAGCCTTAGGCGAGTCCCGCGTGGCGTTCCGCTGCTCAGCGGTTTTTCTCTGCCCATTGGCGTTCCGCGGTTTCCACTACGTTGGCGAGCAGCATGGCGCGGGTCATCGGGCCCACTCCCCCGGGGTTCGGCGAGAGCCAGGCGGCGACGTCGGCCGCAGCGGGATCCACGTCTCCGGTGACCACGGCCTTGCCGCTGCCGTCATCGACCCGGCTGACACCGACGTCGAGCACGATCGCCCCGGGCTTGAGGTCCCCGGCCTTGATCATGTGCGGCTGCCCGGCGGCGGCGATCACGACGTCGGCCTGCCGCAGCTCTGCCGGCAGGTCCACCGTTCCGGTGTGCGCCAGGATGACCGTGGCATTGACGTCCTTGCGGGTCAGCAGCAGACCCACGGGGCGGCCGATGGTGACGCCGCGGCCCACCACGAGGACGCGCTTGCCGTTGAGGTCGATCCCGTGCCGGGTCAGCAGCTCCACGCAGCCCTTGGGCGTGCACGGCAGCGGGGACTTCATGGGTCCGCTGACGTTGGCCACGAGCCGGCCCAGGTTCATCGGGTGCAGGCCGTCGGCGTCCTTCTCGGGATCCATGGCCTCCAGGATGACGTCCTGGTCGATGTGTTTGGGCAGGGGCAGCTGGACGATGTAGCCGGTGCATTCCGGGTTCTCGTTGAGCTCGCGGACCACGGCGAGGAGTTCGTCCTGGCTGGTCTCTTCCGGCAGGTCGCGGCGGATGGAGGTGATGCCCACCTCGGCGCAGTCCTTGTGTTTGCCGCCGACGTACCAGGTGCTGCCGGGATCGGAGCCCACCAGGATGGTGCCCAGCCCGGGGGTGATGCCCTGGGCCTTGAGCACGGCCACCCGCTCGGTCAGCTCGGCCTTGATCGCGGCGGCGGTAGCCTTGCCGTCAAGGATTTGTGCAGTGTCAGCCGTTTTTGCGGCTGCTTTTGCGGTGTCAGTAGAAGTCATGGCCTACCACTGCTCGTGCTGCGGGTATAGCGGGAAGTCGGCGGCGAGCTTGTCCACGCGCGCCTGCAGGGACTCGATCTCCGTGGCAGCTCCGGACTTCAGCGCCGTGGCGATGATGTCCGCCACCTCGGTGAATTCCTCGGCGCCGAAGCCGCGGGTGGCCAGGGCCGGGGTGCCGATGCGCAGGCCGGAGGTGACCATCGGCGGGCGGGGGTCGAACGGCACGGCGTTGCGGTTGACGGTGATGCCGATCGAGTGCAGGAGGTCCTCGGCCTGCTGGCCGTCCAGCGCGGAGTTGCGCAGGTCCACCAGGACCAGGTGCACGTCGGTGCCGCCGGTCAGGACCGAGACGCCGGCACCGGCGACGTCGGCCTGGCCGAGGCGCTCGGCGATGATCTTGGCGCCTTCGAGCACACGTTCCTGGCGCTCCTTGAATTCCTCGGTGCCGGCGATCTTGAAGGCCACGGCCTTCGCGGCGATCACGTGCATGAGCGGGCCGCCCTGCTGGCCGGGGAACACGGCGGAGTTAAGCTTCTTGGCCCACTCCTGCTTGGCCAGGATGACGCCGGAGCGCGGACCGGAGAGCGTCTTGTGCACGGTGGAGGTCACGACGTCGGAGTACGGCACCGGGCTCGGGTGCAGTCCGGCGGCGACGAGGCCGGCGAAGTGCGCCATGTCGGTCCAGAGCAGGGCACCGACCTCGTCGGCGATCGAACGGAAGGCCTCGAAATCGAGGTGCCGCGGGTAGGCGGACCAGCCGGCGATGATCACCTGCGGCTTCTCGGCGATGGCCTGCTCGCGCAGCTTGTCCATGTCGATCCGGAAGTCATGTTCCTCGACCTGATAGGCGGCGACGTTGTAGAGCTTCCCGGAGAAGTTCAGCTTCATGCCGTGGGTGAGGTGCCCGCCGTGGGCAAGGGACAGGCCCAGGATCTTGTCGCCCGGGGTGATCATGGCGGCGAGCGCGGCGGCGTTGGCCTGCGCGCCGGAGTGCGGCTGCACGTTGGCGTATTCGGCGCCGAACAGTTCCTTGACGCGGTCGATCGCGAGCTGCTCGGCGACGTCGACGTATTCACACCCGCCGTAGTAGCGGCGTCCCGGGTAACCCTCGGCGTACTTGTTGGTCAGGACGGAGCCCTGGGCTTCCATCACGGCGCGCGGGGCGAAGTTCTCGGAAGCGATCATTTCCAGGGTGCCGCGCTGGCGGCCAAGTTCCTGGGCGAGGACGGCGGCGATTTCAGGATCGAGTTCGGCCAGCGGCTGGTTGCTCACGGCGGCTGAGGTGGCGGTGGTAGTAGTCACGAGGAACTCCTGGTTGGCAACGGGTACGGCTATTGGTCAGGCTACCGGCTGGCCCGTTGCACCGCCCTTTGATTACGGGCCCCTTGACAGCGGGCCGCGACAGCGGCGGCAGGCACCCCGTGCGGGCACCAGCAACGGTGCGGCAGCGGTGATGCTGCCGACCGGTAAGACATGACCCTCGGCCCAGGCGTACGATCCGTGGTCTTCGTGAGTGCCGCTCCCTGATGGTTAGCCATCCAACGCCAGTTGCGACGGGTTAACACTACCAAAACCCTTTCAAAACTGCCCTTGAAGCGCAGGTAGGCTGTTCCTCGTGACTGATGAGAACCTGACTGCCTCCTACATCCTGACCTTGTCCTGTCCTGACCGGCCGGGCATCGTGCACGCCGTCGCCGGAGCCCTCCTGGTGGCGGGCTGCAATATTACAGACTCCCAGCAGTACGGCAGCCAGGGCACGGGCACCTTCTTCATGCGGGTGGAGGCGACGACGGCGGCGGCCCAGGTGGAGCTGCAGGCGGCGCTGGAACCTGTGGCGCAGGCCTTCGGGATGCAGTGGAGCCTCAACCCGGCGGGCCGGAAGGTCCGTACCCTGCTGATGGCCAGCACCTCCGCCCACTGCCTGAACGACCTGCTCTTCCTGCAGCGCTCCGGGACCCTGCCGATCGACATTCCGGCCATCGTGTCCAACCACCGCGACCTTGAGGGTTTGGCGGAGTTCTACGGCATCCCGTTCCACCACATCCCGGTCACCCCGGACACCAAGGTCCAGGCCGAGGACGCCCTCCGGGTCCTGATGAAGGAACACGACATCGAGCTCACCGTCCTGGCCCGGTACATGCAGATCATCTCGGACGAGCTTTGCACCGAGCTGACGGGCAAGGCCATCAACATCCACCACTCGTTCCTGCCCTCCTTCAAGGGGGCAAAGCCCTACCACCAGGCGCATGCCCGCGGCGTGAAGCTCATCGGCGCCACGGCGCACTACGTCACTGCGGCTCTGGATGAGGGGCCCATCATCGAGCAGGAAGTCATCCGCGTGGACCACCGGCGCACCGCGGAGCAGTTCGTCCAGATGGGCCGCGACGTGGAGGGCCGCACCCTCGCCCAGGCCGTGCAGTGGCATGCCGAGCACCGCGTCCTGCTCGACGGCAACCGGACGGTTGTCTTTAACTAAAAGCGGTCATTAACTGGAGCTATGGAATCCTCCCGCAGGGACCGGCTCGAATCATTTGTCGCGCTGTTGAAGAACGAGGGCCGGCACGGCGTCCTTGGCCTCGATTGTGGCCCGGGCGCCGACGGGCTGCACTTTGTGCAGTCCGGCATCCATTTCACCGGCGTCGACCAGTCAGAGGAGAACATCCACATCGCCCGGGCGCACGGGCTCGAGGCCACCGTGGCCGGACCGGTCTCGCTGCCGTTCGCCGATGCCGCGTTTGCCTCGGTGTGGGCCGTGGACGCCCTGGCGGGCCGGGCCCCGGAGCAGTGGGACGACGTCGTCCGCGAACTCGGGCGGGTGGCGGAACCGGGCGCGCCGATCGCCGTCGTACTCCCCGCCCCCGACGCGCGCAGCGCGGGCGACTGGCGGGGCGAGGGCGGCTGGCGCGGCGAGGGCTTTACGGTGCTCCGCTCCCCCGCCTGACCTCTCCCTCCCGTTGAGCTGTCAGCTGCGGCGGTTAACCCGCGGTCAACCCGTGGGCAGAGGGACCACAACTGATAGCTCAACGGGGCGGGGGCGTGTCCTAGGCTGGAGGCATGGCTCCCCTCTACGCATTCGCCGGCACCGCCCCGGCCGTCCATGACTCCGCCTTCGTCGCGCCCACCGCCTCGGTGATTGGCAACGCCACCCTTGCCGAGAACTCGAGCGCCTTCTACGGTGTCAGCGTTCGCGCCGATACCGCCGCCATCAGCGTCGGCGCCGGCAGCAACCTGCAGGACAATGTGGTGCTGCACGCCGACCCCGGCTTCCCCTGCACCGTGGGCGCGCGGGTCAGCGTCGGCCACAGCGCCGTGGTCCACGGCTGCACCGTCGAGGACGACTGCCTGATCGGCATGAGCGCCACCATCCTCAACGGGGCCGTGATCGGCGCCGGGTCCCTCATCGCCGCCGGTGCCGTGGTGCTGGAGGGCACGGTCATCCCGCCCCGGTCCCTGGTGGCCGGAGTTCCGGCCAAGGTCCGGCGCGGGCTCAGCGACGAGGAGTTCGCCGGCGTCCAGCACAACGCCGCCCACTATCAGGAACTGGCACGCGCGCACCGCGAACTTCACAGCGCCTGAGGAACACAGTGCCTGAGCCGGACAGCCTGACTTGCACGGGCGCCTGACTTGCACAGCGCCGGAGCCGGGCGCCGCTCAGTCCAGGTCGATCGGGCCGAGCTTGGCGAGCAGCTCGCCCGGTCCGGGGTTCCCGGCGGGTGTGGAGCCGCCGAGGTGGTTGACCACGCCCCAGACCGCGTTGAGTCCGGTGGTGACGGCTCCCTCGGCCCAGCCTGCGGTGAAGGAGACGTCATCGCCGGCGAGGAAGATCCCGCGCTGCTCGTCCGGCAGCCCGTCCTGCTTGAAGTGCGTGAAGAGCCGCTGCTGGTAGCGGTAGTGCCCCGGCAGGTTGGCCTTGAAGGCGCCCATGAAGTTGGGGTCGGCCTCCCACGAGACGGTGATCGGCTGGCCCACGATGTGGCCGGCGATGTCCACCCCGGGGTAGATCTGCTGCAGCGAGTGCAACATAAGCTCCGCCCGTTCCTCCGCGGTGAGTGAGAGCCACTTCAGCGCGTCATCGTTCCAGGTGTAGGACAGCAGGATCACGGCGGGCTGGTCCGGGCCGTTGTCCAGTAGGTAGGTGGCCCGGTTCAGCCGGTCGGTCAGCGTCATGGACAGGACCTCGCGGCCGGTTGCCGGGTCGATGTCCTTCCAGAACGGCCGGTCCACCATGACGAAGGTCTTAGAGGACTGCATGTAGTGGGAGCGCTCGATCGCTGTCCAGAGTTCGGCGGGGAACAGGTCCTCGTCCGTGTGGATCCGGGTCGAGAGCAGCCATGACTGGCAGGTGGTCACCACTGCCGGGTAGGCGGATTCGCGTCCCCAGCGTTCCCGGATCCGGAAGTCGCCGCTGCCGTCGCGGGCGATGCGGTCGACGGCGCCGCGCGGTGCGCCTGTGTGCAGCGAGGCCAGCGAGGTGCCGTCCGGCCAGTGGGCCATGCCCGACGGCGTGTGCTCCCACAGTGCCTCGGGGAGCCGCTGCGCGCCGCCGTCGATAAGCCGGTGCCGGTCATCGGCGTCGGTGTAGACCACGCGAAGGATTTCGAGGATCGAGTTGGGGAAGTCGGTGTCCCAGCCGCCGGTGCCGAACCCCACCTGCCCGAAGGCCTCGCGGTGGGCGAATCCGGCTTCTTTGAAGGAGTCGCTGCCGGCGATGAACCCATAGAAAGTCTGCTCGTCCAGCTGCGGGAGCAGCGCGTTCCAGAGTTCTTTGATCCGGGCTGTGTCCCGGGCACGGATGGCATCCTGCATCTCGGCGAACCCGGCGCCGTCGTTCACGGCAGCCTTCCACGCGTCCGCCACCTCACGGAAGAACGGCGGGAGGTCCGCTGCGGTCTCGGCATAGTATTTCTGGCCCGCGAGCTCGATCACCGTGCTGGAGGTCGCCGGCGCCAGTGGATTGGGGAACGCCCGGGTCGGCAGCCCGAGCAGGTCCACGTAGTGGTAGAAGGCTTTGCCGGATTCCGGGAAACGCATTCCGCCGAGGTCCGCCACGATCCCCGGCGCGGACGGGAAGCTGGCGGTCCGCAGCCGGCCGCCGATCCTGTCGGCCTCGTAGACAACCGGCCGCAGGCCCAACTTCATGAGTTCATACGCGGTCACCAATCCGGACAGTCCGGCACCGACGACGGCGACCTCGGTCCCGTAAAGCTCGGGCGGCACCGATCCCAGGCCCGCCGGGTGGGCGAGGTAGTGGTCGTAGCTGAACGGGAAGTCCGGATTCAGCATGGTGATGGGCGCCGCGTCCGCTTCAGCAGCGGACCGAGGAGCCGGAAGTTCGGTGGCGATGGTCATGAGATCTCTGCCTTCAGTTTCTGGTGTGTGGTGGTGCTGTCAGGGTGGCGGCTTGATAGGTCAAGGTATTCCTCGTGGCTCAGCGCAGCCACCCTGGAGTTCTTCCGGCCGTAGCCGAAGTAGGCGGCACAGCCAACGAGCATCCAGGCACCGAACACCGCCCAGGTCTCGGCGCCGAGGTTGGCCATGAGGTAAGCGCACATGAGGGCGCCGAGAATCGGGGTCAGCGGAAAGAGCGGGACGCGGAAGCTGCGCGTGAGTTCGGGCCGGGTCCGCCGCAGGTAGATGACTGCCACGTTGACCAGGGCGAAGGCGAACAGGGTACCGATGCTGGTCGCGTCCGCGAGGGCACCAAGCGGCACCAGGCCGGCGGTCAGTGCGACGGCGGTGCCCACGATCAGGGTTCCGGCAGCCGGCGTGCCGGTCCGGGCCGAGATCCGGCCGAAGACCTTGGGAACCAGGCCGTCGCGCGACATCGAAAGCAGGATCCGGGTTTGCCCGTACAGGACGGTCAGCACGATGCTGGCGATGGCGAGCACGGCGCCGACGGCGAACACCACGCCAACCCACGGCTGGCCGGTGATTTCCTCCAGGATCTTCACGAGGGCCGCCTCGGTGCCGTCGAACCAGCCCCAGGGGCGCGCGCCGATGGCGGCGACGGCCACAAGCACATAGATGCTGGTGACGATCAGCATGGAGAGCAGGATGGCCCGCGGGAGGTCACGCTTGGGATTCCGGGCCTCCTCGCCGGCCGTGGAGGCTGCATCGAAGCCGATGTAGGAGAAGAAGACCCGGGAGGCTGCGGCGGAGACGCCGGCGGCGCCCATCGGCATGAGGGGTTCGAAGTGTCCGCCGTTGAAGGCGGTGAAGGCCACGGCGCAGAAGAACAGCAGGATGCCGACCTTGACCAGGACGATCGCCGTGTTGATCCAGGCGCTCTCCTTGGCGCCGCGGACCAACAGCACCGTGGCCAGGGCCACAATCACGATTGCGGGCACGTTCAGCACGCCGCCGGCTCCCGGCGGTTGCGAGATGGCGTCCGGGAGTTCCAGGCCGAAGACCGCCAGTGCCTCGTTGACGTACTGGCCCGCACCGACCGCGACGGCGGCCACGGAGACGGCGTATTCGAGCACGAGGCACCAGCCGCAGATCCAGGCCATGCCCTCGCCCATGGTGGCGTAGGTGTAGGAGTAGCTGGAACCGGCGGCTGGGACCAGTCCGGCCATCTCCGCGTAGGAGACGGCGGAGAGCAGGGCGGCGAAGCCGGCGATGGCGAAGGAGATCCAGATGGCCGGGCCGGCGAGCGGCACCGATTGGCCCAGGATGACCAGGATGCCGGTACCCAGGGTGGCGCCGACGCTGATCATGGTCAGCTGCAGGACGCCGAAGCTGCGGACCAGCCGCGTGCCGCCGTGTCCGGTCTCGGCCTCGCGGACCAGTTGCCCGATCGGCTTGCGGCGCAGGAGCTGGGCGGCGAGCCCGGGACGGCCGGCTTCCGCCGGCGGGCGTTCGCCGATCAGAGTTGGCACAGTCATCGTTGACGTCCTTATCTTCAGTAGTGGTCGGTTTCCCGAACCAACCCTAGGCGTGTGAGCCACCTCTCAAGGTTGTGCAAAATGACCTATAGTCTTCACTCATGAGACTTAATGCACCTGGACGCCGTTGTTCGGGCGGCCGGAACTGGGGCCGCGGCCGTGGCTGCTGAGGGTCCCGAGAGGCTCGGCTTCGTCACGCTGGCGCAGTTCCTGGGCCAGCTGCCGGACCTGGGCGTCGTGCACGACGGCGGCAACGGGCAGGACCGCCTGCGTTGGGTGGAGCCGAGTGAGCTGGAAGATCCCACCCCCTACCTGCTCGACGGCGAGTTCCTGCTCACGGCCGGCCTGCCGTTCGTGGGCGAGGGAGGGAGCGAGGAGGCGGTGGACGCCTACGTTCAGCGCCTCGTCCAGGCTCGCGTAGGAGCCCTGGGCTTTGGCCTGGAACCGTACTTCGACGCCGTGCCCGATGCCGTGGTGCGGGCCTGCCGGCAACACAACCTGACCCTGGTCGCCATCCCGGAGAGCCTCCCGTTCGCCGCGTTGGGACTGGAATTCTCCCGGCTCCTCGAGTCGGACAACGCCAAAACCTTCCGCCAGCTGGCCGACACCAGCCGGCAGCTCATGCGCGCGGTCTTGTCCGCGCGCCCCGAGCACGAACTCCTCGCGGCCCTGGTCCAGCGCGTCCCGGTTTGGGCCGTGCTGGTCGGCGCCGACGGGCGGGTGCGCGCCCGCGGTTCGGGCCCCTCCCCCGGCCCTCAGGCCGCCGGAGCCGCTGCCGGAGCCGGCACTGTGCCGGGAGTTGACTCCGCCGACCTGCAGCCGCTGCTGGCCAGGCTGCTGGCCGGCAGCGGTCCGCGGGTGGAGATGGATTCGTTCGACGCCGCGGGCTCGTCCCTCGTCTTCGGGTATCCGCTGCGCAGCACCCGGGACGCTAACCTCGGCGCGCTCATCCTCGGCACGGACGCGCCGCTCACTCCGGCCCAGAACAGTGTTGTCTCCACCGCGGTCGGGCTGTTGGAACTGCTGCTCCGCCAGCGCATCAGCGGCTCCCTGGCCCCGAGCCAGCTGGCCACGGCGCTGCTGCTGCACCCGGAGAGCGTGGCCTCGGGATCCGCACGGCATGTCAACGGGTTCAAGGACCTGCTGGCCCAAAGCATCTCCTCCACCCGGTCCGGCCAGCTGCGGGTCGTGCAGGGTGTCCGGATTGACGCCGACCCGGACAACCCCAAAACTGCAGGCGCTACGGGCGGACCGGGCCGCCCGGGCGAGTCTCCGGTGCGGTCGCTGCTGGAGTGGCGGCGGCTGTTCGACACCAAACTGGTGGAGCTCACCGAGTACGGCTTTGCCGCGATCACCCGGTTAAGGGTCGACGACGCCTTGCTCGCCGAAGTGGAGCGGCTCGGCTGGCGCCTGGTGATCGGCGGCGGCACCGACTTCGCGGGCCTGCCGGACGCATACCGGCGCGCCGCCTCGCTGCGCAACCGCGTTCTCACGAGCCGCCGGAGCGTCCGGGCGGACGATGTGACGTGGTCGGTGGCCGGCCTGCTGGGACCGGTTGCCGGCACCCTGCTGGCGGGCCGCCTGCTGGCGCCCCTGCTCGCCCTCGAGCCGGAGCGCCGCGACAGCCTGCTCGGCATCCTGCGGGCCTGGCTGGGCGAAAACGGAAGCTGGGACGCCACGGCAAAGGCCACGGGACTGCATCGAAACAGCGTCCGCCGGCAGATCGGCATCATCGCTGAGCTGCTGGGCCTTGACCTCAACCAGGCCCAGGCGCGCGCGGAACTCTGGATCGCCCTGCAGTACCAGGACGGCCCTGAGCCGCCCGGCACCCCGGGCACCGCCGGTCAGACTCCCCAGGAGCGGTAGATCTCCGGGCGGCGGTCGCGCAGGTAGTCCACGGCGTCCTCGACGCCGTCCGCCGCGGCGCGCCGGGCCTCACCCAGTTCGGCAAACAACAGTTCCGGCCCGTCTCCGGCGGCGGCCAGGACCGTGCCGTCTGGGCTCGCGACGATGCTGCCGCCGCGGAAGTCGCAGTCTTCTTCCGTGCCGGTGTGATTGGCGTAGGCGACCGTCAGCTGGTTCTCCAGTGCCCGGGCCCGGATCAGCACTTGCGGCACGACGTCGAAGCCGCCGGCGAGTGCCGTCGGCACCAGCAGCAGGTCCGCGCCGCGCAGGGCGGCGGCCCGCGCCGTCTCAGGAAACTCGATGTCGTAGCAGATGGCCAGGGCCGTTTTGTGCCCGTGGAAATCCACGACGCCGGGGGGAGCCGCGGCGGGCGCAAACGCCGCCCGCTCGTCCGGGCCGAACAGATGCACCTTGTCGTAACTGAGCAGCTCGTTGCCCGACGCGTCGATCAACGTGGCGGAAATATGCCACTCGCCCGCCAGGGTCACCGCGGGCAGGCTGTAGACCAGGGCGATGGCGTTGCGCCGGGCGATGCCCGCCAGGGCTTCCCGGAGCGCCGGCAACCTGCCGGGATCGAACGCCTCCCGCAGCCGCCGCGGAGCGTAGCCCACGGCGAAGAGCTCCGGGGTCACCAGCAACTGCGCGCCCGCGGCGGACGCTTTGCGCGCCGCATCCTCCACCGCGGCGCAGTTCGCCTCGATGTCCAGCACGGCGGAGTTCGCCTGCATTAGGGCCAGCAGCACCATTACCACCTCACGTTTCCCGGGCGCCTCCGCGGGGTCGCGGCGGGCTCTCCCGACCCAGAGTAGCCGCGTCCCGGAACGCCGCGCGTGGTGCATTTCCACCCGGGCAGCAGGCAAGCGGGGCAGAACGTCCTTGCCGCGGAGGCGAGGGGTGCTGACAGTCCATTCCCCGGCAGTCGATCGACACGGCCGTTACCATTGCGTTAACTTCTTGACTGCAAGCCGCGAATGCGTCACGCTTCATAGCATGCCCTCACCAACGCGCTCAACGAGGAGCCGAACCAAGAACCCCGGATCGCAGTCCGCCCTCCGGCATCTGAACCAGCAGCGGATCATCGAATGCCTCCTCGCGGGCCCTTCCACGCAGGCGGAACTGGCCCGCCAGACCGGCCTTTCGACAGCCACGGTCTCCAACATCGTCAAGATCATGCAGGACGCCGGGCTGGCCTCGACTGAACCCATCACCAGTTCCGGGCGGCGCGCCCTGAACGTCCGGCTCAACAGCAACGGGGCCGTCGCCGTCGGGATCGACTTCGGCCGGCGCCACCTGCGCGTCGTGCTGGCATCACTGAGCTACCACGTGATCGCCGAAGAGTCGGTCCTGCTGCCCCTGGGCCACCACGCCGAGGAAGGCATCCACGCCGCCGTCGGCGTGCTGGACCGGCTGCTCGCGGACAGTGGGGTGGAACGCAGCGCCCTGGTGGGTGCCGGCGTCGGAATTCCCGGCCCCATTGACCGCCGCACCGGCACCGTGGCGCAGGGCGCGATCCTGCCCGAATGGGTGGGCATCAACATCCTCAAACGCCTCGAAGAAGCGCTGGAACTCCCCGTCTTCGTGGACAACGACGCCAATCTGGGCGCCCTGTCCGAGGTCACCTGGGGGCCGCACAGCGGCATCAGCAACCTGATGTTCCTCAAGATCGGCTCGGGCATTGGCGCGGGGCTGATCCTCAACGGCGTGCCGTACTACGGCAACGTCGGCATCACCGGTGAAATCGGCCATGCCACCATTCACGAGCACGGACTGATCTGCCGCTGCGGGAACCGCGGCTGCCTGGAAACCATCGCCTCCACCACCACCATGATCGAGCTCCTGAGCCGCGGTGAGGACCGGCCGCTCTCGCCCGGGGATATCGTTCGCAAGGCCCTGGAGAAGGACTCCGCCACGCTCCGTGTCGTGGACGACGCCGGACTCGCCGTCGGGCGCGCGCTGGGCAACGTGGCGAACCTGATCAACCCCGAAGTCATTGTGGTCGGCGGCCCCTTGGCGGGCCTCGGCCAGCTGCTGCTGGACCCGATCCGGCGCGGCCTGATCCGCCACGCGGTGCCGGTCATCGGCGAGACAACCACCCTCACGATGTCGTCCCTGGGCGACCGGGCCGAGGCCCTCGGAGCCACGGCTTTGGTCTTCCAGCACGCCGGAATCCGGCGAAACTAACCATTTCGTTATGTGCCCGTTGCGTTAAAGACTTGACGACAAGGGCTGTGATCCAGTTTACTTTTCCATCAGACGGCCCTGCGGTTTGCAGGGGCGGACAACGAAGTCATGCATTGGAGGCGTAAGGGCAGATGACGTCCCTCAACACGCACAGTGATCCGCTAATCCTCGAGATGCGCTCCATCACCAAGGAGTTCCCCGGCGTTAAAGCTTTGGCCGATGTGAGCCTGCGGGTGAAGGCCGGCGAGATCCACGCCATCTGCGGTGAGAACGGCGCCGGGAAATCGACCCTGATGAAGGTGCTCTCGGGGGTGTACCCCTACGGCACTTACAGCGGCGACATCGTTTACCAGAACGAGGTCCAGGAGTTCAAGGACATCCGGGCCAGCGAGCACGCCGGAATCGTGATCATCCACCAGGAACTCGCGCTCATCCCCGAACTGTCGATCATGGAGAACATCTTCCTCGGCAACGAGCCCACCAAGCGCGGCGTGATCGATTGGGCCCAAGCCCGGACCCGGTCCACCGAACTGCTGGCCCGGGTGGGGCTGCGGGAGGACCCGGAGACCCCCATCAAGGAGATCGGCGTCGGCAAGCAGCAGCTGGTCGAGATCGCCAAGGCCCTGAACAAGTCGGTCAAGCTCCTGATCCTCGACGAGCCCACGGCGGCGCTGAACGAGTCCGACTCCCAGCACCTGCTGGACCTCATGCTGGGCCTCAAGGGCCGCGGAATCACGTCGATCATCATTTCGCACAAGCTCAACGAGATCGAACAGATCGCGGATGAGATCACGATCATCCGCGACGGCAAGTCGATCGAGACCCTGAACGTCAAGGCCGACGGCGTCGACGAGGACCGCATCATCAAGGGCATGGTGGGCCGGACGCTGGAATCCCGGTTCCCGGACCACGAGCCGAAGATCGGCGAGGTCCTCTTCGAGGTGAAGAACTGGAACGTCGGGCACCCGCAGATCCAGGACCGCCTGGTCTGCAAGAACTCCAGCTTCTTCGTCCGCCGGGGCGAGATCGTCGGCTTCGCGGGCCTGATGGGCGCCGGACGCACCGAGCTGGCGCGGTCCGTGTTCGGGCGTTCCTATGGCCGCTTCATCTCGGGCCATGTCTACAAAGACGGCAAGGAACTGCAGCTCAAGAGTGTCCGCCAGGCGATCGACGCCGGGCTCGGCTACGTCACCGAGGACCGCAAGTCCCTGGGCCTGAACCTGCTGGATGACATCAAGGCCACCACAGTCTCGGCAAACCTGCGCAAGATCAGCAAGAACTTCGTGGTGGACGCCAACAAGGAATACGCCGTCGCGGAGGAATACCGGAAGTCGCTGCGGACCAAGACGCCCTCCGTGGAGGAAGGCGTCGCGAAGCTCTCCGGCGGCAACCAGCAGAAGGTCGTGCTGGCGAAATGGATGTTCACCGACCCGGACGTGCTGATCCTGGACGAGCCCACCCGCGGGATCGATGTCGGCGCCAAGTACGAGATCTACGGCATCATCCAGAAGCTGGCCAACGAGGGCAAGGCCGTGATCGTCATTTCCTCGGAGCTGCCCGAGCTGCTGGGCCTCTCGGACCGGATCTACACGATTTTCGAAGGCGCCATCACCGGCGTGCTGAACAAGGACGAAGCCAGCCAGGAAAGCCTCATGAAACTCATGACGTCCGCCCGCAAGACCGCTTGACCCTTTGGGACAAACCAGAACAATCCGAACACCCCGGACACAAGGACTGAAACAATGAACGCGCTCAAGAAGCTCTTTGGCGGCAACACCCGCCAATTCGGCATGATCTTCGCCCTGGTTGCGCTGATCGTGTTCTTCGAGATTTTCACGGAGGGCCGCACGCTCACATCGGGCAACGTCATCAACCTCTTCAACGGCAACTCCTACATCCTGATCCTCGCCATCGGCATGGTGCTGGTCATCATCGCCGGGCACATCGACCTCTCGGTCGGTTCCGTTGCGGCCTTCGTGGGTGTCTGCGTGTCACTCTTCATCCGCGACTGGGGCATGCCCTGGTACATCGGCGTCCTGATGGGGCTGGGGCTCGGCGTGCTGATCGGCGCCTGGCAGGGATTCTGGGTGGCCTACGTCGGCATTCCCGCGTTCATCGTGACGCTGTCCGGCATGCTGATCTTCCGCGGCGCCAACCAGTTCGTCGGCAAGTCGAACACCATCCCGGTCCCGGCGGATTTCCAGTACATCGGCTCCGGCTACCTGGCCGAGCTCGGCCCGAAGACCGGCTACAACAACCCCACCATGCTGATCGGCCTGCTCGCCGTCGCGTTCGTAATCTTCAGCGAGATCCGGTCCCGCCGCAACGCCAAGAAGCTCGGCGCCGAGGTCCCTGAAGCCTGGGTCATGGTTCTCAAACTGGTGCTGGTCTGCGGCGCCATCCTCTACGCGACGTACCTCTTCGCCACCGGCCGTCCGGGCACGTCCTTCCCGGTGCCGGGCCTGATCCTCGCCGTCCTCATCATCGTCTACGGCTTCATCTCCTCCAAGACCGTCATCGGCCGCCATATCTACGCGGTCGGCGGCAACCGGCACGCTGCGGAGCTCTCCGGCGTCCAGTCCAAGAAGGTCAACTTCCTGGTCATGATGAACATGTCCTTCCTGGCCGGCCTCGCCGGCATGATCTTCGTCGGCCGCTCCACCGCCTCGGGACCGTTCGACGGCGTCGGCTGGGAATTGGACGCCATCGCGGCCGTCTTCATCGGCGGCGCCGCGGTCACCGGCGGCGTGGGCACCGTGATCGGCTCGATCATCGGCGGCCTGGTCATGGCCGTCCTGAACAACGGCCTGCAGCTGCTCGGCGTCGGCGCCGACCTCACCCAGATCATCAAGGGCCTCGTGCTCCTGATCGCCGTCGCGTTCGACGTCTACAACAAGACCCAGGGCAAGACATCGATCGTCGGCATGCTGATGAAGAACTTCGGCCGCAGCAGCGAGATCAAGGCCGACGAGACGACCCAGACCAAAGAGGTCATCTCGAGGGGAATCTAATCCCCTCCCCGGTCC